>JAFSLP010000108.1 GCA_017448345.1 Paludibacteraceae bacterium | reverse complement strand
GACAAGATTGCGCAGCTTATTTTGATTGGCGACCCTGAGAAAATCAAGGGCATGGCTGCCGAGAAAGGCTATGAGCACATCAAGGAGGCGAAGATTGTCGATCCTATTCACGACCCGAAGATGCCGGAGTACGCGAAGCTGCTGTTCGAACTGCGCAAAGCCAAGGGCATGACGGAAGAAGAGGCAGCAAAGAAAGCACAGGATCCGCTGTACTTGGGCTGCCTGATGATCAAAGCCGGTGACGCAGACGGCGAGTTAGCCGGTGCACGCGGCACGACGGCAGACACCATCCGTCCGGCATTCCAGATACTGAAGACCAAACCGGGTTGCTCCATCGTCAGCGGCGCGTTCCTGATGTTCACGCCTGCCAAGCAGTTGGGCGAGAACGGATTCCTGCTGTTCGCCGACTGTGCGGTGAACCCGAATCCTGACGCGAAGCAGCTGGCAGAGATAGCTATCTCGACCGCCGAGACCGCCCGTGCCATCGCAGGTATCGAGCCGAGAGTGGCGATGCTGAGTTTCAGCACGAAAGGCAGCGCCAAGCATGAGCTGGTGGACAAAGTACAGGAAGCGACTAAGTTAGCCAAAGAGATGGCTCCGGAGCTGGCGCTCGACGGCGAGTTGCAGGCTGATGCGGCACTGGTTGAGAGCGTAGCCAAGACCAAGGCACCGGGCAGCGCTGTAGCCGGCAAGGCGAATGTGCTGGTATTCCCCGACCTGCAGGCAGGTAACATCGGTTACAAGCTGGTAGAGCGTTTCAGCGGCGCAGATGCCGTAGGTCCGATTCTGCAAGGTATCGCCGCTCCGGTGAACGACCTGAGCCGCGGATGCAAAGTACAGGATATTGTACAGATGGTAGTGATTACGGCAAACCAGGCGATTAAATAGACCGCTGCTATGAAAGTCGAAATAAAACAGACCGCTGCGCTCAAAGACAAGCGCAAGCGCCTGAAAGACTAACGCCGGATGGCATCCGGCACAAAAGAAGAATTTTAACACCATAATTGAAAACAAATGAAGATATTAGTATTGAACTGCGGAAGCAGTAGTATCAAATACAAGCTCTTTGAGATGGAGAGCAAGGAAGTGATGGCACAAGGCGGCATCGAGAAAATCGGTCTGCCGGATTCGTTCCTGTTAGTCAAGTTGCCGAACGGCGAGAAAGTGAAATTCGAGAAACCGATGCCCGAACACACCGTAGGTATCGAGCTTATTTTAGGGAAACTGATTGACCCGGAGATCGGTTGCATCAAGGAGTTGAAAGAGATCAACGCAGTTGGTCACCGCGTAGTGCATGGCGGCGAGAAATTCAACAAGTCCGTTCTCATCACGCCGGAGGTAAAACGGCAGATTATCGAGTGTATCGACCTCGCTCCGCTGCACAACCCTGCCAACCTGAAGGGTATTGACGCTATCGAGAAGATTCTGCCGGGCGTTCCGCAGGTAGCAGTCTTTGACACCGCATTCCACCAGACGATGCCGGACTACGCGTACATGTATGCGCTGCCGTACGAGCTGTACGAGAAATACGCTATCCGCCGCTACGGTTTCCACGGAACGAGCCACCGCTACGTGAGCGCGCGCGCATGCGAATTTTTAGGAGTAGATCCGAAAGGCAAGAAAATCGTGACGGCACACATCGGCGGCGGCGGCAGCTGCACGGCCGTGATGGACGGCAAGAGCGTGGATACGAGTATGGGTCTGACGCCGGTTGAGGGTCTGGTGATGGGTACGCGTGCAGGCGACCTCGACCTCGGCGCTGCAACGTTTATCATGGACAAAGAGCACTTGGACACCGCCGGTTTCAACAACCTCGTGAACAAGAAATCAGGTCTGCTTGGCGTGAGCGGTGTGTCGAGCGACTGCCGTGACATCGAGGCTGCCATCAAAGAAGGCAACAAACGCGCAGATTTGGCACGCAAGATGTTCATCTACCGTCTGAAGAAATACATCGGTGCGTATGCAGCTGCCATGAACGGCATTGATATTCTGGTATTTACAGCCGGAATCGGCGAGAACGACCCGTACATCCGCGCAGAGGTGATGAAGGGATTGTCGTTCCTCGGCATCGAGCTGGACGAAGCCGCTAACAACGTCCGCGGCGAGGAGCGTATCATCAGCAAGAAAGGCAGCAAAGTGACCGTTGTGCTCATCCCGACGGACGAGGAGCTGATGATAGCCAGCGACACGATGGCGCTCATTTAATTTACCATTTGGACATTTACCATTTGGTCATTTATTGAGACATTTGGTAATTTAGACATTTACCATAGAAAGACACGTATTTGCAAACATGAATAAAATCATTATTTATCAACTCTTCCCCCGCTGGTTTGCGAACTACAACGAGACGCGCAAGCATGACGGGAGCAAGGAAGAGAACGGTTGCGGCAGGTTTGTAGATATCAACGCGCGTGCACTCAAATCCCTCTCGGATCTGGGTGCTACGCACGTATGGTACACGGGCATAATCCGTCATGCCACCGCCGCCCATAACAACCCCGCTATCACCAAAGGCAAAGCCGGTTCGCCCTACGCCATCACCGATTATTACGACGTGGATCCGGACTTGGCGAAAGACGAACAGAAACGTATGCAGGAGTTCGAGGCGCTGGTCCAACGGACTCACGAGGCAGGGCTGGGCGTGCTGATAGATTTCGTACCAAACCATGTGAGCCGCGAGTACAAGAGCACGTGCAAGCCACAGGGCGTCAGCGACTTAGGCGAAGGCGACCACCCCGAATGGGCATTCTCTCCGCTGAATAACTTCTATTATATGCCGGGCGAACGGTTCACGATGGACATGGACCTGCAAGGCTATGAGGAGTATCCGGCGAAGGTGACAGGCAACGACCGTTTCACGAGCCATCCGGACAAGAACGACTGGTATGAGACCGTCAAACTGAACTACGGCGTGTTCTATCAGGGCGGCGGCGAGAAGCAGTTCGACCCCATCCCAAACACATGGACGAAGATGCTTGATATTCTGCTGTTCTGGGCAGACAAAGGCATCGACGGTGTGCGGGTCGATATGGCTGAGATGGTGCCGGTGGAGTTCTTCGCATGGGCTATAGCACGGGTGAAGAAGAAACACAAGAAGTTCATCTTCATCGGCGAGTGCTACGACCCGAACCGATACGACGCCTATTTAGAGGCAGGGTTCGACTATCTGTATGACAAAGTGGGTATGTACGATTACCTGCGCGGAGTGACCAGCAAGAACTGGCCCGCAGAGGGAATCACCCACCAATGGATGCAGCACGGCGACGAGCGTATCAAACATATGCTGTATTTCCTTGAGAACCACGACGAGCAGCGTATCGCCAGCGGTTTTTTCAGCGGCAGCGGCCGTTGTGCGGAACCGGCGATGATAGTAGCTGCGACACTCAACCAGTGCCCGGTGATGATTTATTCAGGTCAGGAGTTGGGCGAGCGCGGCATGGATATGGAAGGGTTCAGCGGCATCGACGGACGGACGAGTATCTTCGACTACTGGGGCGTGAAGAGCCTGCAGGCATGGGCGAACAAAGGCAAGTTCGACGGCGGCAAGATGAACGATGCGCAGCATGAGTTGCGGGATTTCTACCAGCGGCTGCTGACTCTCGCGCGTGAGGACAAAGCCATCCAGAAAGGACAGATGTACGATATCACCTACGCTCAGGGCGAAGGGTTCAACAAACACGAACAGTTCGCGTTCCTGCGGCACGTAAAAGGCGAGACGCTGTTGGTGGTGGTCAATTTCCATGACCGCGAACAACAGATGCGCGTTTTCCTTCCCAACGATGCCTTTGTCTATTTAGGTATGGAAGGCAAAGCGAAGGCGACGGCTACTGACCTACTGCGCGGCGGCAAACAGGAGGTTTCCTTCATACCGGACGGAGTGGTAGAACTGAAATTAGAGGCTTGGAAAGGAGTGATACTCAAAATCAGGTAAGAACCTGATTTTGAGTTATTTACCATTTATTCATTTACCATTTTGTCATTTATTCAGACATTTAGATATTTAGATATTTTGGAACAGTTCAAGGACATAATGCGTCTGGTTAGGTGGAGCAATCTGCTGTTTCTCGGTGCGCTGATATGGGTGATGGAGAAATGGGTGGCGACGCCGGTGTTGGATGCAGCGGCTTTCGGCGAGCAGTTGCCGTGGTACATCCTGCTGCTTGTGGGTGCGGCGACCGTGCTGATAGCAGCAGGCGGGTACGTCATCAATGACTATTTCGACGTGAAGATTGACCGTATCAACCGCCCTGACGAGGTGGTGGTGACACGGAGTGTGAGCAAGCCTGCGGCAATGCGGCTGAGCGTAGGGCTGAGTGCGGCAGGCGTGGTCTGCGGCATTGCGGCGGCGGCAATCCTGCGGAGCATAACCATAGGCATCGTGTTTGTGGTAGTGCCCGGGCTGCTGTGGTTCTATTCGAGCAGTTACAAACGGCTGTTTCTAATTGGTAATCTGACAATTGCGCTGTTAGCCGGACTGACTCCGCTGTTAGTAGCGATGGCAAATGTGGCAGTGTTACAGCTGCGGTACGAGACGATACTACCCTACACTACGCTGGTGCATGATCTGTACGCATGGCTGGGCGGTTTTGCACTGTTTGCCTTCCTGCTGACATGGATCCGCGAGACAGTGAAAGACATGCAGGACCAGATGGGTGACCGCGAGTTGGAGTGCCATTCGATGCCTGTCGTATGGGGCGAGAAGTGGACAAAAGTGTTTGTGACGGTGCTGATTGTCTGCACGTTAGCCATCATTGGTCATCTATGGTGGCACGTGCTGCCTTTCCCGACCGGCTGGTCAAGCCTCAGCACACGGTATATCGTGTTAGGCGTGGTAATCCCGCTATTAGGCGCATTATGGCTGCTTTGGGCAGCGAAGATTCCGAGCGACTACAAGACCTGCCAGCAGGTGGTCAAGCTGACTATGCTGTTGGGGATGCTGTACAGTATCGTGATTGTAAGAGGGATGTAAACAAATAGGGCGACTCCAAAGAGTTGCCCTATTTGTTTAGTAAAGAGACGCCAATACACTTTATTGCATGCGCATTAAGGCACTGTGTTTAAAGGTACTTGAAAAGTTAGAACGAGAAGATGCCATTTTCGATTTATGTACCCGCCTCTGAGCTACTATTTGTCTTTTAGCCGGTGCATTAAATGAACCGTCAAGAGTGATGGTAAATACTAAATATTCCCCATCATCACCACATGTATAAGTGTAACTCTTCCCAGATTCAAAGGTATAAGTGTGTTTGTCTAAAGCATAATACCAGCCTGAGTTGTTCTCATTATCAGTTATATAGTTATAGAAATATACAGGACTTAATGTTGCTGCCGGAATATCGTAATACGATGTCGTTCCACTTTCTTCTCCAAACCAATATCCTCCCACCCAAAAGTCACCATCTTCATCTACTAACCCCATTTCTGCCACATTAGTATATGCATACTCTTTGCAGAATCGTATCTTTGCCAATTCCATCTCTCCTTTTCCCGTCTCGTCATGCAATTCATACGTATACCCAAAAAGATACAAAGTATATTTATGGTCATTTTCAAGAACAAAACCATTATTCCCGTTATATTCTCCCCTTTCGTCAGAGCACCAACATGAAAATGTTTCTCCCTCGTGTATTGTCACATCGAAATATTGTGAAGTAGCAGCAGAGATGGAAAAACTTTTACTGCAAACTAATTTATTTAACGTTTCACTCCATAACCCAAACTGAAAATTATCTCCGTGCGTATTTCCACCTCCAAATTTTAACCGAACTTTAGCTTTTGCTTCTTCAGAGTTTCCGGTTCCACCTCCGGGATTTGTATTTACAGCTTCGCCAACAAGAGTTTTAATAAAATCGTTTGCGGCAGATTTTACATTTTCGAAATCATTACCCAAGGACGAAGAGCAATCTAACACGAGCATAACAACTGCTGTTTTATGCTCTTCTATCGTTTCTATCGACTCATTTGGGCGGAACTCAGAGTTACGTGTCCATGTTGTTTGTCCTTGCTCCATGTGCCATTGTTGCATATTGGTTGTACTGATTGCTTTGCCCTTATTATCCGAGAAATCCTCAAACTCAAATTTAATCTTAACCCCTCCCGCAGACTTTTCTTTTACCACTATTCCACTATTACTACCACACCCCACATAGTTAATATTGTTCAGAGCTCCATTAGCATAAACACCTTCCAAATAACATTTGGATTTTGTTGCATCCGTCACGTCATCAAAAGTAAAACGTTCTTTTTCATTCTCGGAAGGCATAGGAATAGTAATTGTTAAAGTTGTCGTCTCACTCTTACTATATAGAGATGACGCGATTTCTCTAAATTTAGTATTTACTTCTTTCATATTCGTTACTTCCATCGCATTCTCTTTACTGCTACTTAATTTTTGCAAATTATCTTGAAATATAGTAATCGCATCACCTGATACATCCTTGCCGCGTATGCCTATCGCATAAGCATTTATCGGAAGTCCTTGAACTTTTGTATTTTTGATTTTTCTATTTATTTCTGCTATGTATGATTTATCATTCGCAGCATAATCATGTTCACCTTCTTGTTTATCCAACGCACGCGAACCTTGGTTTAATCCATCCGTAAATGTGACAATATTTACACTGGATAAATCATCAGGGAATTTACAATTCTGTAAATAACTCAAGTTATTATCAACAGCATAATACAATACTGTTGCGTCACCCATCGAAAGTGAGTTAACGAACGATGTATAGGTACTGACATTAGATTTTGTCAAGACATGGAATCGGTCAATTTTCGAACCATAGTATTTCACATCGTTACTAAACGCGGTAATGCCCAAATACATTCCGTGCTCTGTATTATTTTCTCCATCGTAACTGTTAGAAGGTTCACTGCCGCCTTCACAGCTGAGAAATAATACTGACAATAGTGCAATCACTAATAAAATTTTAGTTTTCATAATTGTATTGATTTTAATTTTGCCTACTCATTTATGGCTTTTCGGCATACTCCATCTATTTTGTTGTATTAGTTGTACTGGACCGCTGCGCTATTCTGGAAATTCCGGATATTCCAGAAGCATATATACAAACAAAAGCGGGACTGCAATATTGCTGTTCCGCTCATCGAGGCTCTGGTATTGCCTTTTGTATCAAAACAACAACACCGTAGCCCACGCCGTATGTATATACCTATACGCACAATACGCGTATATGAAATCCATATACACACTAATGAGCATCTTTGTGCTGCCATGTTTTGGATACTTGTGAATTTACCAGATTCCGATGAGCCAAAACAAAGCGCGTAAGACGCTTTTTATTATGTCACCGCTTTTTTACGCTGTCGGTGCCAGCGGTAGAGGTCTTTAACCTTTGCGGGCGCAAAGGTACAAAAAAAAGATGACATATGCAAATATAATTGATTTTTTTGCAAAAAAAATGTCCGAATGATATTCGGACGCAATGAACGAAGAAAGACTCGGCGCTTACGCCCCGAGAAGCTAACAAAGAAGGATGGCTCGCGGTACTAACCGCGAGAGCAGAACCGAAGGGAGAAAACTCGCGCTCAAAAAGCTGCCAAGTGGGCGCACAGAACCAAAGAGCACAGGCGGTCATGGATCCGATGTCGGGATTAAATCCCGACGCAATGAACAAAGAAACTAAAGCAAGAGACGAGGAGTCAGATGAGGCTACGCTTTTTGAGTTCCTGATAGACGAGGTGGACGGGGAGACCCATGACATTGAAATAGGAGCCATGGATGGCGGTGCAGGCGATGTAGCCTATCCACTCCTGAATACCGTAGGCACCGGCTTTGTCGAAAGGTTTATAGCGGTCTATATAATAGCGGATTTCGTCGTCGGAAAGCTCGGCAAAGGTGACGTCCGTTTTATCGACATAAGTGGAAAGAAACACCTCTCCCTTGCCCTCTCCCAAAGAGAGGGAGGAAAGTTTCTCGGCAAACGTGACGGCGGTATAGACTTGGTGCGTCTTACCGGAGAGTGTGCGGAGCATGGCGAAAGCTTCTGCTTCGTCATGGGGTTTGCCGAGCATATGCCCGTCCGCCCAGACGATTGTATCCGCCGTGATGAGGAGCTGGTCCGGAAGGAGCCGGTTCTCGTACGCGCACGCCTTCGCACGCGAGATATAATAAGGAATATCGCCTGCTTGGAGTTCCGGCGGGCAAGTCTCGTCCGCGTCAATGGAGACTGCCGTGAAAGGGATGCCCAGACCGCCAAGCAGTTCGCGCCGGCGAGGGCTCTGAGAGCCTAATATAATTGAGAATTGAGAATTGATAATTGAGAATTATTTAGAAGAGATCCAGTTGGGTGTCTTTGGGTTTCTCAAACGTCATCGTGACGCCCTCTACATCTATAGCGGAAAACTCGGCGGGATTAGACGAGCCGGAAGTATCCGAGTTCTCGGAAGAATCGGAGGTATCCGAAGAGTCCGAAGAATCGGAAGAATCGGAAGAATCGGAGGTATCCGAGGAATCCGAGGGGTCGGATTTATCCGAAGATTCCGAGGTATCCGAAGGGTCTGAAATATCGGAGGGGGCGGGAGAATCCTCTTTTCCATCAAAGGTTTCTCCCGTTTCATCGGGAGACACCTCTGGTTCGGGTGTGATATCTTCGAAGGAAGCGATGTCGAGGGTGGAGATACGCTTGCCCTTCGCTTTCGGCGATTTCTCGTCGATGAAGTCCGCCATGAGAATCTCCAGCGGTTCGTGTTTGTCGTCGGAGAAGAGGACACGGAAGGTTGCCTCCGCCCGGTCGGAGAGAAGGGCTATGCGGGAGTCTTTGTCGTCGCCGAGGAAAGACTGCATCTTGGCACTGGCGTCATCCAAGCGGAAGCGTTTGCCGTAGTAGTAGTTCTGCTCACCGTTCCACTGGATGAGCGACCAGACTTTATCGGCTTGCCATTTCTCGATGCGGAGGATGTTGTCTTCGAAATGCGCGGTGAGGTCAAAAGAAGTGGTGTAATATGTACCGTCGTTATTAATAACGAGAATACGGTCTTCGTCCCAGAACTCGCCGAGATAGATGCCGTGCTCGTCATAATTGACGCGGAGGACATCCGGGTCGAACCATACCTTACGCCCGCCCAGCGTGGAGTGTCCTTTCTGCTTAAGGGTGATGGACTTGACTTCGAACTTGGTGAGTACGTTTCCTCTTGCCGTACGGGACTTGACCGCCAGTTCGGAGAGGTCCTTGCATACCTCAAGTTTCTTGAGGTGCAACTGGGGTTTGAGTGCCACGCGGATGATTTCCGCCTCGCCGTTGGGGTTTGCCGTGAAATAGACGATTTTGGAGCCGGGTTTGCCCTGCGTGAGGTCGTATTCTTTGTCCCTCGCCACGCCGGTGACATTGAAACGCTTCATGAAATACGTGCCTTTCTTGCCGTCGCGATAGACGACATTATATACCGTGCGGTCGTCTCCGCGCTGGAAGACGGCTATATGCAGCAGGTCTGTGCCGACAAAGAGTTTGTCCGCCACCTTCATGACCTTGTATTTGCCGTCCTTATGGAAGACGATGATGTCGTCAATATCCGAGCAGTTGAAGAGGAACTCGTCTTTCTTGAGCCCGGTACCGATGAAGCCTTCCTCGCGGTTGATGAAGAGTTTCTCGTTATTCTCCACCACCGCCTGCACGTTGATAGCACCGAAGTTCCGCACCTCGGTGCGACGCGGGTACGCCTCACCATATTTGGATTTGAGCATCTCAAACCAAGCGATAGTATAGTCGGTAAGATGATTGAGGTTCTTGACGCAGGCTTTGATTTTCTTCTCAAGGTCCTTCATCAGTTCGTCCGCTTTCTTGGAATCGAACTTGGTGATACGAATCATGCGAATCTCAAAGAGCCGTTCTATATCCTCCGTGCGCACCTCTCGAATGAGTTGCGGCTTGAAAGGCGTGAGGGCGTCATCCACAAAAGCGATGAGTTTCTCTTTGTTCGGCGCATTCTCGTAGCCTTCCTGCTTATAGATACGGTTCTCGATGAAGATTTTCTCCAGAGAGGTATAGAAATACTTCTCCTCCAGTTCGCCTTTCTCTATCTCCAGTTCCCATTTGAGGAGGGCTTTGGTGTTGTCTGTAGAGAGACGGAGAAGGTTGCTGACAGAGGTGAAGATCGGTTTCTTGTTCTCCACGACGCAGCAGTTGGGGCTGATGTTCACCTCGCAGTCGGTGAAGGCATAGAGCGCGTCGATGGCTTTATCGGACGAGGAGCCCGGTGCCAGCTGAACGACGATACGCGCCGTGTCCGCCGTGAAATCATCGATTTTCTTAATCTTAATCTTGCCTTTCTGGTTCGCCTTGAGAATCGTCTCGATGATTTTGGAGGTGGTGGTGCCGTATGGTATTTCTGTGATAACCAGCGTCTTGTTGTCGTCCGCTTTCTGGATGCGCGCACGTATTTTGACCTGTCCGCCGCGTTCGCCGTCGTTATAACGGGTGACATCTATGACACCGCCCGTAGGGAAGTCCGGGAAGAGCTGGAAAGGCTCGTTGCGGAGATACGCCAGCGAGGCGTCGCAGAGTTCATTGAAATTATGCGGCAGAATCTTGGAGTTGAGTCCGACAGCAATGCCTTCGACGCCCTGCGCAAGAAGGAGCGGGAACTTGACAGGCAGGTGTATCGGCTCGTTTTTGCGTCCGTCGTAGGACTTCATCCACTCCGTCGTCTTGGGGTTGAAGACAGTCTCCAGCGCGAATTTGGAGAGGCGTGCCTCGATATAACGCGGCGCGGCGGCTCCATCGCCGGTGAGGATATTTCCCCAGTTACCCTGACAGTCAATAAGCAGGTCTTTCTGCCCGAGCTGGACGAGTGCGTCTCCGATAGAGGCGTCACCATGCGGATGGTACTGCATAGTCTGACCGACGATGTTGGCAACTTTGTTATACTTGCCGTCATCGACCGTCTTCATGGCATGCAGAATGCGGCGCTGCACGGGTTTGAGTCCATCCTCAATCGCCGGCACAGCACGCTCCAGTATCACATACGACGCATAGTCCAAGAACCAGTCTTGGTACATACCCGTCAGATGATACTTTACCGCATCATTGAATCCGCCTTGGGCAGCCATCCGTTATGCGTTTCTTTTATTGATAAAGATATAGGCAAGAATCCCCACGAGCTCAAGCGCCATACCGGTAATGAGCAATGCGTTCTCCGGCAGCGCAAATTTATACAGCACGAGGCACAAAACACCCAACAACAGGAGAATAACTCCCAAATACTTCTTTCCAGTTTCCATATTATTTGATTTACGATTTGACGATTTACAAGTTCCGTTGAAAATCGCCTGCAAAGTTACAAAAAAAAAACGAATTATGCAAATTTTAGGGAAAGTTTTCTTTATTTAATATTAACTATTTTCAAAAATTGTATCAAACGGCGTACCTTACGCGTATGTTGCGCGTAGGTTAGCTAATCTTGGTATATCGTTTAAATCTTAATAATCGGAAACTTCAAAAAGGCTTCTGAACAGGTATTACATAGCACTTACATAGGACACTTATAGGTGATTCCTATTACTTGCCCCCGACAAGAGTTCACAAACCACTGAAAATAAGAGATTTAGAAGAAGGTATTTCTGTGCATAGAAATTATTGAATCTTAATAATCGGCAATTATTGTCTTTAGCGGACGAAGCGGTAGATGCCGCCGGGAAGGGAGCGGACGAGACCTTGGAGTTCGAGCATGACGAGGTCGGAAGAGACATCGCTGTAGGACAGTCCGGTCTCCATGACAAGGAGGTTGATATGCAGTCCGTCTTCGGCTTCCTGCAGTTTCTGAAGGAGCAGTTGCTGCCGTGGTGTGAGTTCGTCCATCAGCCCGATGAGCTGTGTCTGCACGGGCTGCGGGCGCGTGGTCCGCGTGGTCCAGTTCATCGCCGCGACGAGGTCATCAGCGGTATTGACGAGTTGGGCTTTATGGTCACGTATGAGCCCGTTGCAGCCCTGCGAGGAGAGGTCATCGGGTCTGCCGGGGAAGGCGAAGAGCTCGCGGTCATAATCCACTGCCATGCGTGCGGTGACCAAGCTGCCGCCGTGTTCGCGTGACTCAACGACCACCACTGCATCCGCCAAGCCTGCAATAATACGGTTGCGCTGCAGGAAATTCTGCGCCAAAGGCTCCGTGCCGGAAGGAAACTCGGTAAGCAAGCCTCCGTTGGCCAACGACGCCACCACGTCACGCCGATGGACGTAAGGATAGATGCGGTCCAAGCCATGCGCCGGAATGAAGACCGTAGGTACGCCAAGCGAGATGGCGGCACGGTGAGCGGCTATGTCTATGCCATAAGCTCCTCCGCTGACGACGGTGAGCGAGTCCAGCCGCTCATGGAGCTCACGCACCAGACGGGAGGTCAGTTCCTTGCCATACTCGGTAGGTTTTCGCGTACCGACGATGCTGACGATATGTCCGTCCGAGGGGCTGATGTTGCCTTTGCCGTAAAGCAGCAGGGGACGGTCAGGGCACTGACGCAGACGGTACGGGTAATCGCTGTCGGCGAGAGTCCAGACGCGGATATCATGCGCGTTTATCCATTCCAGTTCGCGCCGTGCATGGTCCAAGGCTTCCGCCATGCCGGGTTCGTCCAGATGCCGCCACGCCTCCTCTGCCGAACCATAATGTTCGATGAGCCGGAGCGCCTCACGCAGACGGGTGCGCAGGAGGAAAGAGAGAGCAATATGATAGAGGGGGGAAGGCAAAATTAAAAATTACGAATTACGAATTACGAATTACGAATTATTCTTTCGGAGGATGGTGAAGATGAATACACAGAGTATGCCAATGAGAGCCCCGAGGGAGTCCGCGCAGAGGTCCGCCACCTCGCAGGAACGGGAGAGCGTACAGAAACGCTGGAGCACCTCGATGAGTGCGCCATAGCCCGTGGCGAACAACCAGACGGAGACATATACGGCAAGCGTCGTGCGGCGGATGGAGACGAACGCTCCCATAAGCGCAAGCGCGAGAACGGCATACATCAGCGTGTGCGCCAGTTTGTCATTGACCGTCACGGCATCCGGCATCTGCGGGTTCTCCCAGAGGGAGAGTATAGCAATACCTGCCGCCACAAGGACGGCAGGTAAAAACGCCATATAGGATTTGCTGTTAGCGATCGGAGAGATGTATTTTAGTTCCGTAACAGAGGTCACCGGCATCGCCCAGACCGGGAACTATATATTTCTTATCATTCAGAACCGGGTCCACAGCCGCACACCAAAGCGTGACATCCTGACGGTCATCCAGCGCCTTGCGCATATAGTCAATGGACTGCGGCGTAGCGATAGCGCAACAGAGGTGCGTATATGCCGGTTTGCCGTGCCTCAGCAGAGCGAGATAGCCCACCTCCATCGACATGCCGGTAGCCAGCATCGGGTCAACCACAATCAGGGTCTTTCCGTTTATATCAGGCGCAGCCATATACTCCGCCACAATCTCCAGTTCACCTTTGTCATTCAGGCGGCGGTAGGCACTCAGGAAGCCGTTCTCCGCATGGTCAAAGATATTCAGGAAACCTTGATGGAGGGGCATACCTGCGCGCAGGATAGTAGCCAAGACCAACCGATCACTGATGGTATTGACTGTAGCCGTAGCCAAGGGGGTCTGTACTTCGGTGGGCTGATAGGTCAGCGTCTTACTCACCTCCATCGCCATGAACTCACCGATGCGCTCGATGTTGCGGCGGAAACGCATACTATCCTTCTGGATATTCACGTCCCTTATCTCGCGCAAGAACTGGTTGAGAACGCTGTTCTGTTCTGATAAGTTGACAACTCTCATTATTGCATTGATTTAGCGGATTTTTGCTCAGTTTTCAGTCTCTCCACCATTGCTTTGTGCTGTGCCTCCAGTGCCTTCAAGTCCGCATCTTTCTTAGCCACCTCCTGATCATAGGAAAGGAGGTTGTTCTGGCTGGCTTGGATAGAGGACTCAAGGTCGGCGATAGCGCGCAGACGGTCAGCCACCTCGCGGAGAGAGTAGTCCAACTCTTTCTGCTGCTGCTCAAGGAGCCGGGTATAACTGTCGCGTGTCTCTTGGTTGAGCGACTGCTGTTTGCTCAGGGTCTTGTGCTGTTTCTCGATAGATTTCTGCATGCCTTTGAGTTCGCTCTCCTCTTTTCCGTAGAGTTTCTTGAGAGCGGCAGCCATCTTAGCCGCATCAGCAAGCGATTTCTTCATCTCTTTCGCGTGCGCCTGCTCCACTTTCAGTTCCGTCCGGGCAGCCTTGATTTCCTCAGCGTTCTTGTCAAACTGCTGGGCAACCGTTTTGAGCCTTGCGCGGAGCATGTCCGGCTCAGACGCATGCTGAATACGGATGGAGTCAAACTTGACGTCTTCCAGCGTGATAGAAAGCGGAGTGACATGTTGTGCCATAGCACCCATAGTCATTGCCATAAAGGCAAACAAGATAATTTTTCTCATGATTTAAACCGTTTAAATTGTTGTATTTAGATTAAAAACTATATTCCTTTGCCGGAATTTTCTGCAAAGGTACGCAAAAATTTGCAAATATCAAAATTTTTTTTTATCTTTGCATGATTTTTTCAGTTATATAGATATGAAAAACTTTATTTACGCGGATTCAACCATTTCTTTCGTGACGGCTGCAGCGCAGACCTGCCTGTTGGTGGAGCATTGTCAGGAGCATGAGAAAGACGAGTGGCGTGAGCAGATACTGCGTATTCTGCCGGTTCTCTATCTGCGAACCCGGCTGTTAGAGGTGCAGGAGCTGATGATGGAGGAAGAGCCGCAACGGTTTGTGACGGAAGAGGACTATAACTACGCGCTGATAGGTATGCGAGAGTTGCTGGGACAGGACGATGCCTATCTGGATGTATTCGTTGACCAAGGCATCTACACCGATGAAGTACAGACGGCATATATCTCGGAAGGGATAGCAGATATTTATCAGGAACTCAAAGACATGGCGGCGGCTTTTCAGACAGGACAGGAACCGATTATGCATGACGCCGTGGTGGTATGCCATGAGGCGTTTGACGCCCATTGGGGACGGAAGCTGCTGGCAGTGATGAGAGCATTGCACGAATTGAGAGTTGAGAATTGAGAGTTAGTGAAAGAGAACCATTATATACATAAAATCAGTAAAGAGTTGCTGCAATGGATGCCGGTAGCAGCTTTTGAGGGCGAGGTAATCGTTGTGGACCGCGAGGAACAAGTGCCAGAGGCTATGGCGTACCTGCGGACGCAACGCGTGTTAGGCGTAGATACCGAAGCCCGCCCCAGTTTCCAGCGCGGGATACACTACCCGACCGCACTTGTACAGATAGCGAGCCATGAGCGCTGTTATCTATTCCGCCTGACCCATATAGGCATGCCTCAAGAACTGGCAGACCTGTTTGCGGACGGGAGTATATGCAAGGTTGGTCTGGCATTCAAAGACGACATTAACGGTCTGAGGCGGAGACGTGATTTCACCCCTGCCAACTGCGTGGACGTGCAGGCCTTAGTGGCACGATACGGCATTCTGGACCTCGGTCTGCAGAAGATTTTCGCCATCTGTTTCGGCAGGAAGATATCCAAAGCGCAGCAGCTGACGAACTGGGAGAACAGCCATCTGACGCCCGAACAGGCACGCTACGCATCGACAGACGCATGGGCGACTCTGCTGATTTATGAGGACCTGCTGGCACACGAGCCCCTCGCCAACGAAGAGGTGGCAGCCCTCAAGCGCGAGGACAAAGAGCGGATGATTGAGCACCAGCAGGAGATACAAGACCAACGTCTGCGCGAACAGGGAATAGAACCTCCGCCGCATCTGACACTCGAAGAGAGGGAGGCAAAGCAGGCTCAGAAACGGCGAGAGGCACGCAAACGCAAACGCCAGAGGCAAAAGACAAAAGCAGAAAGACCGCAGCAAGCCGCTCAAAGACAAAAGACCAAAGACAAGTAATATGAAACGATTTTTTCTCCTGACCACCTTGTTAGTGGTCACTTTTTTCAGTTACGCCGAGGTGAAATACATCTTCTATTTCATCGGCGACGGAATGGGAACGAACCAAGTGTTAGGGTCCGAGATGTACCGGTCAGCGGTGCAAGGCTCACCGTTAGGACGGGTGCAAACGCTGATGACGACTTTTCCTTATTCAGGACATGCTTCCACCTTCTCCAAGAGCAACGGTATCACCGATTCCGCTGCTGCCGGCACATGTCTCGCCACCGGCAGCAAGACGACCAACGGCACCTTGGGACTGGACGAGAACGGCAACCGCCTGACGACTATCGCGGAGGAGCTGAAAGAACAGGGTTGGGGCATTGGTATCATGACGACAGTTGCCATTGACCATGCCACACCTGCGGCATTCTATGCGCACGTGCAGAAACGCAACGAGTATTACAAAATAGGCAAACAGCTATGCAGCAGCGGTTTCGATTTCTTCGGCGGCGCAGGGTTCCATCATCCTCAGGGCAAGCATGACGACAAGCCGGAGAACCTGTACCGCATGGCAGAGAAAGCCGGATATACGATAGCGCACGGATACGAAGAGGCGCAGACGATAGTCGAAAGTCAAAAGGTGCTTACGAGCACTCCGAAAAATGTCGAAAGACTGATTCTTGTGCAAAAGGATGATGACCAAGGCGCCAAACACGGCGACAACCTGCCCTACGCCATCGACCGCAAGGAGGGCGACCTGACACTGGCGCAGATAGTAGGCACAGCTATTCCGTTCCTTGAGAGCCGATACGAACGGTTCTTTATGATGGTAGAGGGCGGAATGATTGACTATGCGTGCCACGCCGATGATGCAGCAACAGCTTTCGGAGAGACATGGGACATGGACGAAGCGATGAGGATCGCCTACGCTTTCTATCTCGCACATCCGGAGGAGACGCTGATTGTAGTGACCGCAGACCATGAAACAGGCGGTCTGGCATTAGGGAACAGTGACTATACCTAGCATCTGGAGCAGTTGCAGCACCAGAAATGTTCGGCATGGGTGCTGAGTGACCAGTTCTCGCAGTTGTTCAAGAAAAACAAGAAACCGTCATGGGAGGATGTGAAGGAGATTTACCGCCGTCAGTTGGGTTTCTGGGAGAGCGTGGAGATAAGCGCAGACGAGGAGAAAACGCTGAAAGGACTATACAAAGCCGCCTGCAAACACAAGACCAAAGACACTAAGACGATGTACAAAACCATCAACAAGTTAGGCGACGAGGGTATCGCGCTGCTGAACAAGAAAGCACATATCGGCTGGACCACACGCGCACATTCAGCACACGCTGTTCCTATCTTTGCTATCGGAGCCGGAGCGGAGCGTTTCAGCGGGTGGCATGACAATACGGAGATTGCACCGCTCATCCTAAAAGCCGTTTACGATGAGTAATAAAACAGGGAAACGTTCAAACGACAAGCAACGTTCTAACAATAAAAGAGACGCTCACGTGGAGCGTCTCTTTCATTTGCGTTTGGGTTGGTTTACCTAAAACCCTTCGTTACTTAACGAGTTGACCTTGGAAGTTGTAAACCTTACCGGCTCTGAGGATGTAGAAGTTACCGTTATAGAGCACCTTGACAGCCTTGGTATCGTCGGTAACGATATTGAGATCTGTCGGCGTCTCGGCTGTCCACTCACCGTCGTACTTGCCTTGATCGTTCTTCTCGGAATCGATGACAAATACCGGTTTCTCTTCTTCCCATGTGAGGTCGCTTGTCTGCTCTGCACCTTCTCCGACGATACCGTTGTTGAAGATTACATTAGCAAGCTCCTTCGGGCACTCATACATGTAAACGACTTCGTCTTCAGCCTGCAAAGCAGCGCGTACACGGCTCGGAACAGGCTTCTCGCCGGCGATGAACTTCTTCAGTTCGATACCCGGCCATTCAGCGTTCTTCTCGCCTTCCTCGCTCCATGCATATGCAAAGACTTTCTCCCAGTCGATGTGGAGAACCACATACAGAATCACTTTGTCGGTAATCGGCTCATCTTTCTCCGGGAAGACGATTCCGAGTGAGTCGTTCTCAAACGTCCATGTAATGGTGTATTCGCCATCGACGTCTGCATTGAGAACCATGTTCGCTTCTGCATTTTCGGTAATACCTGCTGCGCCTACGAATTCACGATGGAAGGTGTATCCGTTGGAACGCCAATCTCCATTCACGATGAGTTTGAACTCATACTCACCCTTTAAGAGCGGAATGTTCAGTACAGCAGACTTCTTGTCCTCGGAAACTTCGAAGTTCAGTTCAAGACCCCATTCGTTCCAAGCGCCCTTCGCCGAAACAGAGAGTTCGTCTTCCTGTTTTACGTAGAAGTTACCGGAAAGAGTGAATACGTCGCTTGTGTACATAAGGATTACCTGACCAGCCTCTGCGAGCGTGAAGCAGATATTGCCGTCCGCGTCTTTAGTTACACCTTCCGGCTTCTCAGTCAAATCGTCATAGCCTTTCCATTCTTCTGCGATGGTAATTACTTTGAGTTTGTAGTCGCCAGCCTCCAGGTTAAACAAGTAACGATCGTCTTTGACAGCAATCTTGTTCGTCTCCCAATCGGTCATCGAACCAGCGATGTAGAACTTCACATCCGGATCAACAGCCATTTCACCGAACTTGCCATCCAAAGTCAGAACGCCTTCCGCATAAGTAACGGTAACGTCTCCAGCCTCTGCGAGGTAGAATACGATGTTGCCGTCGCCGTCCTTCTTAATATTCTCATCCGGATTCGTGAGGTCATCATATCCCTTCGCGGTAGCCCATGTACCATCGATGGTAATCTTCATCTTGTATTCGCCTACTGCCAGTGCTTTGAAGGTATAAGAATCCTCGGAAACAGCGATTGCGTTTGGCTTCCAAGCTTTCTCCTCGCCCACGAGAGCAGCGTCGCCGGTGATATAGAACTTAGCGTCTATCACAACAGGCTCCACATAGAAGTTTCCTTCGAGTTTGAAGACAACTGAACCGGCTCCACCCAATCCGTAAGTAACGGTTACATCAGATGCCTCTGCAAGCGTGAAGCAGATATTGCCGTCTTCGTCTTTGGAAAGACCTTCTGCCACTTCGGTCAACGCATCGAAGCCCAGAACATCGGAAACAGGTTCCCAAGCACCCTTGAGGGTAACTTTGAGTTTGTAGTCACCGGCAGGCAACTTCTCGAATGTATAGGAGTCCGCGGAAACAGAGATAGCATCAGCTTTCCAAGCTTTCTCCTCGCCCACGAGTACCTTCGAACCTGTGATATAGAACTTAGCCGTTTCCGGCTCAACCGACTCTTCATAGAACTTCGCACTTTCGAGTTTGAAGTCATGATCGTTGTACTTAATCATGACGTCTGCATCCTCTGTGAGTTTGAAGCCGATGTTGTGGTTCTCGCCATCAACGTCTTTGACACCTTTCCAAACCTCTGTCAGGTCAGTGAAGTTCTTTGCCGTCTCCCATGTACCATCCAAGGTAATCTTGACTTGGTAATCCTGGTTGCCTTTGAGTTTGAATACCATGTTGTCGTCGTCGATAACAGGGATAGCGTTCGGCGCCCATTGTTTGTCAGCAGAGAGACCAGCATCCACAACGAATGCGGAGTCACCGGTAATATAGAACGAAACAACACCCGGTTCTGTGTAGAACTTGCCTTCGAGTTTGAATACCTGCTTTCCATCCGCCATGAAGTAGCTAACCTTTACGTCGCTTTCTTCAGCGAGCGTGAAACAGATATTGCCGTCTTCGTCTTTGGAAAGACCTTCAGCCACTTCGGTCAACGCATCGAAGCCCAGTACATCGGAAGCAGGTTCCCAAGCACCCTTGAGGGTTATTTTGAGCTTGTAGTCGCCAACAGGCAGTTTCTCGAATGTATAGGAGTCCGCGGAAACAGCGATAGCATCAGCTTTCCAAGCTTTCTCCTCGCCCACGAGTTCCTTCGAACCGGTGATATAGAACTTAGCAGCTTCGGGATCATCGGGTTTCACGTAGAAGTTACCATCCACGATGAAGTCTGCACCGTTATAGGTCACTTTTACCTCGCCGGCTTCAGCGAGCGTGAAGCAGATGTTGTCATCCGCGTCGGTGCTCAGACCTTTTGTTACAACGGACAGTTTCTTGTATCCGATCCAATTCTCACCCACAATGATTTTGAGTTTATGGTCACCGGCTTCCAGTTTCAAAACATACTGGTCTTCGTTGACAGCGATTTTGTTCTTCTCCCAGTCGGTCATCGTACCAGCGATGTAGAACTTAGGAGCTTCCGGATCAACGGGCTCTACATAGAACTTACCTGCTACGTTAAATACGGCATCTTCTCCGTATTCAATAACTATGTCCTGCGAACCTTCTCCTTCGAGCTTGAAGCAGATGTTGTTGTCTTCGTCCGTGCTCAGGCCTTTTGCAGGATTCGAGAGGTCACTGTAACCTTTCGCGGTAGCCCAAGTACCGTCGAGGGTAACTTTCATCTTGTAGTCCTGTCCGCCTTTGAGCGTGAGTGTCAGGATGTAGTCGGTAGTTTTGATAGCATCGGGTGCCCATTTCTTGTCTAATCCGGCGAGAGCGTCCACTACGAAAGCGGAGTCACCGGTAACATAGAACTTGGCAGCTTCCGGGTCAACGGGTTTGTCCGGGAATTTGATACCAAGCGAGTCGTTCGCGAAGGTCCAAGTAACGGTGTAGTTACCTTCCACATCGGCTACGACTTTCATGTTCTCCTCGTTGTTGTCTTTGATGTTAGCAGCTCCGACCTTGTCACGGCTGAACTGCATACCATTAGAACGCCATTCACCGTTGACGATGAGTTTGAAGTCATACGTACCTGCGTGCAGCGGTGCAGTGAGCGAAGCGGAAGCTTTGTCCTCGGAGAGCACGAACGGCAATTCGTTAGCCCATTCGTCCCACGAGCCTTTTGCAGAAACAGAAAGAGCATCTTCTTCCCCTTTCTCCGGGAATTCGATACCGAGCGAGTCGTTCGCAAACGTCCATGTCAGCGTGTACTTACCTGCGGCGTCAGCCTTGAGAACCATGTTTGCTTCCAAGTTGCCGGTAATTCCAGCAGCTCCCGGTCTCTTACGAGAGAACTCGCGTCCGTTGGAACGCCATTCACCGTTGACGATGAGTTTGAAGTTAATGTCTCCCATAGGAATGGTCGGCAGTGAGAGCGAAGCAGATTTCTTGTCTTCTGCGAGGATGAATGGAAATTCCGAAGCCCACTCGTCAAGCGAACTCTTCACAACGACGGTCGGATCTTTCGGGTCCTCTTCGCCGCCTTCTTCGTCGAGTTTAGACCAAGCGCCTTCCACTTTTTTCCCTTCTCCAGCCCATGCAGCTGTCTCGGAAGTGATGGTGTAGAGCACTTTGTCGTCCTTCGGCAGTCTGAGGTCAGCCGTTTGAGCGCCCCAGTTCTGGAGTTCGCCTTCTCCGCTAACTCGTACGAAAATGACGTTCTCGTACTTGTCGAGGTCGAGGCTAATCTCCCAGAGATCTGCCTTTTCTTCGACGGGAGTCATACGTGCTCCAGGCCATTCGGCGTTTGTCACAGCAGTTTCTCCTTCGCCGCTCCAAGCATAAGCAGCGACAGCGGCACCGTCGGCATTCCACCAAGCCTGTGCCACCTTGCAATAAATCTTGGTATCAGCAGCGTGGATTGCGCCGATGCAAAGAATCATTGCCGTCATCAAAGAGAATAATTTCTTCATGATACGATAATTTTAGTTAATAATGTTAGTTAAATATGGTTGTTTTAACCAATATGACTTAAATTGGCGACAAATATACTACTTTTTTTTCGAACGTGCAAGAAAAAAATGCATTTTTGCTTCATTTTGTTTATTTTTGCGCGTTTTTGCGCGTATGTAGCGCGTATGCTGCGCGTATGTTGCGCGTATGTGCGTATAAATTATAAAGAGTAGTCAACCATTGAAGACAATTATCAACCATTATAGAAGACAAAGAGAGTGTGCCGAAATTTTGACACACCCTCTTTGTTCATCCGCCAAACTTGGCGGACAGCTATTCGCAGCGGACGGCTATTAGCGGATAACTGCGCCGTTCGCGTTGTAGCGCTTGCCGGCTTTCTCGATGACGAGTTGTCCGTTCACGATGGACTTGACAGCCTTAACAGCAGCGTCCACGTTCTCAAATCCCTGACCTGCATTAACTGTGGTTACACGATAGAGCGTGTTGTTATAGCAGAGGAGGTCAGCGGTAACGAGTACATCACCGTTTTCAGCGCTCTCCACTTTGATGTCAGCAGAGAAGATAGCCGGAGCAACTCTATTCGCATCAATAATACCGCAGCCGAAGTTCTGGAGATCGAAATCTTCCTCGGTATAGTCGCCGTAGATATCGGTTGCGCCTTCCGGCATCCACAATGAGAGCATAACATGCGTTTCATCTTCTGCATTGCCAGCCAGCACAAACAAGCCATAAGACTCCACATAATCATCAATAAGAGTCCACTCGGAGATAGCGACGTCAACCGTGCTCTCAGCCACAGGATCTTTATAGGTGAGGTCAAAGATATAATTGTTACCATCAGCGCCAACGAGAGTACCTTTAACCGTAACAATACCTTCCTCGGAAACAGCAACCGTCACAGAACCATCAGCGAAAGCAACATCGACTGTGTCTGTTTCGCCATAGATGCTGATGTAAGAATAATCAGGGTCAAGGTCTGCCACGGTATATACTCCAGCGGTCTGCTCGGTAGCTACATTCGAGATGGAGAAATCATATGATTCACCGGCACCCATAATCTGCCACCAGCCTTCAACATCTACGGCATCGGTCCACATCAGTGAACCGGGGTTGGTCAGCGAGTTGAGGGTGATTTCGACATCCTCACCCGGTTCAACAGCAGCTTTCTTGACAGAAACGAAGATAGCGTTCTTCGCCTGCGGAGCATCGTTATATTCGCTGTAAATAGCGAGAACGGTCAGAGTGTCACCTTCCGCAACGCCGAGGCTCTCGAATTGTTTGCTTTCACCAGCGGCGGTAAGCAGACCATAGACGTACACAGAGATTTCTGCATTGTCCAGCTCAACGAGGTCGAAGTTACCATAAGTAGCATTCTTGATGTTGGCAACGATACCTGTCAGGACGCAGGTGTCCTTGGTGTTCTTAAGTTCGAGGAACTCAGCGATAGTCTTTTCGCCAAGGTTCTTGGCAGGATCCACGGGGATTACCTCACCCTTCTCGAGAATCTCTACGGTGCAGCCGGCAGCGAACTCAGGAGTGGTGTTATATTTGGTCAGTTTACCGGTAACAGCCACTTTGTCGCCCACAGCAGGAGCATCCTCGGCAGAAGCACAAGCAGCGCGGTACGCCTCAAGCACCTTGCCACCGTCTTTGGTATCTGCCATCCAGAAAGAGATGTTGCTATATTGTGCATTGAAAGCGGTCTGAATCTCAGTAACATAACCTTGGATGGTATATTCTTTACCGTCGTTGTACTCAACATTGTTATCAGCTACGGAGAGGGCAGCGGCAGCAGCCTCAGCACAGTTGGTGGGGTCAGTAACGGGTTGGGGGTCATCGCCCGGTTCGTCGCCCGGCTCGTCGCCGCCTTCGCCAAGGGTAACCTTGATTTCGGTGAGACGTGCTTGTGAAGCCAAATCAGCCACTTCATAGCTGGTTGCATTAACAGCTACCTCTGCAGCCAAACCACCGTCTTTGCCACCTGTGGTAGTAAAGTTGATTTTGGCGATGGTGGAAGCAGCTTTGATGGACATTGCGCCGTGCGCATAGCAACGGAGGGACTCGTCTGCACTATAGCCTTTGCTATAAGTAAAGGTAACGCCATCCTTCGTAGCCGAAACCTCGCTACCGGTGTTAGGTGTGCCTTGACCAGCAAAGTCCGCATTTGTGAAAGTTACTACACCGGTAACAGTCGGTTGCGGATCAGGATCATCACCCGGTTCGTCGCCCGGTTCTTCACCGCCACCTTCACCAAGGGTAAGACGGACGGCATAAGCGCGCATTTGCTTGGTGCAAGTAAGTGTAACACTCTTTGCATTGATGTCAGAAACCACAATCAGCGGATCCTCCCAGTCTGATTTGGTAATTTCACCAGCAGAAGCATCAGCGCACACTACAGAACCAGCCGAAGAAGACACTGTCAGGTCTTTCTTTCCATAACCTACAATCTCCACCTTAGTGATTGCGGACTCTGCGGTGAGAGATAGCGTTTTGTTAGCATAAACGCGGATGTCCTGACTTTGGTCATTGTTGTAATAAGCACCTTCCCATACGATGCGTACACCCTGAAGTGTAACATCCAAGCCTGTTGTAGCCCCCGACTCAATGGTCGTTACATCAGTAGCGTTGATGGTGATTGTCTCCGCCATCAAGCTGCCTGTGAAGAGAATCGCAGTCAAGAGAGAGAATAATTTTCTCATGATAAAAATAAATTTAGTTAAACAAAAAAGTTAGTTTGTTGTTATGATTAATCGCCCATATATGGTCGATACATACATATCAAATCGAGTACAAAGGTACTGCTTTTTTTTGACATGTGCAAATAAAAAAAACATGTTTAAAAGTATATATATACTGTGTATATATATAGTAAAAGCATGATTTTAGACATTTTGGCGAAGTATCTTATGGTTATCCTATGGTTATCCTATGGTTATCCTATGGTGAGATATGCTGAATTAATGCTAATTGTATATTGGCACCCCCGCCCCCTTTATGATGGAATGATGAATGATGGATTGAGCCGCTCGCTGTGCGAGCTGAATGATGGAATGATGAAGATGAATATTGCCCTGAAATGAACATACGGAGAAGGCGAAGGGAAGAAAAGGGAGTTATTTCTTGCGGGCGGCGAGGGCGAGTTGGGCGGAGTTGAAGATATTCTGCCAGAGGATGTATGCAGCGGCACCGAGTGCGGAGAGAGGGTCCAAGTAAGTCTGCGCCATCCATACGCCGAGGGAGGTGTTCTTCTGTCCGAAAGCCTGCCCAGCCGTGATGGAGCTGACGCCCTGCATCGTCTTAGGCGCAGCGGCAGGATTAATGAGGACATCCTGATAGTCCTTGCCCTTACTGGGTGCCGGAAGCCACCAGCCGATGAGTTTGCCCAGAGAGAACTGGATGAGGCAGGCGAAGAAACTGCCTACCAGCAGGTAAGGAATAACGGATAAAGTATAGTGGATATTTTCAATGACCGTCCGGGTAACCACCGCCATAAGGACCACAATAGACGCAACCCAGAGGTAGAAGGGGATCAATGCCAACTTTTTCGACAGCGTGAAAGTTGGCAGACCGTCTTCGACTGACAGACCGCTTGCGCTGACAGACCGTATCACTGACAGACCGCGAGTTTCACTCGCTGACAGATATTTACGGCGCTGATAGTAGTTATAGCCTATTCTAAGGAGCCAAGCGGCGAAGAAGGGTCCGAGCAACAGCGGCGCCACATGGCTGAGAATCAGTAGAAAAGCAGGGAGGAATTGGGAATGGAGAATTGAGAATTGGGAATGGAGGATTGAGAGATCACTTGTGATGAGCGGGAACGTGGCAGGGACGATGAGGGCTGTGGCGAAATTAGAGAGGAGGGTGAAAGTGGTGAGGTTCTGTATGGAGCCGCCCATCTTACCGGCAATGATAGGAGCCGCTGTAGCCGTAGGCATGATGAAACACATGAGGATACCTTGCGCAAGAATATTGTTACTGGTGAGAGAGAGGACAGCGGCATATGAGGCGAAACTGAGAACAAGCTGCGCGAAAAGCACCACCCAATGCCATCGATGCAGGCGGAGGTCCAGCGGATTCACCTTGCAGAAGGTGAAGAAAAGCATAAAAAAGATGAGCACCGGCAACAGCGGAGCAAGCGGCAGGAAGAGTTTATATCCGAAAGCTCCGATAAGCATCGAGAGCCAAAGGGCGTTGGAATCAAACCATTTATTCATTTGGTCATTTATTCATTTTCGCATTTAATCATTTTCGCATTTAATCATTTCCCCAGCGGTCGACGATGGAGTCCATGATAGCGAAGACGTCGGCGACAGTTTCTGCGCGAAGGAGGGCTATGCGGGTCTGCTTGAAGTCGGCAAGCCCTTTGAAGACCGGCGAGGCGGCGAAATGGCGGCGCGAATGGATGATGCCTTTGCGCTCGTCGTTGCCGCACCACGCGATGGAAGCGAGGACGTGCTCCTTGAGGACAGAGACTTTGTCCGCCATAGAAACCGGAAAATCCGGATAATCCGGAGATCCCGGGCACAGGGTCGCTTTCATCTCGGCGAAGAGCCACGGGGCGCCGAAAGTCGCCCGTCCGACCATGACGGCATCCACACCGTAGCGGTCGAAACACTCTTTTGCGCGTGCAGGCGTACACACGTCCCCGTTACCTATAACAGGTATATGCATGCGCGGGTTGGCTTTGACCTCGCCGATAAGGGTCCAGTCGGCTTCGCCCCTGTACATCTGCGAACGCGTGCGTCCGTGGATGGCGAGTTCGGCGATGCCGCAGTCCTGAAGGGCTTCTGCAAGTTCCAAGATGAACAACCCCTCCCCTGCCCTCCCCACAAGGGAGGGAGTGTTGAGTCCCAAGGGATTGACGCGCGGATGGAGGTCGTTTTCATCCCATCCGAGGCGGGTCTTGGCTGTGACAGGCGTATGGACGGCATTGACGACGGCGCGAGTGATTTCCAGCATCTTAGGCACGTCACGAAGGAGTCCGGCTCCGGCACCTTTGCCTGCGACTTTCTTGACCGGACAGCCGAAATTGATGTCAATGAAATCCGGGTGCGCCTGCTCGACGATACGCGCGGCATCCGCCATAGCCTCCGGTTCGCGTCCGTAGATCTGTATCGCCACCGGCCGTTCTGCATCGGAGATGGTCAGTTTGCGGGTGGTGGAAGAGACATCGCGGACGAGCGCGTCGGCGTTGACAAACTCGGTATAGACACGGTCGGCTCCATAGCGTTTGCAGAGGGCACGGAAGGCAGGATCGGTGACATCCTCCATGGGAGCCAAGTATAATTTGTTCATTTGGTCATTTACCATGTACCATTTATTTGGTCATTCAGTCATTTATTTAATCGACCATGCATGGTCGATGCTATTTGTTGAGGGTAGGATATGAGATACGATGATGGTTCATGGCAGAGATACGCGCGACAAAGACACGGCGTATGTCTTCCACATCCTTGAAGGAGAGTGGCGTCTCGGCGAACTGTCCGTCCGCAATCTGGGCGTCAATCATCGTGTTGACCGCTTCGGTAACCGATTCCTCGGAGAAATCGGAGAGGCTGCGCGAACGGGCTTCGACGGCGTCCGCCATCATGAGAATAGCCGCCTCTTTGGTGGTGGGTTTGGGTCCGGGGTACTGGAAAGCCGCTGTGTCCACCTGTTCGTCAGGATGGGCGTTACACCATGTGTTATAGAAATAGCGCACAAGCGAAGTGCCATGATGCGTGGTGATAAAGTTGATGATGACCTCCGGGAGGTGGTTCTTACGGGCAATCTTCTCTCCTTCCGTGACATGCGAGATGATGAGTTGCGCGGCCTCGCGAGGCTCCATCTCCAGCAAGGGGTTCTCGGCACCTGTCTGGTTCTCCACGAAATAGAAGGGGTTGACGGTCTTTCCTATATCATGGTATAGCGCACCCGTCCTGACGAGGAGGGCGTTGGCACCGATGGTCTTCGCCGCTTCGGCAGCAAGGTTGGAGACCTGCATGGAGTGCTGGAAGGTACCGGGCGCCTGCTCCGCAAGCATGTGGAGGAGTTCGGAGTTGATATCCGTCAGTTCGACCAAGGTGATGGACGAGATGAAGCGGAACATCTTCTCAAACATATAAATCAAGCCATAACAGCCCACGGTGAGCAATGCGCAGATGAAGAAATAGAGGTACATCCACAAGTCAATCGAGGTGATGTCTCCCGTCTGTGCGAAAGTGATAGCCGTATAAGCGACGGTCTGGGCGAAGAGTATCCACGCCGCCGTCTGGACGAGCTGTGCGCGGCGCGTCATATCGGAGAGCGAGGAGACAGCCACCATGCCGACCACTATCTGTATGAAGAAGAACTCCACAGGTGCAGGGACAATAACAGAGGTGATGAGAATCGTAGTAAAATGCAGGAAGAGGGCAGTACGCGAATCAAAGAAGACACGCGTGAGGACAGGCACCCACGCGAAAGGAATGATGTACACGGAGAGGTTGAAACGTATCGCCAGACAGGCAAGGGCAATGACGATAAGCATCTGCAGACAGAAGAAAAGGACGGTATTGGTGGAACGCAGATACTGGATGCGGAAGACATACAGATAGACGACAAAGAGACAGAGGAAAAGGACCACAAGGATCGCCTCGCCGAGGATGGACAGCGTACGCTGGCGATGCCCCGCCTTCTCGTCGTCATAGGAACGGCGGAGCGACTGGAGGGTCTGGTAATCACGCTCGGTGACAATCTCGCCTTTCTCGATGATTTTCTCGCCTTTCTGGACTAACCCCTGCGTAGGAGAGAGGGAGGAAAGGAGTTTTTCGCGCATCCTATCCGTGAGGATGGTATCACGCAAGAGGTTGGCTTCCTGAAAGTTAGCGCCGAACTGCTCGTACGCCGATTTGGGCGTATAGACCTCGGAGAGCGGGAAGGTCTTCGAGACCCGTCCCTGCATGACTGCGATTCTTCCGAAGCCGTTCTGAATGAGCCAGTCGTGGTCGGCAAGCGAGACGATGAGCACCTGCCTCTGCATACCGCGGATGTAGTTATAGGTGGGTGCAAAGGTAGAGAGGAGCTGTTTCTGCTCCTTCTCCATCTGCTCGTCGGTCTTGTACACCGGGAAGTCGAAATCCGCCGTGAGTGTGGCATAGCCCCACGGTTTGCCTATTTCATAATGATAGCGGAAGGCGTTGTTATACCTCGGGAAGAGAAGCACTATGACCGCAGCAAGGATGGCGAAGACGCCAAGACGCAAGATGGTGTGATACATCTTACCATTTACCATTTTGTCATTTACCATTTTGTCATTTACCATTTTGTCATTTACCATTTTGTCATTTACCATTTTGTCATTTATTGGGTCATTTACCATTTTGTCATTTACCATTTTACCATTTACCATTTTACCATTTACCATTTGGTCATTTACCATTTGGTCATTTACCATTTTACCATTTACCATTTGGTCATTTGGTTTTTCTTTTCTTCGAGAAGAAGTCCTGCATCAGTTCTTTACACTCGGCTTCGAGTACTCCTGATGTGACGGAGGCTTTGGGATGGAAGGCACGCGGAGCGAAAAGTGTGTAGCCTCTTTTGGGGTCAGGCGCTCCGTAGACGATACGTTTTATCTGCGCCCATCCGATGGCTCCTGCACACATGGGGCAAGGTTCGACCGTGACATAGAGCGCCGCATCAGGCAAATATTTTCCACCAAGGGTTTGAGCAGCCGCCGTAACAGCCTGTATCTCAGCGTGCGCCGTGACATCCGAGAGCGTCTCTGTGAGGTTATGTCCGCGACCGATAATCCGCCCCTGCGAGACGATGACACAGCCGACAGGAATCTCATCCTCCGCGAGGGCTTTCCGGGCTTCTGCGAGGGCGAGACGCATATATTTCTCATCTTCGGAATTTATCGGAGAGGGTCCGAATTTATCCGAATTTATCCGATTTCTCAAGATAAAATCTTTCAGTTCTTTGGGGTGGGACTCAAAGTGGTTGCCGATGACGACCACAGAGGCACCAGCCTCAAAGGCGGCGTTCATGTCTTCGGGCGTGCGGATACCTCCACCGACGATGAGGGGGAGGGACGTCTGTTCGCGTACGGCTTTGATGATGTCCGGCGAGACGGGTGTGTGCGCTCCTGAACCGGCTTCGAGGTAGATGAGCCGCTTCCCCATCAGTTCTGCCGCGATACAGGTGTCTATGATGGTGTTGATGTCGGACTGAGGGATGGGTCTGGTGCCCGTGACGCGCATGGTGGATGTCTCCACACCTCCGTCGATGAGGATATATGCCGTCGGGATGACTTCTATGCCGGAGTCGTGAACGGCTCTCGCGGACTTAACCTGCTGACCGACAAGGTATTCGGGATTATTCCCAGAAAGGAGAGAGAGATAGAGTATTGCATCCGCTTCGGGTGTGAACTGCGCGGCGGAACCGGGAAAGAGGACGATGGGAACAGTCGAAAGTCGAAAGTCGAAAGTCGAAAGCTTTTTTTTCAGGGCACGGACAAAGGGGGTGGGGTCGCCACCTGTGGAGCCGCCGACAAAGATGTAGTCGGGCAAGCAGTCCGCAGAAAGCGGAAGGGCATTCAGATCCGCTTTCTCGGGATCAAGCAGGAGGGCGAGCGCTTTCTTATTTACCATTTGGTCATTTACCATTTGGTCATTTACCATTTTGTCATTTACCATTTGGTCATTTATTTGGTCATTTATTTGGTCATTTCGTCCATTGGAAGGTTTCGACCATTTTGATGACATCCGTTCTGAGGTAGTTATACACCGGCGCGAGTGAATCGGCGTTAGGCGGACAGTTGCAATAGACCGAAGCCCTGAAGAAATGGCGTGTGGAGTCCGTGACGAAGAACTGGCACGAAGAAGCCGTGTTGCCTTCCAAATCAAAGAGCACTCCATAGACATGTGCCTCGGGATGAGCATATTCGCGCTCGGGTATCGAGTTGGCGAAAGAGGCATTGCGATAGACAAACCCAAGAGCATCTTCAGTCAGTTCGCGGAGGTTGTTACGGACGGGTTTGTACGAGCAATGGATCGTAGCATTCAGGGAGGGATAGACGATATTCACCCAATAAGGCTCCTCCACATCCGTACGGGGCTGAACAACAGCGTTTTGCGAGACCGCGAAGGTGTAGGGGAACACCTCTCCCCGACCCTCTCCCAAGGAGAGGGAGAAAGGGGTATAGGCAGTGTCGGGAGTGGTGATGCGGAAATATCCGTAGGGTTTGGGAACCGATGAGCTGCTACAAGAAACAAACAACACCACACTCGCCGAAACAGCGGCGAGAACCCAACAAGAGACACGTGTTTTAAAAGACAAAAAATCCATTTTACCCAAATTAGGATGCAAAGATAGTAAAAATAATTGAGAATCGAGAATTGAGAATGGAGAATTTCAGTTTTTACAGAAGAAAAAACACTTTTATGAAAAAAAAGCGCACGCGCGCTTGCACATGTAAAAAAAAAGTTGTATCTTTGCACGCTAATTGGGGAAGAACTATTCAGCCAACTGAGCAGAAACATGAAGGGAAACAAAGATTTCATGCCTTCACAGAGGCTAAACGTACCAGAAATAACGCGCTAATAACGCCGTAATAACGCCGTAATAACGCGCTTTTAGCCGCCAAAAAGAAGGAAAAAGAAAGAGGAATGGGAGGAAAAAGAAAGAGGAAAAGAAAGAGGAACAAAGGAAGCAATCACCATAGAGAAAAAACGACCAATGAAAAACACCTTATAAACGTATGACAAAAAAAGATAACAACTATTGCGTAATCATGGCCGGCGGCATAGGAAGCCGCTTCTGGCCGTACAGCAGAGAAGAGAAACCCAAGCAGTTTTTAGATTTCTTCGGCACAGGCCGCAGCCTGCTGCAGATGACGGTTGACCGTTTCCGTCCGATAGTGCCGATAGAGAACATGTTTATCGTGACGAATGTTGCGTACAAACAGATTATCCTGCAACAGGTACCGGATTTGAGCGAAGGTCAGATATTATGCGAACCAGCGCGCCGTAACACGGCACCCTGTATCGCGTATGCGACAGCGCATATACGGGCTATTTGCAGGCGCAAAATGAACCACCTCTCCCCGACCCTCTCCCAAGGAGAGGGAGAAAATGGTACCGATGGTGACCCGTTAGGAATAGACTGGACGTGTCCGGAGATGCAGGCGAATATCGTGGTGGCAGCAAGCGACCATCTGATACTGGAAGAAGAGAAATTCCGCGAGGCGATAGTGCGGGCGTTCGAGTTCGTGAGCAAGAACAAAGCCATCTGCACGTTAGGCATGCAACCGACACGCCCGGAGACGGGGTACGGGTATATTCAGTTCGTCCGCGACGAACTGAATGGAGTTGAAAGTGGAAGGTTGAAAGTTGAAAGAAGTTCCGGAGTTGAGAGTGAAAAGTTGAAAGATATCTATCCGGTGAAGACGTTTACGGAGAAGCCGAACTTAGAGATGGCGAAAGTATTCCTGCAGAGCGGCGATTTCCTATGGAACAGCGGCATCTTCATCTGGAACCTGCAGACGATAAGCGAGGCTTTCCGCTACCTGCTGCCTGAAGTGGCAGACCGGTTCCGGGAAGGGGAGATGATGATGGGGACGGACAAAGAGGAGGATTTCATCGAGGTGATGTTCCCCAAATGCCCGAATATCAGCATCGACTACGGCATCATGGAGAAAGCGGACAATGTGTATGTGATGCCGTCCAGTTTCGGCTGGAGCGACTTGGGCACATGGGGCAGCCTGTATGAGCTGAGCGAGAAAGACGCAGAGGGAAATGTGAGCCTTCACAGCGAGGCGCATTTCTATGAGGCGAAGGGAAACATCGTCGTGTTAGAGAAAGGCAAGAAAGCTATCGTGCAAGGCGTGGACGACATGATTATCGCCGAACAGGACGGTGCGCTGTTAGTATGCAAGAAAGCGGAGGAGCAGCGGATCAAACAGTTCGTGAGCGAACTATAGGACCGCTGCGCTGTAAGACCTTTGCATTGTAAGACCGCTACGCTGTAGGACCGTCCTGCGACCTGTAAGAAAAATGCGAGAGAAGGAAACAGCGCAAAAGAAAAATCCGCCAATACTGGCGGATACAAAAAAGCGAACAGAAAAAAAACGACGCAAAAAAAGAACCATACAAAACAATAAAAAATACTTAATATTAAATCACACATCATGAGTTATCTGAATTTTGACAAGACAGTACTTGTTAATCTGGAGCGTTCGCTTCAGAAAGAGATGATTCGAACCAACCGTGCCGGAGTGTACAACTCGACAACCCTTGTCGATTGCAACACCCGCAAATATCACGGTCAACTGGTGTTGCCCCTTCCGACCTTGGGGAACGACAATTTCGTTCTGCTGAGTTCGCTGGACGAGACCGTGATACAACACGGCGCCGAGTTCAACCTCGGTTTGCATGAATACGGCGACAACCATTTCAGTCCCAACGGACACAAGTACATCCGTGAGTTTGACTGCGAGCTCATCTCCAAGACCGTTTACCGCGTAGGCGCGATGGTACTGGAGAAAGAGCGGATGCTGGTCAGTTTCGAGCCGCGTGTTCTGATCCGTTACACGTTATTGGAAAGCGGCAGTCCGACGACCCTTCGTTTCCGTCCGTTCCTTGCTTTCCGCAGCGTGAACGAGCTGACGCATGAGAACCCTCTCGCCAAGACCGACATGGACGAGTGCGAGAACGGCCGTTTCAACCGGATGTATCCGGGTTTCCCGAACCTGTACATGCAGTTCAGCAAGGGTGTAGAATATCATCACGACCCGCAATGGTACAAAGATATCGAATACCGCAAAGAGCGCGAACGCGGCTATGCCTACAAAGAAGACCTGCTGGTGCCGGGTTATTTCGAACTGCCGATGAAGAAAGGCGAGAGTATCATCTTTGCCGCCGGCGTGACGGAATGCAAGACGAGCACTCTGAAAGCTACATGGAAGAAAGAGTTAGAGCGCCGCAACCGCCGCGAGGACATGTTCAGCACCCTGAAGAACAGCGCGAGCCAGTTCTACAAACGCGAGGGCGACAAATGCTACATGCTTGCCGGTTTCCCATGGTTCCACGCGGACGCACGCAACACGTTCTTCAGCGTACCGAGCTGCACGTTAGACATCGACCGTCCGGAATACTGGGACGCCATCATCAACAAGACGGCGATAGACGAGATCCGGCTGTTCATGCAAAACAAAATCTACGACATCAAGATGAGCGGCATGGACGAGCCGGACGCGCTGCTATGGTTTGTCCGTGCGGCACAGAAATATGCCCACAAATACACGCTGTTAGAGGCAGCCGAGCTATACGGCGAGTTATGCAAAGACATCATCACCTATTACCGCAAGCAGAACCATCCGCGTGCCAAGCTGCACCAGAACGGTCTGCTGTGGGTTGACGGCAGCCAGCGTCCGGCGACATGGATGAACGCGACGGAGAACGGCTGGCCCATCACCCCGCGAACAGGCTATGTGGTGGAGATCAACGCGCTATGGTACAACGCGATGCGTTTCGTGGCAGAGATGCTGCGCGAGTTAGGCAAAGAGACGAGCGCCGACCTGATGGAATACCAAGCCGAGATAACCAAAGACGCTTTTGTGAAGACCTTCTGGAACGGGTACTATCTGAACGACTTCGTGCTGGACAACTACGCGAACCGCGAGGTCCGTCCGAACCAGATATGGGCAGCCGGTCTGCCCTTCAGCCCGCTGGACAAGAAGCAGCAGAAAGCCGTGGTCGATATATGCACGAAAGAGCTGCTGACCCCTAAAGGTCTTCGTACGCTGAGTCCAAAGAGCGGCGATTACCGTCCTGTCTATCGCGGCGGCCAGCAGGAGCGCGACCGTAATTTCCACAACGGTCCGGTATGGCCGTTCACGATAGCCGCCTATTCGCGTGCCTATATGAACGTATATAAATACAGCGGTATCAGTTTTATGGAGAGACTGCTGGTAGGCTTCGAAGCCGAGATGAACGAGCTGACCATCGGCACGCTGAACGAGATGTATGACGGCAACCCGCCCTACAAGGGTCACGGCGGCATGAGTTACGCCCCCAGCGTAGCAGCCGTAATCAGCGTGATGGATACGCTGAAGAAGTATCAATTAGAAGAAAGCGAAAAGTCGAAAGTCGAAAGCGAAAAGTCGAAAGTCGAAAGCGAAGGAAAGGAGGCAGCCAAATGAAAGCGTTAATGTTCGGATGGGAGTTTCCCCCCCATATCTTAGGCGGTTTAGGCACAGCCAGTTACGGTCTGACACGCGGCATGGCCCAACAGGAAGACATGCACATCACGTTCGTCATTCCCAAACCATGGGGCGACGAGGACCAGAGTTTCCTGCGCATCATCGGCGCCAACAGCGTGCCTATCGTATGGAAAGACAACGACTATGACTATGTAAGACAGCGTATGGAGGGCAAGATGAGCCCGGAGGAGTACTATCATCTGCGTGACGGCATCCATTACGATTACCGTCGCATCGGCACCGATGATTTAGGGTGCGTAGGATTCTCGGGGCGCTATCCCGACAACCTGATTGAAGAGATAGGCAACTACGAGGCGGTAGCAAGCGTGCTGGCACACAGTCTGGATTTTGATATTATTCACAGTCATGACTGGCTGACTTATCCGGCAGGAGTGTTCGCCAAACATATCAGCGGGAAGCCGCTGGTGATTCACGTGCATGCCACCGATTTCGACCGCAGCCGCGGCAATGTCAATCCGACAGTATATGCCATCGAGAAACGCGGCATGGACGAGGCGGACCATATCATCTGCGTGAGCAATCTGACGCGTAACACGGTGATAGAGAAATACGGCATCGACCCACGCAAAGTGAGCACAGTCCACAACGCCGTAGAGCCTCTGGCACATCCCGAGGAGTTCAAGAAACCAGAGCGCAAAGACAAACTGGTGACATTCCTCGGCCGTATCACGATGCAGAAAGGTCCGGAGTATTTCGTAGAAGCCGCAGCGAGAGTATTGAGCAAGACGAACGGAGTGCGTTTCGTAATGGCAGGAAGCGGCGACAAGATGGCAGAGATGATCGACCTTGTAGCCAAACGCGGAATAGCGGACAAGTTCCATTTCCCGGGCTTCATGCGCGGCAAACAGGTACAAGAGATGCTTGCCATGAGCGATGTATATATCATGCCGAGTGTGAGCGAGCCGTTCGGAATCAGTCCGCTGGAGGCGATGCAGGTCGGCTGCCCGTCCATCATCAGCCACCAGTCCGGCTGCGCGGAGATACTACAACACGCCATCAAGACGGATTACTGGGACATCGACGCCATGGCAGACGCCATCTACGCAATTGTCAAATATCCGGCGATGTACAAGAGCCTGCATGAGTTAGGTCAAGCCGAGGTGAACAACATCAAATGGTCAGACGCAGGACTGAAAGTACGCGCGATTTACGACGGGGTGATCAACCATACGTTGTGATTTACCATTTGGACATTTACCATTTGGTCATTTATTTAGAAATTTAACCATTTAGTAATTTTTAAAGATATGAAAAATATATGTTTTTGCTTCCAGATGCATGCTCCTTATCGTCTGAAGCGCTATCGTTTCTTTGAAATCGGCCATGACCATTACTACTATGACGACATGGCAACCGAAGAACATATCAACTGGCTGGTACAGACCTCCTATCTTCCTCTGTGCCAGACCATCCGTGACATGATCAGCCTGAGCAAGGGCAAATTCCACTGCGCGCTGAGCGTAAGCGGCACGATGATTGAGATGTTCGAGCAGTTCAATCCCGAGATGATTGACATACTGAAAGAGTTAGCCGGCACCAAATGCGTGGAGTTTCTCGCCACTCCGTACAGCTATTCGCTTGCCTCGGAATACAACGTGAGCGAGATGAAAGAGCAGTTCAAGAAACAAGGTGCGCTGTTAGAGAGCATCTTCGGCGTAAAAGCCCAGACCATATGGAACACGGAGCTGCTGTACACCGATGAGACGGCGTATAACCTGAACAAGATGGGTTACAAAACAATCCTGACCGAAGGCGCCAAACATGTCATCAGCTGGAAGACTCCGAACCAGATTTACCAGTCCGCCGGCGCGCCGAAGATGAAAGTGCTGCTGCGCAACACGAACCTGAGTGACGAGCTGAGTTTCCATTTCTCCGATCCGGGCTGGGGCAATTTCCCGATAGACGCAGAGAAATACGCGAACCAGTTACAGGCTCTGCCTGAGGGAGAAGACATCATCAACATCTGGGTAGGCGCCGAGACATTCGGCATCCGTCAGAACGCGGGAAGCGGTATCTTCGATTTCCTGAAGGCACTGCCGTACTATGCGTTGGAGCGCGAGATGGGCTTCATGACTCCCGCCGAGGCAGCCAAGAAACTGGCAGCCAACGATGTGTTATCCAGCCCGTATCCGCTGACATGGAGCGGCGAGGCAAAAGACCTGAGTGTGTATGCCGGAAACGACTTGCAGCAAGAGGCCATCCACAAGCTCTTCGCCGTGGCGGAACGTGTTCATCTGTGTCAGGACAAGAACCTGAAGACCAACTGGCTGCGTCTGCAGGATGTGAACTATCTGCACTACATGAACCATATTGACCAAGGCGAGACGCAGTATGAATCGGCATATGACGCGTTCATCAACTACATGAACGTGCTTTCCGATTTCCTACAGTCCGTGGAAGAGCAATACCCGACAACCATCGAGAACGAGGAGCTGAACGAGTTGCTGAAGACCATCCGCAACCAAGAGGAGGAGATTCAGGCTCTGCAGGCGAAGCTGAAGAAGAAAAGTTGAGAGTTGAGAGTTTAGAGTTTAGAGTAGTCTTTTAGTTGAAAGTTGAGAGGCTTTATATCGTATTAGTGCTGTTGGCAGCGACCCAGTGGGCCGCTGCCAAGCCGCCGCGTACGAAGACTGTTGTGAAGAGCTGGCAGATGCCGTCGTACAGCGCCGTAGCCGACACGACAGCCTTCCGCGACACGGTGATGCTGAACTATCACGATGTGGATGTGCAACAAGACTACTCGCTGAGCAATGTGACGAACGGCAACGTGTTAGTGTCCCCTCTCGAATCAAGGATAGTGAACCGTAGGGTACGCACGATAGACGACCCCTTTGCATGGAGCCTGACTCCGTATGTAGTGACGCCCCAGCAACAACGGTACTTCAACACAACGACCCCGTTTTCAACGGTAGCCTACAAGAAAGGATTCGTCACGGGACATGAGGAGAACGATATTGATTTTCTATTCACCACGAACCTCGGGCGCAAGCTCAACCTTGGTCTGGAGATGGATTACCTGAGTTCTATCGGCCATTACGCGAACACAGCAGGCAAGCTGTTCCGCGGTTCCGTCTGGGGCAGTTATGACGGCGACCACTACAGCATGCACGCCGCTTTCGGCTGGAGCAGGCTCAACTCGTTCGACAACGGAGGACTACAGGACGTGAGCCAGCTGAGCAGCAGTCTTAATTCCGAGGACCTGCCGGTGAGGCTGAATGCGATGACAGGCTACCGGTATCTGAGCGGCTATCTGCACAACCAGTACGCCATCACCAAAGAGCGCGAATACCACGACACGATAGAGGTGAGAACCGACGGGCGGAGAGAGAAACGCGACACAGTGAAAGTGGAGTACATCCCGCTGATGACGTTCTCGCACATCTTCGAGACGAACAACTCCAACAGGCGGTATATCGAGCAGAGCGCCAACCAAGGGTTTTACGACACGACCTATTACAACAACAGCAAGACCAACGACAGCACCGACGTGCTGACCATCCGCAACACGATAGCCGTGACATTCTGCGAGGCATACAACACCAAGCTGAAGTTCGGCGCGACGGTGTTTGCGATGAACGAGTGCCAGCGGTTCATGACGACCGAGTGCGTCACGGTAGAGGCATCAACGACAGGGGACAGCAGCAAACGAATCAGGAGAAACCGGGTTGACGGAAACATCTACGACTACGGTTACCATTGGACGAACAACACCTACGTGGGCGGTGCTATACACAAACACAGCGGAGCCCATGTGCATTATACCATTGAGGGGTTAGTATGCCTGTTAGGATACAAAATCGGCGAGTTTGACGTGAACGGAAAGATAGAGACGAAGTTCAACGCCGGCAAATATCCGATGATTATCACCGCACGCGCCTATGCCAAGAGCGAGAAACCGAGCTGGTACCTGCAGCATTTCAGGTCAAACCATATCGCATGGGACAACGAGTTCGGGTTCACCTACCGCTTCTTGGGCGGCGCCCGCATCAGCTACCCGACCCAATGGGTGAAGCCGCATATCGACTTCAGTTTTGAGAACCAGACGAACCCCGTCTATGTATCTGCATCGGACTGGAAGCCCAGACAATACAGCGGCAACGTGCAGATACTGAGCGGAGACATAGGGTTAGACATCACCACTCCGTGGGTCAATCTGGAGAACCGCGCAGTGGTCCAACACACGACAAACGACAGCGTGATGCCGGTTCCGATAGTGATACTACAGCACAGGCTGTATTACCACGGGACATGGTTCAAAGCCTTGGACGCACAGATAGGCGTCGATGTGCGGTATTTCACGCGATACAAAGCGCCGGTACTATGTCCGGCTACGGGAATGTTTGCCACCCAGCAAGAGACGCAAGTGGGTAATTATCCATGGATGAACGTGTACGCCAGTTTTTATGTGCGGTCCATCCGGCTGCGTTTCTTCGCACATTACCAACACCTCAACCATCTGTTTATGAGGTCGAACACCAACTATCTGACCATGCCGGGATATCCGACCAACCGCGATGTGTTCCGAGCCGGTCTGGCATGGCATTTTTATAATTAGTCGAAAGTCAAAAGTCAAAAGTCGAAAGTCGAAAGTCAAAAGTCGAAAGAATATAAGAAAGACAAAAGATATATGGTAGTAACACAAAATTTGAACAGAATTATTATTTATGCGCAGGACGAGGCAGAACGCTTGCTGAACAAGAGTGTCGAACCCGAACACCTGTTGCTGGCGATTATCCGTCTGGGAAACGGCTCGGCATATGAAGTGCTCCGTCAGGCGGACTTCAATCCCGAAGAGGCGAAGAAGAGTCTGGACGCCAAGTTACGGAGCGAGAGCAGTGTGATAGAACCGGTAGAGCGGAGTCTGCGCACCGACCGTATTCTGCGCATAGCAGAAGGCATCAGCCGCGAATACCATGCAGAAGCAGTGGGTTCGATACATCTGCTGCTTGCCATCATGCGCGAAAACATCAACACAGCCGCAGCGTTTTTAGAGGATGAATGGGGTTTGAGTTACGAGAAATTAGTGGAGATATACGGTCAGCCGCATTACAGCGCCGAATCACCTCGTGACGGGAACCAGCAAATGGGTGACGTGAATGACGAGAACTGGCAGCCCCGCGGGCAGCAGCAGAAGAACACCAAGGGCAGCAAAACGGCGGCATTGGACAAGTACGGCCGTGACCTGACCAAACAAGCGGAGCAAGGGATGCTTGACCCCGTGGTAGGCCGATCGGTGGAGATAGAGCGCGTGGTACAGATACTGAGCCGCCGGAAGAAGAACAACCCCATCCTGATAGGCGAGCCGGGTGTAGGCAAATCGGCTATCGTGGAAGGTCTGGCGCTGCGTATCGTGAATAATGATGCAGGAGCTCTTCGCGGCAAACGGATAGTGACTCTGGACATCGCCTCCATGGTAGCAGGAACGACATACAGGGGTCAGTTCGAGGAGCGGATGAAGAATGTGATTACCGAGCTTCGCGAACATCCCGAGGTGATACTTTTCATCGACGAGATACACACCATCATCGGTGCCGGCAACGCCTCGGGTTCGCTGGACGCCGCGAACATCCTGAAGCCTGCGTTAGCACGGGGCGAGGTACAATGTATCGGCGCGACGACGACGGCAGAGTACGCCAAATCCATAGAGAAAGACGGAGCGTTAGAGCGGCGGTTCCAGAAAGTGCAGGTACGCCCGACGACGAGCGACGAGACGATAGACATCCTGACACGGCTGAGCGGACATTATGCCGACTACCACCACGTTATCTACACAGCGGAGGTGCTGCGCGCATGCGTCAAGCTGAGTGAGCGGTACCTGACCGACCGTGCCTTCCCGGACAAAGCCATCGACGTGATGGACGAGGTTGGCGCACGGAGCCACGCCAGACAAAAAGCCATCGGCGAGACCGAGGCGAACAGTTACACCATCACAACGGACGACGTAGCAGGCGTAGTGAGCATGATGAGCGGCGTGCCGGTACAACGTGTGGCGACAGTCGAGAGCGAGCGTCTGCGTACGATGGGCGAGTCGCTGCGCAGAAAGATTATCGGTCAGGACAAAGCAGTTGAGACGGTAGTCCGCGCCATCCAGCGCAGCCGGCTCGGTCTGCGGGACCCGAAACGGCCTATCGGTTCGTTCTTCTTCCTCGGGCAGACGGGTGTGGGCAAGACTTATCTGGCGCAATGCCTTGCGGAGGAGATGTTCGGCAGCAAAGACGCCATGATACGATTCGACATGTCGGAATACATGGAGAAGCACACGGTGAGTCTGCTGGTCGGCGCCCCTCCGGGTTACGTGGGGCACGAGGACGGCGGCAAGCTGACAGAAGCCGTCCGCCGCAAACCCTACTCGATTGTGCTGTTTGACGAGATAGAGAAAGCCCATCCGGATATCTTCAACGTACTGCTGCAAGTGTTAGACGAAGGCCGTTTGACCGACCGTCAGGGGCACATCGTTGATTTCCGCAACACGATCATCGTGCTGACCAGCAATGTAGGCACACGGCAGTTGCAGGAGTTCGGCAGCGGCGTAGGTTTCGGAGCGACGGAGATGGACCAGAAGAACATCAACCAGACGCTCATCAAGGCGCTGCAGAAACAGTTTCCGCCGGAGTTCGTAAACCGTATAGACAACATCGTGACTTTCGAGCCTCTGAGCCGGGAAACTATCAACCAGATAGTGCGTGTAGAAATCGGGCTGCTGCAACAACGGCTGAAGACCCAAGGGCACCAGCTGAGCGTGACCCCCGAGGTGGTGGGACAGCTGGTGGAGAAGAGTTATGACAAGAAGAACGGTGCCCGTCCTGTGAAACGCGCCGTACAGACCTACTTGGAGGACCCGCTGACAGATATACTGCTGCGTCGTCCGAACCAAAAAAAGATAACAATCAAACAAATACAACAAAGTTTATGACAGTAGAAATTACAGACGCTAACATCAAGGATGTGATTGCGTCAGGCAAACCGTTAGTAGTGGATTTCTGGGCTGCATGGTGTGGTCCGTGCAAGATGATGCTTCCTATTCTGGAGGAGTTATCGAACGAATACGAGGGCCGCGTAGTGGTAGGCAAACTGAATGTGGATGACAACCCCGACACCTGCGAGGAGTACGGCATCATGAACATCCCGACGATGCTGTTCTTCAAGAACGGTGAACTGGTAAATCGCCATGTAGGAGCGAGCCGCAAGCAGGATTTGGCACAGATTTTTGACAGTATTCTGTAAAAAAGCGTGTCAAAAAATCAGAAAAGTGCGATTTTATTTGCACAATTCAAAAAAAAGCAGTAACTTTGCACGCTTTTTTCGCCGTATCGGCATCTTTTCGGTGTGTCAATACGGTTTATAAGGTGAGGGGTTTATACCCTTCTATGCGGAAGCCGCTTCTCCCGTTTCTTAGCCATAGAGGTACGATTATTTCATCGGGAGGGCGCTCCGGGTCCGGTAGCTCAGCTGGATAGAGCAACAGCCTTCTAAGCTGTGGGTCTCGGGTTCGAATCCCGACCGGATCACTTCGCTAAAAGCGAAAAGTTGAGAGTTGAAAGTTGAGAGTTGAAAGAAGTCGGATAGTTATCAAGTAGAAAGTTTAACCGATAATACTTGTAAACTTACAAACACTCAACTGAAGGACTTCTCTAAACTTAAGACTATCAACTATCAACTCTACACTCTAAACAAAGTTTAGAAATGCGTCAATTAAAAATTACAAAATCAATTACCAACCGTGAATCGGCGAGTCTGGACAAGTATCTCCAAGAGATAGGCCGTGAGGAGCTGATTTCGGTGGAAGAAGAGGTAGAATTGGCAGGCCGTATCCGCAACGGTGACCGTGCGGCACTGGAGAAACTGACCAAGAGCAACCTGCGTTTTGTGGTTTCCGTAGCAAAACAGTATCAGAACCAAGGTCTGAGTTTGCCCGATTTGATTAACGAGGGCAACTTAGGACTCATCAAGGCTGCCGAGAAATTCGACGAGACGCGTGGTTTCAAGTTCATCTCCTATGCAGTGTGGTGGATCCGTCAATCCATTCTTCAGGCGCTGGCAGAGCAAAGCCGAATTGTCCGTCTCCCCCTCAACCAAGTGGGGTCGATGAACAAAATCAACAAGGCTTTCCAGCGTTTCGAGCAAGAGCACGAGCGCAAGCCGAGTGCCGAGGAGCTGGCGGATATGCTGGACATCCCCGTTGACAAGATAGCCGAGACGCTAAAGATGTCCGGCCGTCATGTGAGCGTGGATGCACCCTTTGTAGAGGGCGAAGACAACAGTCTGATAGATGTGATGGTGAATGAAGATTCCCCCAACGCAGACCGCGGACTGATTAACGAGTCGCTCTCCACAGAGATAGCCCGTGCGTTGCAGACTCTGACCCCGCGTGAGGCGGACATCCTCCGCAAGTTCTTCGGCATAGGAACGCCGGAGAAGACGCTGGAAGAGATCGGCGACGAGCTTCATCTGACCCGCGAGCGTGTGCGTCAGATCAAGGAAAAAGCCATCCGTAAATTAAATTCGGGCCAACGAAGTCACATACTGAAGACCTACCTTGGTTAAGCAAACGCCTCCACAAGAGGCGTTTTTTTATGATTTAGTCGAAGAGAGTCGGCTGGTCGGAGTCGAGCTGTTTGAGAATTGCCCGCATGAGCGTCTCACGGATAAGACGGCTGCGGTTCGCCACTCCGTAGGTATCGCAGAAGCGGTCGAGGGTGCGCAGTTCACTCTCGTTCAGCAGGATAGAGATGCGATATTCACGGGGAGACTTTTTCAATTAATAATTAATAATTAATGCGAATCAGCAGTTAAAAATAAGATAAACAAACGCGATGGATAGTTTCCCCATCAGATGCAGCCAAAGTCCCTGCGATGATCGGACTTTATGCGCTCTTTGAATATCCGTTTTTTCGTTCAACCAATTGAAAAAGG
>JAFSLP010000107.1 GCA_017448345.1 Paludibacteraceae bacterium | reverse complement strand
TGCATATATTGAGTACTTCGCCCACAAACAAAATGCACATAGTAGATTTGCTCGACCAAACTAATTTTCAAAATGACAAAGAACACTTCGATTCAAGTGAACCGTTATTGTTTGACTTTAATTTTTAATCGTCCATTTTTTTAGTGGACACTAATGACAAAAAATATTTGAATAATCGGCTCAAATTGAGCTAAAAAATGCAAAAAATCTTACTTTTTTGAGTCGATTTAGAGATTTTATGGCATTTTCTCTCAATTCTGCCCAAGCATTTTCTCTTAATAATAGACTGTTTACCGGGCAATGGATATTGTTCATTTTACTGCCTCAGGTCGGTCGGTCTGATGCCTAATTGGGTGCGAACGAAGCGGGTAAAATGGGAGATGGAGGAGAAATTCATCTTATAGGCGATGTCGGCGATGGACAGTTGCTGCTGCGGTAATAAACGGCTGATTTCCAATGCCGTGTAGCGGTCTATCCAGTAGTTGGCGGCAAAACCGCTGATGGCTTTGGTGGTCTCGGACAGGTACTTCGGCGTGACGCACAGTTTGTCCGCATACCAGCCGATGTCGCGGTGCTCGTAGTAGTTCTTGTCCTCAAGGAGTTGCAGAAACCGCTGGAGCAAGTCCGCCTGCGGAGAGGTGATAACTTCGTCCATGCCGTACAGAGAGACATGGAAATCAAAGAAGTCGAGGATCATCGCCTGCACGGCGTTCGCCACTATCTGCTGGTAGAAACGATGGGCGGTTTGTGCGGCGCGCTCACGAATGACCTCGAAATTACGGAAACACCGCGCTGCCTGTTCCGGCGAGAGGTGCATGACCGGGTCGTTGAAGAGCATAAACTGACCGCGCATGCCGTAGTTGGACTGAGGTGTCGCCAGTTGGATAAACTCTGTCTGAACATAAACCGTCGTAGCCTGAAAATCCGGCGACGGGTTCTCCACGGATAACAATTCGCTGCGATGAACGATGACGCAATCGCTCCGGCGGACAGTGTATTTGCCTCCGTTGAAAAGCAGCGTCGCCGTTCCGCCTGTACACAACGTGTGCGTCAGGTATCCCACATGCGCTTGCTGATGCGCCGTACTCAATATGTCCACTATCTCTACCTGCTTCATATCGCTTACTGCAAGCGCTGATTCTTGATTATTCGTGCGGGGTTGCCGGCAACGACCACATCATCAGGGATGTTGTGCGTTACGACCGAACCTGCTCCTACAATGACTCGATTGCCGATGGTAACACCCGGACAGACAATCACTCCCCCACCAAGCCAACAATCATCACCTATATGAATCGGAAGCCCTGTCTCAATGGTTTTTCTGCGTTCTAAGTAGTTATGCGGATGATCGGGCGTGAGCAACTGACAGTTAGGTCCGATAAGAGTATGGTTGCCGATAGTGATGCCACCTCCGTCAAGAAAAACGCCATTGAAATTGATGACCACACCTTCACCGAGCGTTATTCGGTCACCGTGGTCACAATGGAAAGGCGGGATAACGAGTGCCGACGGATGGGCATTAGGCAGCAAGGCTTTTGTACAACGGCGTAACTCATCCATGTCCCATGCGCCACACTGATTGAAATCACGCATAGCGTAATAGGTCTGTTTGATACGTGCCTGTATCTCCTCGTCCGTATAGTCATACGGCTGGTTATGAAGCATCTTCTCGTATTCGGTCATTTCTTTTTGCTGTATTTGGCTTTCACTATTTCGTACGAATTGCGGGTGAGGTCTTTGAGTAACTCATCCGGTGCAATGCGCGGATTGATACCTAACCAGTATTTGTGCGACTCGTTGTAAGGCTTGCCGATGCAGTCATATTCGGCTTTCAGTTCGTCCATCCGTTCGGGCTGGCATTTGAGTGTTACCACCGAGTAGTCCACTATGTCGAAGAAAGCAAACATGTGTCCCGCGACATAGAAAACCAATACATTCTCCCCGCTCTTAAACATCGTGAACGGCAGTTTTTCCTCTACATCATCTCCGAGCGAAAGACAATAATCGCGATAATCCTCTACGTTCATAGAACCCGTTTATTTTCCCTTCCAATACTTGCTATGCTGATATTGCCCGTGTGATTGCGTCTTGTTATTGTAACTGATAGCGAACTTCGGGCAGCGGTGGAGGCAGCCGAGGCACAGGGCGCAACGTTCTTCCGTCCAGACGGGATTCTTGCCAAGTTTGTTAGTCTCGGTCTTGGCGGTTTCCTGCATTTTGATAGCCTGCACAGGACATTTCTTGGCGCAAAGTCCGCAACCGATACAAGCCTTCTCGTCTACCGCAAAGAACTTGGTCTGCCGCTCGTAAGTCAGCAGCCGATCGGTAAAAGGACGGAAGAAATACGGCATCCTGTCATGGCTCTTGTTGCCTTGCGTGCCGGCTTTGATCATCGCAATCACTTCGTCTATCTGCGGCTCGGCGGCATCAACCTGCTGCTGCACTTTCGCGGGATCGGAGAGGTCGAACATCGGCGTCCAGTTGTCTGGCATCTTGACTGAATAACCGGCATTCATCTTGATACCTTTGCGCTTCAGTTCATGGCGTGCATCCTCGCATACGAAGCCTTGCAGGAAACCGTAGGTAGCAACGCAGAAAACGTAGTTGTTGAGTGCCAAACGGATGTCTGCTTTTTGGATGAACTCGCGCACCAGAACCGG
>JAFSLP010000106.1 GCA_017448345.1 Paludibacteraceae bacterium | reverse complement strand
TTACTATTATGAATATCTATGATTTTACGGTGCTGGACACCAAAAAGAATGAAGTCAAATTGGATGAGTACAAAGGCAAAGTCCTTTTAGTTGTTAATACCGCTACGGGTTGCGGATTCACACCGCAGTACGAGGCGCTGGAGAACCTCTATAAGAAATATCAGGAGAATGGTCTGGTCATTCTCGATTTCCCCTGCAACCAGTTCGGTCAGCAGGCTCCGGGTTCCGATGAAGAGATCGTATCCTTCTGCCAGCTCAAATACAAAGTATCCTTCCCGCAGTTCTCGAAAATCGAGGTAAACGGCGAGAACGAAAGCCCGGTATTCACGTATCTGAAGGAGAATGGTCCGGAGGAGAAATACGAGGGTCTGAAAGCCAAAGCTACCGCTACGATGCTCAAAGGCATCAGCAAGACCTTCAAGAAAGAGAACGACATCCGCTGGAACTTCACCAAGTTCCTCGTGGACCGCGAGGGCAAGGTTGTAGGACGTTTCGCTCCGACCACCAAGCCCGAAGATATTGAGGCAGAAATCTTGAAACTTTTATAATAATTAACTTTTAAATCAATAAGAATTATGACAAAAGAAGAAGCATTGAAAGAGTTTGCCATGTATGGTGCTGCATGGTTTGGAAACAGTAAGCAACATTTCGCCTACTCGGCATACTGCCGTCTGCAAGGCTGGAACAAGTTGGCTGACAAATGGAAAGAGGAAGCCGAAGAAGAGTGGGAAGAGGCAGAAGAGGTACTCAACCGCTTGGTTGAATTGGGTTGCAAACCCGCTGACCTGCAAGAGGCTATGAAGACCATGGAGCTCCCGTTCTGCGACGATCCTATCGAGCAAATCAAGAGTGACTATAACCCCGAAGGTTTGGCAGAGTTGAGCCGCCTGCACGCTGCTTTCGCAGATGATGTGCCCACGCAGAAACTCATCCAGAAATGGATTGACGGCGAGGTAGAGCACATGGCTTGGGAGAAGCAGTACCTCAACTACATCGACAAACTGGGTTACGAGAACTTCCTCATCGAAATGATGTAATTATGGAAGCAGCAAAGAAAGTATTTGACTTCTTGGAAGATGCCAAGACCTTCTATCTGGCTACCGTAGAGGGTGACCAGCCGCGAGTTCGCGTGTACGGCGCACAGTTACTCTTTGAGGACAAACTGTACCTCATGTCTTTTGCACGTACTGCCGCAGCAGACCAGTTGAAAAACAACTGCAAGGCGGAGTTCTGCGCCTTCAAGGGTCAGACACTCCGTGTGGAGTGCAAACTCGTGGAGGATCCCCGTCCCGAGGTGAAAGAAGCCATGCTGGCGCACATGCCCTCCCTCAAAGCCGCTCTCGGCGACCACGGCGAGAACGCAGTCATGTGGGAGGTTAAGGACGCCACAGCCCGTTTCTACAAACTCATGGAACTGGTAGAAGAACTGAAGTTCTAATTAACAACATCAAACAGCGGCTCTGCCGCCAAACAACATCAAATTATTATGAAAGAGCAAGTTTTAGCTGCCATGCGTGCAGCAGGCAAGCCGGTTTCGGCAGGTGACGTAACAAAGGCATTGAACGCCGACCGCAAGGAAGTGGACAAAGCGTTTGCAGAACTGAAGAAGGAAGGTGCAATTATCTCGCCCGTCCGCTGCAAATGGGCTCCGGCTAACTAAGTAATCTCGGGAAGGGTCTCGGCTCTTCCCCTTATTTAATCCGGTGTAAGAGATACTGATTATGGATTTACAAGGATATATGAGCGGAGCCATCCGCCGTATTATGGAGAAAGCCTACCGCAATGTGTTAGGCAACCCGCGCGAGGCAAAAACGGTCTTCCGCTTGCAGCAGATTTTCCTCAAATCGGAAAGTAGGCGTAAGAGCGTGGCGAAGGAGACGGGGATTGATGTCCCGCCTTTCCTCATTTGCAGTATCTCCACCGAATGCAACCTTTCCTGCAAAGGCTGCTATGCCCGCGCCAACGGTATTGCCGATGACCCCGGTAAAAGCCAGCGTCCTACCCTCACGCCGGAACAATGGCGCGACATCTTCTCCGAAGCCGCATCGCTGGGAATCAACTTCGCCCTGCTGGCAGGAGGAGAACCGATGATGCGGAAAGATATCTTGGAGAAAGTAGCGGAAGTGGAGGATATGATTTTCCCGATCTTCACGAACGGTACGCTCATCGGTCCGTCCTATATCGCTTTCCTCAAAGAGCACCTCAATCTCATACCCGTCATCAGCATCGAGGGCGCGGAGCATGGCACGGACACACGGCGAGGCGCAGGTATCTACCGTCGCGCGATGATGTCCGTTGAGAGCTTGCACGCGGAGAAACTGTTCTTTGGTGTCAGCATCACCGTCACGACGGAAAATTTCGCACTGGTCACATCCGACGAATACGTGGATCACTTGCGCGACCTCGGTTGCAAACTCATTATCTATGTCGAGTATGTGCCTACCGAGCCGGGAACAGAATATCTGGCTTTCGGCGATGCCGATCTGGAACAGATGGAAGCCGTGCAAGCGCATCAGCGTGAGCGTTATCACGATGTGATCATCATCTCTTTCCCCGGTGATGAGAAACACATGGGCGGTTGTTTGGCAGCAGGACGCGGATTCTTCCATATAGGTCCTGACGGTAGTGCCGAGCCATGTCCCTTCTCGCCCTATAGCGACAGTAACGTGCTCACGCTGGGTGTCAAAGGAGCCTTGCAATCGCCTCTTTTCCAGCGTCTGCGCGAGGTGCATCTGGTAGGCGGCGAACATTCCGGCGGTTGTGCATTGTGGGAGCATCGCGAAGAAGTAGAACAAATGTTAAATCAATAAATGTATGAAATACGCAGTTCGTTATTTTAGTAAGTTCGGTCATTCCGAACAGATGGCAAAAGTAGTCGGAGACGTGGTCAAGACCCAACCGGAGACGGTAGCAGTGCCGTTGTCCGAACCGGTGGATACGCTCTATCTCGGAGCCGGTGTCTTCCTCGGCAAAGTCAACGGCGCCATCGGTCAGTTCATCGATACGCTCAAGCCGGAGCAGGTGAAGAATGTAGTGTGCTTCGGTTCGTGTGCTATCATCGACTCGCCGGTACCTCAGATGCGTAAGATGCTGGAAGCGAAAGGTATCCGCTGTGACGAGCGTTCGTTCACCTGCAAAGGTTCGATGGGCCCTCTCCATTCCGGTCATCCGAATCAGCAAGACCTTGCAGACCTCCGGGCGTTTATTGAGAAAACGACAAAATGACACCATGATCCAATAAATGGTACATGGTAAATGACTAAATGGTAAATGTAATCATAGGATTATTGATCCCTCTGTTAGGCACGATGCTCGGTGCATCGTTCGTGTTCTTTATGAAACGCGACATGCCCGAGCGCCTGCAGAAGGCCTTACTCGGCTTTGCGTCGGGTGTGATGGTCGCGGCATCCGTATGGTCGCTGCTTATCCCGTCGATTGACATGTCTCACGGCGAAGGTGCGATGCAAGTGGTACCGGCGGCTGTGGGCTTTTTGTTGGGTATGGGCTTCCTGTTGCTCATCGACGAACTGACGCCGCACTTGCATGTCGGCAGTAACAAGCCCGAAGGTCTCAAAGCGCGCCTCTCTCGCACGGCGATGCTCGCCTTAGCGGTAACTATCCACAACCTGCCGGAAGGCATGGCGGTCGGTGTCGTTTTTGCCGGCTCACAAGACGGACAAGCAGACATCTCGCTCATGGGCGCACTGGCGATGTCCATCGGTATCGCGATCCAAAATATTCCCGAAGGTGCTATTATCTCCATGCCCATGCGTGCGGCAGGCAACAGCCGTTGGAAATCCTTCCTCATCGGCTCGTTAAGTGGAGTCGTCGAACCCGTAGGCGGTTTGTTGATCATCCTGCTGGCATCGCTCTTCCTGCCTGCCATGCCCTATCTGCTGGCTTTTGCTGCCGGAGCGATGATCTACGTAGTGGTTGAAGAACTCATCCCCGAAGCCTCCAGCGGCACGCACTCCAACCTCAGCACCATCGGCTTCGCCCTTGGTTTCGTGCTGATGATGGTATTAGACGTAGTAATGGGATAAAAACAATACGATGGAAATAACGGACCTCTTGGAATATAGCGAACGGACACAACTGCGGGAGTGGTTCGAGCGCAATGCAGCAACGCAAAAATGCTGTTGGATTGCTATGTACCGCGGCAAGAAGAAACCGGAAGGCCTGTGTCTGCAGTATCTCGATGTGGTCGAAGAGGCACTCTGTTTCGGATGGATTGACTCAACCCTCAAACGTCTGCCTGACGGACGATTAGCACAGCGTCTCTCACCACGGCAGAAACGAAGCCATTGGACCGAACTGAATAAACAACGCTGCGCTGACTTGGAATCACGCGGCCTAATGACCGACCTCGGTCGAGCGGCATTATTTCTATCCAGCCGATGAGTATCATCAGGACTATTTGGACAAACATCCCGATGGATACTGCCACCTGCCCACAGCATTGTTTGACTTCGCACGAAAAGCAATACAGTTATAAAAATGTATACCACCATAATAAACCATATAGAGCTTGACCGCGACCAACGAAGTGTGCGCAAGGACGGACAGGAGATTCATCTGACAGGTCTGGAATATGGCCTGTTGGAGTATCTCTCTGCCCACCCGAATAGAATCTGTACGCGGCAGATGGTATTGGACCACGTATGGGGCGATCGTTTTCAGTATGATACAGGCACAATTGACGTGCATCTCAATGCCTTGCGGCGCAAGTTAGGCTGGACGAAGAAAGAACCGATAGAGGCCATTCGTGGCGTTGGATTCGTATTTCATGTAGAGCAGAAGGTGACACACTATACCATTGACTTACAGACTTTTTTGACCGAATGGTTACGCAGCCGGGAAACGGAGATTAACGCGAAAGGTCTTGTCGCACAAATACAGTTGACGCCCTTTGTGAACGAGATTACGATTGAGCCAAAAGCCTTACAACAACTCTTAGACAGCGTGCTGACTGCCCTACTCCCTTCGGCTCAACCGGGTGTCCTTCGCTTAACATCCCAATTA
>JAFSLP010000105.1 GCA_017448345.1 Paludibacteraceae bacterium | reverse complement strand
TTGCAGCAGGTAGTTAACCGGCAGGGTAACGACGAGCACGAAAGTAACGGCTACACCCAGACCGGCTGAGGTCCTCACGTTCTTCGAAACGGCGAGGTAAGAGCACATTCCCAAGAAGTACGCGAAGATCATGTTATCCGCAAAGATGCTTCTAACAAAAAGCGAAATTGCATGTTCCATATTATTTCGTTTTTGTGTGCCGTTGGCACGTTAAAGAGTTAAAGAGTTAAAATGGTTTTTTCTTTGCGAAAAAACGTTATTTGAAATGACTTAGCGGTTGTTCGTGCCGTTATTATCCTGAAGCGTTTTTAACAAATTATTCAGTTTGGAGGAAATATTCAAGCACTTGTCCCTTAAAAACTCGGCATCACCTAAACTCAGGTAATCCAAGTCTTGTGCAAGGTACAACATGCTTTTAACTTCACCGCACGAACCATTAGCAATATTCAGGAACGAGATAAACTGTTTGTTATCCTTTGAGAACTTACTGCGGTCGAATCCTTCCGCAATATTGTTCATGATAGACACAGCAGCCCGCTGGATTTGGTCTTTAAAACCTCTATCCGTGTTTTGCCGGAAAGCCGCGTAGATGTCTTTGGACAGCGTACGTGCTTCTTTCCAAACAATCATATCTTCGAACCGTTGAATTGTCATTAGTAACTGTTTAACGTTTCATATAATGAAACCATTTTAACTATTTAACGTCGCGCCAGCGACCATTTTAACTATTTATCATTCAGCGAGCGATGAACCCAGATTACACAACCTACCAAGATAAGCGCCATGGCGGGCATGAGCATCATACCGCAGTTCTCGTAGCCGTGGTCATAGCACCACTGCGGGATGACCTGGAAGCCAAGCAACTGACCCGAACCGAGCAGTTCGCGGATGACCGCTACGATGACCAGAATGATGGCATAACCGAAGCCGTTGCCCAGACCATCGAGGAACGAATCCCACGCGTTGTTGGTCATGGCGAACGCTTCGAGGCGACCCATCAGAATACAGTTGGTGATGATCAGACCGAGATAGACGCTCAGCTGCATCGCTACATCGTAAGCGAACGCTTTTAATACCTCGCTGACGAGGGTTACCAGCGCAGCCACTACCACGAGTTGCACGATGATACGCACACGCATCGGGATGGTGTTACGCAGAAGCGACACGATGACGTTCGACATAGCGACGATGATCGTCACAGCAATACCCATCACGAGAGCAGGCTTCAGCTGCACCGTTACGGCAAGCGCCGAACAGATACCCAGAATCTGCACTACGACAGGGTTATTCGCGTTAAGAGGACCAAGCAATGTGTCCTTAGTTTTCTGACTCAACATGGTCTTCCTCCTTTCCTTCATTCGTAATTCGTAATTCGTAATTCGTAATTTCCCCAAGGAACTCTGCATACTCTGCGAGGTTCACTTCGAGCATGGTGCTGACGCCGGAGGAGGTGATGGTAGCGCCGGAGATGGCATCTACCTGCTCCTGTCCGTCGGCATGCTTGCCGGCTTTGAGGACTGCTACAGACACCACTTCGCCTGCGGCGTTGCGGATGTGCTTGCCCTCAAACTGCTCACGGAACGGCAGTTCCACAATCTTGGCACCCAGACCCGGGGTCTCGGACTCGTGGTTGAAGTTGACACCATAGATGGTGTTCTTGTCCGCATCGAGCGCGAGGTAACCGCCGATGCCGCCCCAAAGACCCTTACCGCTGAGCGGCAGGATATATTTGGTTTCGCCGTTGAGGTTCGCTACATAGACTTCAATTGGCTCGGAGTGCTCGGAAGCACCGCCGAAGGTCAGCGTGTCGTTGACAAGCACCATGTAGATCTCTGCGGGGTTGCCGGCGGAGTAGTCCACCTTGAGCGCACCGAGGATCTGTTTCTGCTTGTCGAGCAGGATATTCGCCTGCTGCTTCGGAGCGAGTGCCTGGCTGACAACCGCCAAGAGCACGGCTACGATGATTACCATCACCGCTGAATAGATGAAGGTATAAAGATTACTGTTCGTATTCAGTTTCATAGCTTCGCCTCCCTTTTAGCACGTTTATTAATATTTGCTTGTACGACACACCAGTCGATGAGCGGTGCAAAGGCGTTCATGAGCAGGATTGCGAGCATCATTCCCTCGGGGTAACCCGGGTTGAGGACGCGCACAAGCACTGCTACCAGACCGATGAGAAAGCCGTAGATATACTTACCGCACTCGGTACGGGCAGAAGTCACAGGGTCGGTAGCCATGAAGACAGCACCGAAAGCGAAACCGCCGGAAACGAGGTGCATGTACCACGGGTAATGCGCTGCGAGGTTAGCCTCGGAGCCGAATTGGTTAAAGAGCCAAGCGGTGAGTGCGCCGCCGACAAAGACAGACAGCATCGTCTTACATGAAGCCACGCCGGTGCAGAGTAGCAAACATGCGCCGAGCAGGATTGCCCAGCAGCAGGTCTCGCCCACCGAACCCGGAATCAGACCGTTGAAGAGGTCCCAGAAACCCAGTTCTACGGCAGAGCCGGTACTCATCTGCGTGAGCGGCGTTGCGCCGGAGAAACCATCTACGAGTGCATGGCCGCCGTCCCAGCCCCATGTGCCACCGGTACGCACGAAGGGTTCGTCACCCGTCATGTGGCTCGGATAAGCAAAGAAGAGGAACGCACGCGTGATCAGCGCCACGTTGAAGATGTTATAACCCGTTCCGCCGAACACCTCTTTGGCGAAGATGACCGCGAAAGCCGTTGCAATCGCTACCTGCCACAGCGGAGTGTTAATCGGCACGATGAGCGGAATGATGAATCCCGTAACGAGGAAACCTTCTGCTACCTCTTCGTGCTTGATCTGCGCTACGGTGAACTCGATACCCAGACCTACTACGTAACTTACGATGATATACGGCAGTACGGCGAGGAAGCCGAAGCCGAACGCTTTCCACCAGAGAGCGGCGGTCATGCCGGCTGCCAGTTGACCCGTGGCGAGCAAGTGCTGGTAACCTACGTTAAACATACCGAAGAGCAGCGCCGGAACCAGAGCCAGCACGACAATAATCATCGTACGCTTGGAGTCCGAACCGTCATGGATATGCGTGCCAAGACGCTTGGCGGTAGTCTGAGGCGTGAAGAGGAAGGTATCGAAAGCGTCGTAGAACGAACTGAGCCAGTTCAGCTTGCCGCCTTCCTCGAAGTTCTTGCCGAACTTCTTCCAATTTCTATATAACCATTCCATCACTCAATCTCCTTTCTTAAATTGTCCAACGCTTCGCGAACGATAGCCTGCAGCGGCATTTTGGAGGTGCAGACATACTCGCAGAGCGCAAAATCTTCGGGAGCCACCTCATACGCGCCGAGTGCTTCCATCTTGTCGATGTTGCCGGCAATCATGGCTTTGATGAGGTACTCGGGGTAGATATCCATCGGGAAGACCTTGTCGTACTCGCCGGAGACGATGATCGCGCGGCGACCGCCTTTCAGGCGCGCATCCCACTGGTATTTCTTCGGACCGAAGAGCCAGCGGGTGAACCCGTTGTCGAGCATAGCAGCGGGGTCGGTCTTGCCGAAATGGAACGACGAGAAGCGCGGCAGCATCCATCCCATGAACTCATGGTTCTCGGAGCCTTCGTCCAGCACCGTGAACTGGTTGTCATAAACGGAGATGATGTCGTCGAGGCTGATCTGACGTCCGGAGAGCACGTTGCCTGCTACATAACGGCAGGGGCACTCGGTGTGTACGTTGCTCGTGAGGATAGCCGAAACCGGCATACCCGGCAGCACGTTGTAGTACTGCTTGCCGTACGCTAACGGACCCGTCAGCGCCACTTTCTTCTGGTAATCCACGATACCTTTCTGGAAGAGGCGGCCGATGATAGCGAGGTCCTGGATGTTGACGGTGAAGACCGTCTCACCCTTCGCCAGCGGTGCGAGGTTGTTGAGCTGTACGCCTACGTTACCCGCAGGGTGCGGACCGAAGACCTCATAGAGGGTGCAGTCCTTGAGTTCGCGGAACTCGGTTGCTTTGGCGCCACCCTTGATGCCGACGAACACCGGAGCCAGTTGGCTCAGGGCGGTTACGGCAGCCTGCAGGGTAGGCAGCTGGCCTTTGAGTACCCACTCGTAGTTCGGAGCCACGGGAGCCGTGTCGAACGTAGAGAAAAAAATAGCACGAGGAGTCTTGTTCGGCAGCGCGATGCAGTCGTACGGACGCTGCTTGAGCAATGCCCACAAGCCGCTCTTCAGGAGCAGATTTTTCACATCGTCCTTGGTACTTGGTACTTGGTCACTTAGTACTTCATACTCGATGGTAGCGTCCGCAAGGATGTCGATGGACATGATCTTACGGCGCTCTCCGCGTACAATCTCTTGCACGGTACCCGAGACGGGCGAAGTGAACTGCATCTGCTCAAACGCTTTGTCGTGGAAGAGCGGGCTACCCGCCTTCACACGGTCGCCGACCTTGACGTCCAGTTTGGGCGTAATACCGGCGAAATGGTCGGGCACAATATGAAAGACCTCCGGACGGCGCACGCTACCCAGCTGCTCCACCGCAGGTCCCTCAAAAGGAATGTCCAAACCACGTTTCAGTTTGATTTGTTGCATAAAGTTAATATTTTGATTTTGTGTATGTGTGTGCATATGTTTTATGTGCGTGTGTACACGCGGCACACAAAAAGCGCACAAAGGTACTGCTTTTTTTTGAGATATGCAAATTATTTTTTCATTTTGCTATGCTCATAGTGCAAATTGACGCTTTTTGTGCGATTTTTTTTGCATTGAGCGTATTGCAGCCGGGAAAAGAGGCGGCAAGGTGATGCAAAAAAATACCGCAAGGACTTGTTCCCTGCGGCATTCCCGAGAAAAGGATACAGTTATTTGACATCCTCCCATGTGATGTCCTCAATCTCATGGAGACGGTCATGGAGTTTGATAAAGCGTTTCTCCACTTTGTTGACAACAAAGACCTTCACCCAGTTACCGATACCGTCAATGATGATACCGAGTCCGACGAGCCAAGCGATAGTCTCTACGCTGATGTTCGGGTTGAGGAGGCAGTACACTCCGAAGCAGGCTGCCAGCACTCCGAAGCAGCAGACGCACCACCAGTTGCGGAAGCCGACACGCTTGAAATCAAACGCGCTGATAGCAAGGTCGATACCCTCAAACAAGAGCCAGAAAGCGAAGATGAACGGCAGCGCAATCATTACCGGAGCCGGATGGAAAACCATCACACAGCCGAGGATGATCTGCAGCAGGGCAGAGAAGAAAGACAGTCCGCTCAGCGGCATGAATCCGCGCGTAGCCGCCCAAGCAGCCATCTGCGTGCAACCGCCAAGGAAAAACAACAGTCCGAAAAGCCATGAGAGGCTGAGAAGCGTGCTACCCGGATACATGATACAGAGCACACCCAGTGCCACGAGGGCGATACCCGCAAGGCACATCCAAATTTTAGTACTTGTTTTCATATGAATGTCATTAATTTGATGGTTAATTGTTTCGAGACTGCAAATTTACTGCTTTTTTCTGACATATGCAAATTTTTTTGTTTTTTTTCCGATAAATAAAATTTTTCTCCATATGCACTTGCATATGTCGATTTTTTGTTGTACCTTTGTAGCCGATTTTGAAAAACAGAAAAACAACATACCATATAAAACACACAACACAATGAAAGTACAAGAAATTATGCAGCGTTTGGCTGCGAAACATCCGGGTGAGGCGGAGTACCTGCAAGCGGTTCAGGAAGTATTGGAGTCGATAGAAGAGGTGTACAACCAACACCCCGAGTTTGAGCAGGCGAAAATCGTAGAACGCATGGTGGAGCCTGATCGTATCTTCACCTTCCGCGTGACGTGGATTGACGACCAAGGCGAGGTGCAGACCAACCTCGGTTACCGTGTGCAGTTCAACTCTGCCATCGGTCCGTACAAAGGCGGTCTGCGTTTCCACAGAGCCGTGACACCGTCCATGCTGAAGTTCCTCGGTTTCGAGCAGACCTTTAAAAATGCGTTAACCACGTTACCGATGGGTGGCGCGAAAGGCGGTTCGGACTTTGACCCTGTAGGCAAGAGCGACGCGGAGATTATGCGTTTCTGCCAGGCGTTCATGCTTGAACTATGGCGTTGCATCGGACCCGACCAAGATATTCCGGCAGGTGATGTAGGCGTAGGCGGACGGGAAATCGGATTCCTCAACGGCATGTACCAGAAACTCGCACGCGAATACCATACAGGCGTGCTGACCGGCAAGGGCATGACATGGGGCGGCAGTATCTTGCGTCCGGAAGCAACAGGTTTCGGTGCACTCTATTTTACGCAACACCTCCTGCATAAGGCAGGCAAAGATATCAAGGGAAAGAAAGTGGCTATCTCGGGATTCGGTAATGTGGCTTGGGGAGCAGCCACCAAAGCGGTTGAGTTGGGTGCAAAAGTTGTAGCTATCAGCGGTCCGGACGGCGTAGTGGCAATCAAAGACGGTATCACCAAAGAGATGATCGACTACATGCTCGTTATGCGTGCATCGAACCGCAACAAAGTGCAGGACATGGCGGACAAGTTCCCGAGCCTCTGCGTCTTCACGGAAGGCAAGAAAGCATGGTCGATCCCGTGCGACATCGCCCTTCCGTGTGCGTTCCAGAATGAACTCTCCGAAGAGGACGCCAAGGAACTGAAGGCTAACGGCTGCTGGTGCTGCTGCGAGGTATCGAACATGGGCTGCCAACCGGGAGCGATACATTTCTTCCAGCACAATGGCGTGCTCTTTGCGCCGGGCAAGGCGGTTAACGCCGGAGGCGTAGCAACATCCGGTCTGGAGATGACCCAGAACGCCGAGCACCTCTCATGGAAAGCCGCAGAGGTGGACGAGCGTCTGCACCATATCATGGAGTCCATCCACGAGCAATGTGTCCGCTACGGCACACAGCCGGACGGCACCATCGACTACGTCAAAGGCGCCAACATCGCCGGTTTCATGAAGGTCGCTACTGCGATGCTTGAACAGGGCATCATCTGATGCAGCTGTTCAAGGTGATTTATCATGGAACAGGGCATCATCTGATGCAACTGTTCAAGGTGATTTATCATGGAACAGGGCATCATCTAAAAATAACCCCGGAATATCCGGAAAATCCAGAATATCCAGTATTATGTACGAACAATTTCAAAAACACCTGCAATCGACTTTGCAAGAAATCAAGGATGCAGGACTATATAAGAATGAGCGGGTAATCATCACGCCGCAGTCGTCGGGCATCAAAGTCGCCACCAATACCCCCTCCCTTGAGGGGAGGGACGGGGAGGGGTTGCCCGTAATCAACTTCTGCGCGAACAACTATCTCGGTCTGGCGGACAACAAAGAGCTGATCGAGGCAGCCAAGGACCGCATGGACGCACGCGGCTACGGCATGGCGTCCGTGCGTTTTATCTGCGGCACACAGGACACGCACAAAGAACTGGAACGCGTCATCTCCGATTTCTTCGGAACGGAGGATACTATCCTTTATGCCGCTTGCTTTGACGCCAACGGCGGACTGTTCGAACCGCTGCTGACTGAAGAAGACGCTATCATCTCCGATGCGCTCAACCATGCGTCTATCATCGACGGCGTGCGTCTCTGCAAGGCGGTGCGTTACCGCTATGCCAACGGAGACATGGCGGATCTGGAGGAACAACTGAAGAAAGCGCAGGCGCAACGCTTCCGTATCATCGCTACGGACGGCGTCTTCTCCATGGATGGCAATGTATGTCCGCTGGATAAGATTTATGAACTGGCGCAGAAATACAACGCGCTCGTCATGGTGGATGAGAGCCACTCCGCAGGCGTGGTCGGTAAGACCGGACACGGCGTAACCGAACTGTACAACATGCGTGGAAAGGTGGAGATTATCACCGGTACGCTCGGAAAAGCCTTCGGCGGCTCGGTAGGCGGTTTTACGACAGGCAAGAAAGAGATCATCGACCTCCTGCGTCAGCGCAGCCGTCCGTATCTCTTCTCCAACTCCATACCGCCGATGATTGCCGCAGCGGGTATCAAGACTTTCGAGATACTCACCCGTTCCAACGAACTTCAGGACCGCTTGCACGAGAACACGGCGTATTTCGTGGAGAAGATGAAAGCAGCAGGCTTTGATATCAAACCGACGCAGTCGGCTATCTGTGCCGTGATGCTCTACGACGCGCGCCTCTCACAGGAGTTTGCAGCCAAACTGCAAGACGAGGGTATCTATGTCACGGGCTTCTATTACCCCGTTGTGCCGAAGGGTCAGGCGCGCATCCGCGTGCAGGTGTCCGCAGCGCATACACGCGAACAATTAGATAAATGTATAGCCGCCTTTACGAAGATTGGCACGGTTCTTGGTGTATTGAAATAACCAAATAGCCAAATAAATGACCAAATGGTAAATGAATAAATGAGAAAATTATGAAAGCTCTTGTAAAGAGATTTCCTGAGCCCGGCATCTGGATGGAAGATGTGCCGATGCCGGAAGTGGGCGTCAACGATGTGCTGATCAAGGTCATCAAAGCTGCTATCTGCGGAACCGACCTGCACATGTATAAATGGGACGCATGGTCGCAAACCCACTGCAAACCGCCTTATACGATGGGTCACGAGTTTGTGGGAATAGTAGCCGAAGTGGGACCCGGTGTGCGGAATTTCAAAGTCGGCGAACGTGTGACGGCGGAAGGACATATCGTCTGCGGACATTGCCGCAACTGCCGTCGGGGCATGGGACACGTGTGCGAGAACACTATCTCAGTGGGTATCATGGGCAAAGACGGCTGTTTTGCAGAATACGTCACCATCCCTGAATCCAACGTGGTCAAACTCCGTCCGGAGATTCCCGATGACTTCGCTGCTATCATGGACCCCTTCGGTAACGCCACCCATACAGCGCTTGCTTTCCCTCTCTTGGGCGAAGATGTGCTCATTACGGGAGCGGGGCTTATCGGTACGATGGCAGCCGGCATTTGCCGCTACGCCGGAGCCAAACATATTGTGGTGACGGACATCAACCCCTTACGGCTGGAGATTGCGAAGAAGATGGGAGCCACGCTTACGGTGGACGGCTCGAAAGGAGAAACGGTTGAAGGCGCTATGAAACAGTTAGGTATCAAAGGTTTCGATGTGGGACTGGAGATGAGCGGCGCGCCATCCGCTTTCAACGATATGATTGAGCATATGTACAAAGGTGCCAACATCGCCCAGCTCGGTATCCTGCCGTCTGACACACAGGTCAACTGGTCGGATGTGATTTTTAACGCCCTGACTATCAAGGGTATCACCGGACGCCGTATGTGGGAGACATGGTACCAGATGGAGCAGATGCTTCTCGGAGGACTCGACCTCAGCCCGGTCATCACCCACCGCTTTAAGTTCGAGGACTTCCAGAAAGGCTTCGATGTCATGGTCTCCGGTCAGTGCGGCAAAGTGCTGTTAGAGTGGTAACACGGTCGTGACAAAAACGGCCCGATCCTAGGTGATACCTAGGTGATACCTAGGTTATACCTAGGTTATAAATAGGACTCTGGTATGACTCTGGTATGACTCTGCATGACTGCTATGGAACGGAAATATCTGTTTTTCTTATGGCAAATAAAAAAATGGCGCTACCTTTGCATCGCTTTTAACAAATTAGACAAAATAAACTAAATAATTAACAACAATGAGAAAATTTTTACTTAGCGCTCTGCTGCTCATATGTGGCACCGCATTTCTCTCCGCTCAAACTCGCGAAGGTTTGACAGAGTACAAGTTGGAAAACGGTCTCACTGTGCTTTTGTGGGAAGACCACGATGCGCCGGATGTGACGGGCTACGTAGTAGTTCGCGCAGGTGCAGTGGACGAACCGGCTGAATATACCGGTTTGGCACACTATCTGGAGCACATGCTCTTCAAGGGTACACAACGTATCGGTGCGCTCGACTGGGAGAAAGAAAAACCGATTTATGATTCTATCATCGCGCTTTACGACCAGTACAGCGACGCTACCGACCCGAAAGTACGTGAGCAACTCGCTACGCAAATCAATGAATGCTCCATGCGTGAAGCGAAGATCTCTTCTACCGAGGATTTCTTCAACATGCTGGACCTCATCGGTGCCGAGGGGGTGAACGCGTACACCTCTTTTGACCTCACGGCATATCACAACTCCTTCCCGGCTGCTGAGATGTACCGCTGGCTGACCATCTTCTCAGACCGTCTGATAGACCCGGTTTTCCGTACCTTCCAAGCCGAATTGGAGAACGTGTTCGAGGAGTATAATATGTACGCCAACGAGCCCTCCTCACAGGCACAGAAGAAACTGATGGAGGAGATTTACAAGGGTTCTCCGTACGAGCGTGAAGTAATCGGTCTGCCGGAGCACCTCAAGAACCCGCGCCTGAGTCGCCTGATTGAGTTCTACAACACATGGTATGTACCTAACAACATGGCACTCATCATCGTGGGTGATTTCGACACCGAGAGCACCAAGCCTATGATTGCAGAGACCTTCGGGCGTCTGCAGCCGAAAGAGCTGCCTGCCCGTCCGAGTTATCCGGAGGTTAAGCTGACCGGAAAGAAGCACTATAATTTGGGTTATAACCCAATGGTAACATGGATTTATCCGGGTGTCAAAGAAGGTGATCCGGATCAGGATGCTCTTGATTTCGTTATTTCTATGTTATATAATGGTCGTACCGGTTTACTGGATAAGGTCGCTCGGGAAGGTGATGTGCAGTTCGCTGGCGTGTTCAATGATACTCGCCGTAATTCCGGTCGCATTATAGTTGAAGCAGTTCCTTATTATGATGCTAACCAGCAGATGTTTGAATCTGACAAGGCTACGGAGGCTATTATAATGAGGGAAGTAGATAAGATTAAAAATGGAGATATTCCTGACGAACTCATTACTACAGTCAAGGAAATGTATGCTCAGGATTTTATTTTGATATCTGAAAACAATTCATATAAAATAAATGCTCTCGTCGATGCATTTACATATGGAAAACATTACGACAATGTGTTTACTACATATGAACATATGCAATCATTGACAAAAGACGAGATTATACGTGTAGCCAAGAAATACTTCGATGCGGACCATATGACCATCTCATTCGACGAGGATACCAAGACCATGAAGGCGAAGCCGCTGCCGAAGCCGAATATCAAACCGCTTGATCCAGTGAAGAACGCCAAGACTGCGTATGCCGAGGCTTTCCAGAAACTGCCGAAGGGCACGCTCAAACAGACCTTCAATGATTTCAATGACGTGACGGTTAGTTCTATAGGTGAGAATGTCAAGTTGCATTATACGCCAAACACCAAGAACAACTATTTTACTATTATGTTGAGATATGGAGTGGGAGAGCACGAAATGCCATTACTTCCTTATGTGGCAGCATTGATGAACCGTGCAGGAATAATGGGAGATCCGGCACTCAAGGGTAAAGATTTCGTGCAGCAAATGGCAGATTTAAGGGCGTTCCTATCGTATAATTGTGATGATTCCTATTTTATAATCAATATTGGTGGAGAAGAAGAGAATCTGGAAAAGATTATGAATCTCGTGAGCCGCCAGTTGTTAATGCCCTACCTCGAACAGAAACAGCTTGATGCAGTCAAGGGAAGTGAGTTCTTCGAGCGTCTGAGTCGTCAGAAACGTACGGCAGTTCAGAAATCCGCACTCATGCAATATGCAATGTATGGTAAGAAATCCGCTTATTTGGATGAAGTGCCGTTCGCAGACATCTGGGGTCTTGGTCTGCCTAAGGTTCAATCGCTCGTGGCAGAGGCTCGTACCTACGCACTTGATATCTACTATTGCGGTAAAGCACCGCAGGAAAAAGTAATTGCTACATTGCCTTTGACCGAAGGTATGAAACCCTCGAAGTCGCCTTTCGTACAGGATCGTGTGACATACGAGAAACCGACGGTGCTCTTCCTGCCGAACAGCAACGTACAGCAGGCTGACCTCTATTTCTACATCAACGGCCGTCCGTACGACATCGCTTCGGATGTGACTTCTGATGCCTTCAACCAGTATATGTCCGGCGGTTTCACAGGTGTTATTATGAACGAGATTCGTGTGAAACGCTCCATGGCTTATTCCGCATATGGTGTGGACGCTACGCCGGAACTGCCGGGTAAGGATTGCTACTTCATCGGCTATGTGGGCACGCAGAGCGACAAGGTCAACGATGCCATCAGTGTCTATATGGACATTCTGAAAGACATGCCGGCAGACTCCACCAATATCGTTGCGCTCAAGGCTGCTCTCAAGCAGGCAGCTCAGACAGCTAAGCCGAATATGCGTGCTAAGTCTCGTACATATGAGCATTGGCAGCGTCTGGGCTACAAAGAGGATCCTGCCAAGGTCAATGCTGCGGCTATCGATGCGTTGACCTTCAACGACATCGAGAAGTTCTACAAGGAGAACATACAGGGCAAAGCGGTTACTATCATCCTGATGGGTGACCCGAAAAAGATTGACCTGAAGGCAATAGAGAAACAGATGGGCTGCAAGGTGACCAAACTCTCTCCGGGCAAACTCTTCAACTCGACGCAGGAATTGATAGATGCCGTTACGCCGGTAGGTGCTTATTAACGATTATGCATCGTTCAGGTTTCGTAAATATAGTCGGGAATCCCAACGTGGGCAAATCGACATTGATGAATGCATTGGTGGGTGAGCGTCTTTCGATTATCACATCGAAGGCGCAAACCACCCGCCATCGCATTCTCGGAATCGTCAACGGCGAGGATTTCCAGATGGTCTATTCCGACACACCGGGTGTCCTCTCGCCTAACTACCGCCTGCAGGAGAAGATGTTGGAGTTCAGCCGTTCAGCCCTTGTGGACGCGGATGTGCTCCTCTATGTCACCGAACCGCAGGACACCGTTGACCGTAATCCCGACTTCATTGAGAAAGTCCGCCGCATGGCATCATCTCCCTCCCTTGAGGGGAGGGCAGGGGAGGGGTTTGTAGGGCCTCGTGTCTTCCTTATTATTAATAAGATTGACCTGACCACGCAGGAAACGCTTGAGTCTCTTGTGGCTTTCTGGCAGTTGCAACTGCCGGAGGCAACCGTTTTTCCTATCTCTGCAAAGGAGCGTTTCGGCGTCCCGCAGCTCTTTGACGCCATCAAAGAAGCCCTGCCTGTCGCTCCGCCTTTCTTCCCCAAAGACCAGCTGACGGACAAACCGGCACGGTTCTTCGTGGATGAGATTATCCGCGAGAAGATCCTGCTTAATTACGACAAAGAGATACCATACTCCGTAGAGGTGGAGGTGGAATCCTTCAAGGAGGAAGAGAAAATCATCCGTATTGACGCCGTCATCTACTGCGAACGCGAAAGCCAGAAGGGCATCCTTATCGGCAAAGCCGGTTCGGCACTCAAACGTGTAGGATCGCAGGCACGCAAAGACATAGAGGAGTTCTTCCAGAAACCGGTATTCCTCCAGCTCTTTGTCAAAGTCGATAAAGACTGGCGGTCCAACACTTCCCGCCTCAAGCACTACGGTTACGACCTCTCTTAATAAAGTATCCGCCATGCATGGCGGATTTTTTTTGTCCTTTTCCCTGCGCTATTCCGCTGGATATATGTCATTCTCCGTCTATCTCTGCCATTTTGTCAGCCTTTCTCTGCCAAATCTCCTTTGGCACAAACTTTGTCTTATTCATGGCGACTGGACTCCCGGAATATCCGGACAATCCAGAATCTCCGGAATTTCCGGAAAACAAAGAATGTTAAACTAAAAAAATATACTACTATGTCTAAGATTATTGGAATTGACCTCGGTACTACCAACTCATGTGTAGCCGTTATGGAAGGTAACGAACCTATCGTTATTGCAAATGCAGAAGGCAAGCGTACCACTCCTTCAGTGGTTGGATTTATTGATGGCGGTGAGCGTAAAGTGGGCGATCCTGCAAAACGTCAAGCTATCACGAACCCGACAAAAACTATCTATTCAATCAAGCGTTTTATGGGCGAAACCTACGATCGCTTGCAATCTGAAATCGCGCGTGTTCCTTATAAGGTAACCAAAGGCGATAACAACACTCCGCGTGTCGATATCGACGGACGTCTCTATACGCCGCAGGAGATCTCGGATATCATCCTTCAGAAGATGAAAAAGACCGCTGAGGACTACCTCGGACAGGAGGTTACCGAAGCTGTCATCACCGTACCTGCCTACTTCAATGACTCGCAGCGTCAGGCTACCAAGGAAGCCGGTGAGATTGCCGGACTCAACGTACGCCGTATCGTCAACGAGCCTACGGCAGCAGCCCTCGCATATGGTCTCGATAAGTCCAACAAGGATATGAAGATTGTGGTCTTCGACTGCGGTGGCGGTACCCACGATGTATCCGTACTGGAGCTCGGCGACGGTGTCTTCGAGGTAAAAGCTACCGACGGTGATACCCACCTCGGCGGTGATGATTTCGACCACCGTATTATTGACTGGCTCGTTTCCGAGTTCAAGGCTGAGAACGGCGGTGCCGACCTGAGCAAAGACCCGATGGCTATGCAGCGTCTGAAAGAGGCTGCCGAGAAAGCGAAAATCGAGCTTTCGTCCTCTACCTCTACGGAAATCAACCTGCCGTATATCATGCCGGTGAACGGCGTTCCGGCTCACCTTGTTAAGACGCTGACCCGTGCGAAATTCGAGCAGTTGATTGACGACCTGATTCAGCGTACCATCGCTCCGTGCCGTACCGCCCTGCAGAACGCAGGTCTCTCGACCTCCGATATTGACGAGATTATCCTCGTAGGTGGTTCGACACGTATCCCGGCTATCCAACAGGCTGTAGAGAAGTTCTTCGGCAAGGCTCCGTCCAAAGGCGTTAACCCCGACGAGGTAGTAGCAGTCGGTGCAGCTATCCAAGGCGGTGTGCTCACAGGCGATGTCAAGGATGTCCTCCTCCTTGATGTAACCCCGCTGAGCCTCGGTATCGAGACCATGGGTGGCGTGATGACCAAGATGATTGAAGCCAACACCACCATCCCGACCAAGAAGACCGAGACCTTCACCACGGCGGTTGATAACCAGCCTTCTGTAGAGATCAAAGTCCTCCAAGGCGAGCGTCCGATGGCTGCCCAGAACAAGCAGATAGGTATCTTCCACCTCGATGGAATCATGCCTGCCCGTCGTGGCGAACCGCAGATCGAGGTAACCTTCGATATTGACGCCAACGGTATTCTGAACGTCACCGCCAAGGATAAAGCTACAGGCAAAGAGCAGAAGATCCGCATTGAGGCTTCCTCCGGTCTGTCTGACGAAGAGATCAAGCGTATGAAAGCTGAGGCTGAGGCAAACGCAGAGGCTGATAAGAAAGCCAAAGAGCAAGCCGACAAGCTCAACAAAGCAGACGCTACTATCTTCCAGACAGAGAAGCAGTTAGCTGAGTTTGGCGACAAAATCCCGGCTGACAAGAAAGCGCCGATTGAGAAAGCTCTCGCGGACCTCAAAGCCGCTTACGAGAAACGTGACGCAGATGCCTGTGAGGCAGCCAACAATGCGCTCATGACCGCTTTCCAAGCTGCTTCCGCAGAGATGTATGCCGCGCAGCAGCAAGCGCAACAATCTCAAGCCGGCCCGCAAGGTCCGCAAGCAGGCCCGACTGACAACAACGGCTCCAACGGCTCCAACGGTCCTACCGCTGAGGACGTCGATTTCGAAGAAGTGAAGTAAAAATGACCAAATGGTAAATGACCAAATGGTAAATGAATTCCCCCTCTCTCCCGTAGAGTGGGGGATTTTTTTACAAAAAATCTCCATTGCTCTTGCGTATGTCATTTTTTTGTTGTACCTTTGCGTCGAATTAACGCATCGACCATTGATGGTCGATCTAAAAAACTTCTAATTATGGACAAAAAACTCGCCATTATGGCTACCATCAAGGATGGTCTCGCCATCGCTCTGGTCAACTATCTGAGCCTCATTCTAACGGTAGTTCTCTACCTCGTTAC
>JAFSLP010000104.1 GCA_017448345.1 Paludibacteraceae bacterium | reverse complement strand
CCCGCTCCGATAAACATAAACGCCTCGGTCACCGTGTCGATGTTATGGTCGAGGTAATAGCCGTAGAGCGGCCGCTGGGTGTTGCGCACACGGGCTAACGTACCGTCCAGCGAATCGCCGAACCAGTTGATGACCAAGCCCAAGCAGGACAGCCATAGCCAATAAATGCTGTAGTGTGTGAGGAAGAACCCGAGGCCGCAGAGTGCTGAGCCGAAGAGCCCGAACCATGTCAGCATGTCGCTGGTGACCCATTGGGGCATACGCGATGCCATCCATACGAGTGCTTTTTTCTCCACCCCGTTCAGCAGCGAGGTCTGAATACGGGTTGATTGTTTGATTTCCATATTTATTGTTTTATTAAAAATTATACTATCGGTGCCAAGTGGCGCATAAGGCGTTGCCACGGCGTAGGATGCGCTTCTGCTGCTATGACCAAACGGCAGATGGGGAGGTCATTCTCGAATATCTGTTTCTGCTGCAACGCCACCGCACGGTCATAGAAGAAGGTGTTAATCTCGTAGTCAATGCCGAAACTGCGGTAATCGAGGTTCGCCGACCCGACGCACGATAGGTAGTCATCGCAGACGAGGGTCTTGCTGTGTATGAACTCGCCCGATCGGACATAGAGCTGCACACCCGCTTCCGTCAGTTCGGCGTAATAACTCTTGTTAATAGGACGCATGATTGCCGTGTCGCAATGTTCTGGCACCATAACCCGCACATCCACACCGCGCTGCGCCGCATTGCGCATGGCACTGATGAACGACGGCGGCGGTGCAATATACGGACTTTGGAACCAGACGTATTTCTGCGCATGGTTCAGGATCCATTCATAGGCTGTCAGCAGCACCGGCTCGGGCGAGGTCGGGTCATCCGGCGTGACCTGCGTTAGCGTGCCCAAAGACTGACCGCAGGAGGGGGTGTCCAAATGGAAGAAGAAAGAGTTTACAGCAGAATAGAGTTGCCCTCCTGCGGCGAGCCATGTGTCTAAAAACGCATATTGCAGCGAAGCCACCGCCTCGCCCGTGAGACGCAGGTGCGTGTCGCGCCACTGATAGAAATAATGGTCGTTGATGTTCATCCCGCCGGTGTAGCCGATCCGGTTGTCGATGATCACTATCTTTCGGTGGTCACGATAGCTGAGCGTCATTAGAAAACGCAGCAGCGAGAACCGCGAATCGGAGAAATTGACCACCTCCACACCTGCCTTGCGCATGGAGCGGAAATAGAGATTCGGAATAGGCCAATTGGCGATATTCTCGTTGATGAACCGCACTTTGACGCCCTGCCGCGCTTTCGCCATCAGAAGCCGTCGGATCCGTCTGCTGCTCTTGTCGATGCCGAAATGGTAGTATTCAATGTGGATGGACTCTTTGGCGTTCAGGATGTCGCCTATGAGCAGGTCATGTTTACGCCTGCCGGAAGTGATGATCTCCACGTCAGAAACCGCCACACTCGGTCTCCCATCCTTGGCAAGCAGCATGGCTAACGGACGGAAACGCTGTTCTATGCGCATCGTGAGGCTGTTGGAGAACAGCAGCCGTTGCAGCGCTTCGGTGTCCTCTGCCTGCATCCTCGCGTGAAGCCGGCGGTGCTTGCGTTCATAGTTGCGGCTGCTGCGCCAGTTGATACCGAACACCAACCACAAGAGCACCGCCACGCCAAACAGCGTCAGGAATATGATAATTAGCGGATGCATCAGTCGATTTTACTCTTGTTGGATGCAAGGAGCGGCGCGAGGAACTGCTCCAAATCTATCGCATCATAAATTACCGGCGTTGGATAGTTCTCTAACATCGCTTCTGCCAATCCTGCATTCTCTACCGCGATTGCCATGGTCTGATCCAGTTGCATAATGATTTGTACAGCCGAAGCCTGAATTTCTTTTTTGCTGAATTGGGAAATATACGCCTCAATCGCTAATGTCAGCGCGTGCATATACGTCGCCCCGGGATAGTAGTGTGTATGGTTCTGTGCAGTGGTCATAATGTTTTATTTCTTTCGTTTCAGATGTTTCTCTTTCCATTGCTGCATCTTATATAGCCGCCGCTGACGGTTGAGGGCGCGTTCCTGCTGACGGGCATAGAGTTGCTGCTGCCATGCCGCAATCTCGTCACGGTGCTCTTCCATATACCGCTCCAAACGACTCTTCCGCGGTTTGATCTCCTCCGGCGGAGTGGACGATACATACGAATGGAACGCAAAATAACGCTTGCGGACAACAAACAACCGGATCAGCCATGCCACGAAGAAACCGTCTGATAGAATATGATAAACAATATTCCAAGGATGGGGGATAGTGAGGAATAATGCAACAAACCATACCGCCAAATCAATGCCAAAGACGATGTCCCACCAACGCCCCTTGTCCTTGAAATCCAAACAGTTATAACCTGTATCACTTATCATGACCGCCTCTGTGGTTGAGAAGGTCATGTCTATTGTTTTGCCTTTTTTACCCACCGGCACATAACTGCCCGTACGGATCGTGACCATATAGAATCCGGCAGGCAGATGTAGTTTGGCTTGTGGTGTCCGCATAGTGCCCACGAGCCTACCATTGATGATTACTTGATAAGGCATCTTCAAGTAGTCTTTCTGCTTCCTGGTTATAATAAATTCTGCCATAACAATTTAACGGTTTAACAATTTAACGTTTTAACATCGCATCAGCGCCTTTCCATCGGCACAATACTGTACGCCACAACATGATAGTACCTGTCCGCAATCCGCAGTTTATGGAAAGTCCATAGCAGGGCTATCCCGTTTGCTGCTTTCTTGAGAACAACCATCACCATCGTAGCACCGGCGACAAATCGTCCGACCAAAGTTCCGACCAAAGACAAGAGAATTGCTAATACCAACATGAAATCCCATCTCTTGTCTTTGCCGGATATGATTAGATAGTTCTGATGTTCCGGTTCGATACGGGTATAGGCTTGCGCGGAGAATATCGGCACAATACTCCGTACTTCCAGATACCCGTTTCCTTCCGGTACAGACACTCGTTCTTCCTTCTTGGTGGTCGTGCAAAGGTACTTGTTCTGAAAATATATCGTCCTCGGCACAGGAAGTAACTGGTTGCTATGAATGATCAGTTCTGCCATAACAATTTAACGGTTTAACGATTTAACAGTTTAACGGTTTAACACAAAAGCTGTGCCATATACCCCTTTTGTCAGTTTTCCATATTTCCCTATTGATTGACTTATTCCCTAAAATATGGCATTTGGAAAACTTTTTACCACTAAAACTTGCACAATTCGTAAAAAAGTACTATCTTTGCAGTCGGAAACGCAAACGGTAAAAAACAAATGCCCTTATGCTGAATCAGGATATTATATTTTCGGAAAACTTGGACGAGCTGTTGCAACGCTTCAGTAATGAAAACGACTGCGCGCTCATCATCTATTG
>JAFSLP010000007.1 GCA_017448345.1 Paludibacteraceae bacterium | reverse complement strand
TTGAAAGTTGAAAGTTGAAAGTTGAAAGTTAAAAATAGAAACAATGAAATATATCGGTATCATACCTGCACGCTACGGCTCAACGCGTTTTCCCGGCAAGCCCTTGGCGGACATATGCGGCAAGAGCGTCATTCGGCGCGTGTATGAGCAGGTCTCCAAAGCGCTGGACACTGTTGTGGTGGCTACCGACGACGAGCGTATCTACGACGCTGTGGAGTCCTTCGGCGGCAAAGTAGTCATGACGAGTGCCAGCCACCGTTGCGGCACAGACCGCTGCTTGGAAGCCTATCAGGGCATCACCACACCCGTCTGGCGTGCGCAGAACGACACGGATACGGTCATCATCAACATACAGGGCGATGAACCCTTCATACAGCCCGAACAGATAGAGACCCTTATGGCGTGCTTCGATACGCCTGAGACACAGATAGCCACACTGGTACGGCCCTTCACGGCGGAAGACAGCATGGAGGATTTGGAGAACCCCAACACGCCAAAAGTGGTGTGGTCGCAGATTACCGGCGAGGCGCTGCTCTTCTCAAGAAGCGTGATACCCTTCCTGCGCGGCATAGACAGAAGCGGATGGCTGAAACAGGGACGGTTCTTCCGCCACATAGGCATATACGCATACCGGGCGGATATTCTGGAGCAGATAACCCGTCTGCAACCTTCGCCCGCCGAACTGGCAGAGAGCCTCGAGCAGCTGCGCTGGCTGGAGAACGGATACCGTATCCGCGTAGGACAGACCACTGTTCCTACCATCGGCATCGACACACCGGAAGACCTGCAGCATGCCATAGAATGGTATAAATACAACGGCTGACGGCAAATAAATGAATAAATAAGAAAATGTATAAATAAATTAACCTTCAAAAACACAAATTATTATGGCAAAAGAACAATGCCCTACTCCGCACATTGGTGCGCAGTACGGAGAGATTGCAAAAACCGTCATCATGGCAGGCGACCCGCTTCGCGCCAAACTGATGGCAGAACGGTTCCTTGAGAACCCTAAACTGGTCACAAGCGTACGTAATATGTTCGGCTTCACCGGAATGTACAAAGGTCAAGAAGTGTCCGTGATGGGACATGGTATGGGTATTCCTTCAATCGGCATCTATACCTACGAGTTGTTCAACTTCTATGATGTGGACACCATCATCCGCGTCGGTTCCTGCGGCGCACGGCAGATGCACGTGCATCTCGGCGACCTCGTCATCGCATTGGGCAGCTGCACCGACAGCAACTATGCTCAGCAGTTTGACTTGGGCGGCTCGTTCGCGCCTATCGCAGATTTCCAACTGGCACGCAAAGCCGCTGACGCTTGCGAGAAATTCGGCTACACATACCATGTGGGCAATGTTTTCTCCGCAGATATCTTCTACAGCGAGGACCCGCGCAAGGCGAACTGGACCAAGATGGGCGTGCTGGCAGACGAGATGGAAGCACCGGCTCTTTATATGAACGCTGCGCGCGCAGGAAAGAAAGCACTGTGTATCTGCACCGTCTCTGACCATATCCTCACCGGTGAAGCCACCACGGCGGAGCAACGCCAGAACTCGTTTACCAACATGATGGATGTAGCATTCGATATCATCAGCCAATGAAACGGATAACACTTATATTGTCGGCTGTTCTGCTCCTGTGTCTCACGGCACAGGGGCGGAGAGCGGACACACCCGCCTCGGGTCGCTCCGGAGGCGTCTTCACCGGTTTCTCCGGAGGAATGATGCTGCACGGCGGCTACCTCTTTTCCCAGACCCCGGAGAAAGTGTTCAGCAACTCGGGACTGGGAAGTCTGGACTATATCAAAGGTCTGCCCAAAGACGGTTTCTGCTATGGCTTGGGCGGTACGCTCCGCGTGCATCTGATAGACCATATACACCTTGGAGCAGAAGGCTTCGTCAGCAATCTGCCGCTTATGAAGACAGGCTCCAACGTACGCTCCGTATGGGGCGGCGCCATGTGCGACTTCTACACCCAATGGGGCAAGACCAGACCGCTTATCGGACTCACCATCGGCGGCGGTACGATGAAGCGGCTCTATGTCCCGGATCAGGACCCCGTCAAAGAGGGTACGGACGAAGATGCCATTACTTACAACTCTTCGTACGTCAAGACACCATTCTTTCTCCTCGACCCGTATGTGGGGCTGGAGATAGACCTTACAGATCATATGGCACTCATCCTCCGTATCGATTACCTGCTGCCTATCGGCAAGACCAACAGCAGCTTGGTGGATACTGCCAAAACACTCAAATGGAGCAGTTTTATGACTCCCTCCGGACCGAGACTCTATGTAGGACTCATGTTCGGCAAGTTTGGAAACTAAACAACCACAACCGCAGAAAGAACAGAACAAAATATAACATATAAACAGTAATGGATAAAAACACTTGGATCGGCTTCTTATTGATAGCCGCAATTATTGTCGGGTTCTCGATGCTCAACCGTCCTTCGAAAGAGCAACTGGCAGAACGCCAGCGCATACAGGACTCGATTAACGTCGCCCGGATGGCAGAACTCGAAGCACAGCGTCTCTCCGACTCGCTGCAACTCATCGCCGGCGAAGCCCGACACACTCAAACCCTCTCTGCCGAACAGCAGCAGGAACGTATTCAGGCTGCCTACGGCACCTTCGCTTCCGCAGCACAGGGCGAGGAGCAATGGGTCACTTTGCAGAACGAACACCTGCGTCTCACGCTCTCCACTCTGGGAGGACGTATCGAACGCGCGGAGCTGTTGGATTACCATGCCTCCGGCGACAGCATTAACCCCTTATGCCTTTTCCGGGGCGATGAGGCGTCGTTCGCCCTCACCCTCATCACGGCAAACAACCGTATCCTGCAGACCTCCAACCTCTATTTCACACCGGTAGAAACCGGCGCGTCGAACAAAGCCGTGCTGCGTCTGCCTACAGCTTCTGCCGATGCATGGCTGGATTTTATATATGAACTATCGGAAAGCTACATGGTGCATTTTGCCGTCGAGCCGCATAACATGCAGACAGAGCTGGCACAGAATGTCAATTCGCTGGAGCTGAGATGGCAGCAACTCATCCCGCAACAGGAGCAGGGACGTAAGTTCGAGGAGCGCTATGCACAGTTGCAGTATATGCTCGTCGGAGGCGACATGGAGAAACTGAGCGAGAGCAAAGACGACAGCGCCAAAGAGTCCGCACGCGTCAAATGGATAGGTTACAAAGACCAGTTCTTCTCTACAGTCCTCATTGCCGATGATGCCTTCTCCTCCTCGCAGTTCACCTCCACCATGCAGGGCAGGCACTCCGGCTATATCAAGGAGTACACCACCCATACCTCCGTGCCTTTTGACCTCACCGGCAAGAGCACCACAGGCATGCGCTGGTACTTGGGACCGAACCACTACCACACCCTCAAGGCTTACGACAACGATGTGGAGCGCGAGGACCGTCTGTATCTCAACAAACTGGTGCCGCTGGGATGGAAGATAGTCAGCTGGATTAACACGGCACTGGTCATCCCGATGTTCGACCTTTTCACCGGATGGGGGCTGCATATCGGTATTGTCATTCTGCTGATGACTATTGTCATCAAACTCATCATCCTGCCGTTTGTGTTTGTCTCGTACAAGTCCAGCGCCAAGATGCGTGCCCTCAAACCGCAGATAGATGCCATCAACGAGAAATATCCGGCAGAGAAGATGCAGGAGCGCCAAGCCGCCACGATGCAACTGTACCAGCAAGCCGGTGTCAGTCCTATGTCCGGCTGTCTGCCTATGCTCTTCCAGTTCCCGGTGCTGATGGCTATGTTCTGGTTCCTGCCTACCGCTATCGAGCTCCGTGGCAAATCGCTTCTCTGGGCACCTGACCTCTCTACCTACGATGCGGTCTTCCACTGGGGATTCAACATACCGCTGCTCGGCGACCACCTCTCGCTTTTCTGCTTGCTGATGACAATAACGAACATCGTCTATACCTATATCACCATGCAGTCGCAGGCTACCGACCCGAACATGAAATTCATGAAGTATATGATGTACGCCATGCCGCTCATGTTCCTCTTCATCTTCAATGACTATGCAGCCGGTCTGAGCTATTACTACCTCGTTTCCCTCTTCTTCACCATCTTCCAGACAATGATTTTCCGCTGGACGCTGGACGACAAGAAGATGCTTGCCGAGATAGAAGCCAATAAAAAGAAAAAAGCCGGCAAGCCCAAGTCCGGCTTCATGGAGCGTCTGGAGAAAATGCAGCGCGAGCAGCAACGCATGGCGCGTGAGAACGCAAAGAAAGCTAACCGCCGTTAAACACGGCAGTTAGCTTTCTACACTTTACGCCGCCTCATGGGCTTTAAGCTTGCTGAACTCGGCATTGACGAGTTCCTTGCCGGCATCAGAGAGCGTCACACCGTCCTGCTCTAACAGTCCGTCATAGGCGGCACAGGCGAGCATCGGGCTGGTAATGTCAATAATATGCACGCATTGCACCGAGGCAAGGCGGAACAAAGCAAGGTTATACAGGGCATGAATGTTACGCAGCCGCTCTATCTTGCCGCCCAGCCAGTAGAGCAGGTTCTTACGCTCCTGCATACTCATGCCGCGGGTGATAAAGGCGAAATAACGGCTCTCGTCCATAATCGGCAGACTGACCAGCACCGGCTCCAAGCCACGCGCACGCGCTTGCGCAATCCTATTGGAATATAGTGCTTTGTAGGCAACCAAATCGATTTGAGGCTCATGCTTCCCGCTGGGGTTGGCAGCTATGGCTTTCCAGTCATACTGCAAGCCGCTCTCCGGCTCGATAATAAAAGTTTTGTCCATAATTCACTATAATTAAAGAGTTATTAAAGATTCATTATCATAAATGCTATTATTGCAGGCAACTGCAAGCAATACAATGCGACCAAAAGGTCAAATCCGATACGTTTAACGGTTTTCATACACGGTCTGAATTAAAAAAGTTCTACATGTTGTTTGAAATCCGATGCAAAGGTACAGCTATTTTGCGAGCCGGACAACTAATTGTGACAAGTGACGAAAAATTGTGACGAAACAGGCGAATTTGTGACTAAAAAGCAAATATAGTGACGAAATTATCGGTATTATGATTTTGTCACACCACAAAAATACACTAAATTATGGCTAAAATTCCGCATTCTTTCCAGTCAGTGACCACCATGCTGGTCCATATATTGGCAGTCCCTGTATTCTTTTTGGGTTTTATACTGACCTACCAGTCCCGATGGATGATCCGTTTCCTTGAGGCAGGGAACGGGATGGCTGTTTTCAACACCCTGATGCTGATGTGTATCTTGCTTGGCATCATGTGCGCATCGCGCATCCCCATGACAGCCTTGAGAGAGAAGATTCATCCCAGCTGGTGGCAATACGCCTTATGGTCGCTTGCGGAGATGGTGGTCTTTACGTGCTTCGCCGCGCTTTACATGGCGCTGATATACGGGAATATAGGCTATTTCCCTGCCTTGGGACACTGCTTCCGCATCTGTTTTGCCATTCTCCCCTACCCCTATATCGTTACAGCTCTGCTGATGGCAGTCATACGTCCCGATGAAGAAGAGACGGCGGAAGAGAACCTTGTGCGTTTTGCGGACAACACAGGGCGTCTCAAACTGGTCATAGCTAATGATGTCATGCTGTATGTGGAAGCACAGGAGAACTACGTCGTTATCCATTATATGGAGGGCGACAAGCAGAAAGAGTACTCGCTGCGTCAGTCGATGCGCGGCATTGAAGAGTTGATGACACGGCACGGTGTCATCCGCTGCCAGCGCTCCTATTTTGTCAACCCCCGCCATGTGAAAGTGCTTCGCCGTGACAAGGAAGGAATGATTCAAGCCGAGCTGGATATACCATCCTGCAAGCCCGTACCCGTCTCACCCAAATACTACGAACAACTGAGCCGCCTGCTATAGTTCTCCATACCCCTTCCATCTCGCCGGGAACGCATCTCGTTAGCATTACGTACGTCACTGTACCCTCGCGGTACGGTGTTTAAGCAGTCTTTTTGAGAGCTGTTGGTGAAGAGAAATCAGAGACAGTGACAATAGTAATGCCGGGGCATTTGTAACCAGACGGAGAGGCGCACGCCGATAGAAGATGTGCCGGCGGGTTTATAAGTGGTGTTTCTCCACAGGTTGGTGTCGGCATAGAGTGCCAGCCTCCAGTCGGGGAGAATTGATTTCTTATTGTTGTGTGAGAGCCGCTGCGCGGCGAAAATCCACCCTGTCTCAATCGCCATATGGACACCAAAGGAGACAGGCAGTGTCTCCCATCGTCCTTCCAGAGGCTCGGAACCGAGTCCGTGGTTGGGCATGTTGGCAAATGGGTCATAGAGAGATTCATAGACAGCCGTAGATGTGACTACGGCTTTTTGCCGGTTTGCGCCATAGAGCGAGCAGTTAAGAACGGGTCCCGCCAAGAAATAAAAGTTTTTCCATTGCCCCCCTGCCATCAATGGAATCGAGAGGTGCAGGGACCGCTTGGACTCATGCACATCGGAATAAGTCCGGCAAAGGATAAAAGGTTCGTTCTGGGAGTCAATGGACGGAATACTGTCCGTGTAATCGGCAGATTTTCCGTCCGGATAGCGGAAAGAGGCGCCTATACGCGTATGGAAGAGGAAATGGCGGTGCTGCAGCGCATAACCGGCAGAGAGACCGGCAACGGGTCCTGCCATGAGTGCTGCACCGGCTGCATAAGAGGAGGACGTTTCTATCGCCGCCCCGGCGGATAGCCCGACGGTGGCATAGTGGGATAGCCTATTCTCCGCCCCGACTGGCAGGACAAGGAACAGCAAGCATAGTATGGCGGCTATTTCCTTTCTCACAGTTTGCGTCCGTAAACATCGTATGTGTTATCTCCTGTCTGGATAATCAGCCGGTTGCCGCGTATCAGTTTCTTCGGACGCTCCGTACCCCAAGCGTCAAAGAACCCTTCGGTGGAAGGCGCCAAGTCCGGTTCGGAGACGGTCGGTTGTCCGGGTACCGGGTCGGGTTTGGACTCTCCTTCGTGCGAGAAATAGAGATATTCCATGCTCACTTCAACCCCTGCAGTGCCTCCGTTGTCCGAATGGAAGGAGAAGATGCGGCTTGTATAATTGATGAGCGTAGCAGGCTCCGTCATGAAAGCCGACATGGGGATGTCATAATCGAACCATGTGCCGTTTTGGGCGACTGGGAGCATGTCTTCTGTAAGCTGGTACCGCGCGAGTTGGGCGTTGCCTTCCTTATACAGAATCAGGTTGACGGGCCGGAATGCCGAGGTGGTCCGTACACGTGTGTGCATTGTCCAAGTGGCATCCACCATGGTGAGGTCCACCGGTGTCTTGGCAGCGATGTCCGCCGACCACCAGCCGTTAGTAGGCAGCAGCGTGAGGAAGGAGTCCGAGGCTTTGCGGGTGGTGTTGTTACCAAAAGAGACGGAGAGATAGTCCGTTTTATCCAACCGGTAGTCGATACAATTCCTGTCTTCCGGCAGCGGTGAGCCGTCGTTGAGGAGATAGACGCGTGTCTCCTGCGAGGGGTCGGCAGGCACCAGCGGCTCCGGGTCGGCAGCGGTGTTATCGTTCGTGAGCATGAGAGACGCCATACTCCATTCGCCTGCTGTGGCATGGGCGAGAGAGGAGAGCGAGAAGAACACCGGAGTGGAGCCTGTATAGGTGTAATGCTTCATCCTGTCAAGTTGCAGACAGAGCCTGTTCCATGTCCTGCCATCCCGGACCCATTCGTCAGCACCGATGGTGTCGGCATAGGCTCTGCCCTCCGGCAGGAAAAGACGGCAGACGAAAGCGCCCTGCACATCGGTGCGTATCTGCGCAACAAGGTACCATTCGGGATTCAGCCCGGCTATCTGCGGTGCTGTCCCTTGGTGGAGCAACTGCATCTTGACGGGCATGTCTGTCTCCATCGAGTAATAGGGGAAAGGGATATACGACCATTGCTGCCAACCGTCCGCATGGATATCCATCATGCCGGAATAATCTTCCGTAATATAAGGTGCACCGTTAAGCGGCGTACGGCTGTTGGTGATGAAATAGCAGCGTTTGGGGGCTTGGACTGTTCCCTCGTCTTTGCCGGAGGGGTCGTTGGTAAGATAGCAGTAATCTATGCCTATGAGGTCTCCGGCATAGCCGAGGTCGGAGTGTATCTGCAGCAGCCGTCCTGCGTATTTCTCCGTGAAAGCAGGCATAACCGGAAAATCCGAGAGGGGAATAGCAAGTTCCGTCCATTCTCCGTTAGCAGGCACTTTGGAGACAGGCAGCGGATAGCCGTTGGCGGTACCGGCACCGGCAAGCACCAGCGTAAGGGAATAATCCACAGTGCGCCGTATCTTGAGCTTGAGATACCATGTGTCGTTCACCTCGCTCAAGTCAACCGTCCGCCCTTTGGCGGTCTCTACCATCACCTGCCACCAACTGTCGGCACGCTTGGTAAAGAGCGCATAAGGAGCCTCCTCGTCCTGATAGATATTATCGAGCGAGAGCTGTGCAAGCCCTTGTCCGGACCGGAGGTCGAGCGTCTGCACATCCGAAGGCAGGTCCTGCGCCCGGAAGAAATATATCCTTTTCTCTGCATGCAGTCCCAATATGGCTGCAAGGGCTATGATGATTCCACAAAGACGTTTCATAGGAATTACGAATTACAAATTACGAATTACGAATTACAAAACAATAAACTCCACACGGCGGTTCTGCTGTCTGCCTTCCTCGGTGCTGTTATCCGCAACGGGTTCCGCCATACCTTTTCCGTCTGTCTCGAGACGCGAGGGGTCTATGCCGCGTTTCACCATCTCCTGCGCCACCGCGTCCGCACGTCCTTTGGAGAGGCGCAGGTTATATGCTTCGGAAGCCGTATTGTCCGTATGCCCGACGATACGGATATGCACTTCGGGGTTATCGGCAAGGAAGGTATAGAGCGCATCCATGGCTTCCCGTGACGAAGGCAGAACATCCGTCTTATCCACAGCGAAATAGAGGTTGTGCAGCACAACGGCTTCGCCTTTGGTAATCACCTGTTCGCCGTAATAGATGGTATCCTGCACCACGGGCGGTGTTTCAGCAGGTGTCTTGGGTGTTGTCGCCGGTTTGGGTTTGGGCTTTGGTTTGGACTTCGGCTTGGAAGTCGAAGATGCCTTGCCTTTCTTCTTAGGTTTCGGGTGCTCGAACTCATAGAAGACGGCAAACCGTCCTCCCACGAAAAAGCTGTTGAGCGGTTCTTCCGGTGTGCCGGAGTTGAGTACGCCGGCGGAGACAAAGAGCGAGACCTCGTAATGCAGAAGTTCGCGGAAGGTCTTTCTGCGGTTTCTGCCACGGGCTTTTTTCTTGGGGTGATAGGCAAGGTATTTGTCCAAATCCCAGATGACTTCCGCTTCCACGGCGAGGTCGAATCCCATGGTGTTGGTACGTGTCTCGCTGAACGGCACGGAGGTCAGCCCATGGTTGGGCATGCCGGCAAAGGGGTCATAGAGCTGTTCGTCCATGAGCGTTGTCTCTCTCATTCCGCTGTAATCAGCGGTTTGCCATACAGGCAAGCCAGCCCTGAGCCCTGCCATGAAAGTCCAGTCGCCCCACCGGTAACCGGCTTTGACGGGCAGAGAGAGGGAGAGTGCATGACGGTTATACCGCACATCGCGGTAGTTCTCATAGAGCGTCATCGTGGGATAAGGTGCGGCAACCGGCGTTGCGAGGCTCCATTCTCCGCGTGAGAGCGAGTTGAGCGAGGTGAGGGAGACTCCCGTCTGGAACCGCCACGGGCGGTATTGGAACTTATAGAGCAGCCCTACTCCGCCGCCTGCACCGCCAATATCCCTCAGTCCCGAAGAACGGGTGAAGAGGTTGTCATAGCCGATATGCCCTTCCACGCCCAGATAATGGGTGAGGAGCGAATCACGCATCTGTCCATAGGCTGCCAGCGAGCAGAGGGGAAAGAGCAAAAGACAAATATGTCGTAAGGTGCGCCTCATTGCAGTAATGTGCCTAAGATGGTGTATTGCCTGTCAGCCCTGCGGATGACGATATGTCCGTTGACGAGTTGCTTGGTGGTGGTGACCATATCCGGGTCGTCCGTATGCACAGGACGGTACTCACAAGAGCGGATGACCGTGCCGTCATCGCGTGTAAGAAGCACGGAATAGAGCGCATTGAAATCCAGCTGCTCATCGGGTCCGGTATAGTAATACGAACCGGTAGCCCCGTCGATGGGCTGTCCGTCTTTATACCACTGGAAAGCGGTGATATGGTATCCCTCACGCCCTTCGCCGCGATTGTAGCGGTCGTTATAGACAGCCAAGACATCATTCCATTTCTGGGTGAAGACGGATGCGGGATAGCGCACGAGGAAAGAGATATCAAAGCGTATGGTGTCGCACTCGGGCTTGTCCGGCTCGAAGGCTACGACCGCCGTATAGGTATCGGCATAGACAGCCTCCGGCAGAGGCAGCAGAAGGTCTGCTCCGTCGGCAGGTATGACACCGTCCGTGAATCCGGCAGCAAGGGCTTTCCCGCCGAAGCGTACTATAGCGGTGTAGTCGCCGCCGGTGACGGAATAAGGCATACGCAGCACCCTCTCGTCACCGCACACCTCGTCCGGCGGAGTGAGGGTGGCGCTGATACAGGAGCGTACAATAACATGCAGTGCCTGCGCCGTATCGCATCCGGCTACCGGGAGGTCCTTATAGAAGACCGGGCTCCAGACGGTGTCACGCACGGAGGCGGTATAGGTCTTGCCGTTGGCGTGCCATGTATAAGAGCCGCCTTCCTCAATAGTCACTTCCGTCAGCGGGATGACGGTCTGGCGCGGCTGAATGACGAAGGCAAACTCTTTGCTCTCCACGGTGCATTCGCGGCTCTCTCCTTCCACGCGGTATTGTCCGGCAGAGGCGGCAGAAGCCATATCCAGCACCAGCGTGTCACCGCTGTAGATGAGTTGCCCGTCACGGTACCATGTATAGTTGCTCACGCCCTCCGGGGCTTCAGCTACCATCGTCACCGTGCCGCCCTCGCAGAGGACGAAGAGCGAGTCGAGCATCTGCTCATCCGCCAGCACTTCGATGGCGGAACCATTGGCGTAATTGGAGAAGAAGCCGTAGGTGAGCGTGCCTTGCGGGATGGACGCATGGTCTATCACACCAAGCTGGAAGACTCCCCTTGCCGACTCTATCTCCACCGGCATAGCAGCCGGTTTGGAGGTGACGTTGAGGGCTATGTACGACCATTTGTCGTCCGTACCGGGGATGGGTTTGAACTCCGAAGCCAGTATCTCGTTGCCGTTCATATAGAGCGAACCTGTGTTGGTGGTCTGCGTAAGGATGTTGAGGATGGTGTAATCGCTGTTAGGGATACGCTTGTAGGTGACATGGTCGGAGCCGGTGCAGAGCATCTGCGGCAGTACGGTACCGCCGGACTCGCCGTTGCGGTTGGTGAGCTGGAAGACCTGAATATCCGCGTCGGCGTGGATATATGTCACTCCGCTGACGGTCCGCGTGGCGGTACCCAAAGAGTCAAGGGTTATCGTCTCGTCGTTGTCCGCCGAGTGGAGCGTGACGGTGGTGGAAGGATGAAGAGCAAGAATAAAAATACTCTCAATCGTTGACCCGGCAAGCGGAATGACGGTATAGTCGGTGCCTGCCATATCGGTCGGCACAAGCTGTTCGCCGATGGCGTCCTGCCCTGCTCCGGCAGCTACAGAGTCATCCGAGGTGGTGACGGCTATCGGTTTGTCCGCCTGTATGACAGTGCCGATGAGGTGCGCGCTGCCTGCCGTCCCCGAGGCTTTGAGGGCATAGGTCTCGCCTTTGTTGAGCCACACGGTCACGGGAGCGGTAGAGACCGTGCCGTCATCCTGAACGACCGGCTGAGAGGGATATATCTTCACCGTCGTACCGTCCTCCGTGGCTACAATCTGGATGCTGTTGTTATGACTCTTGTAGCCGTTATAGTCGGCTTGGTTGGCATATTTGTTCTGTGACATGACGACGAACTCCGTGCCGAGCGCGTTTTCGCCTTTGAGGGTGTAAGCTTCTCCGTTGGCATGCGTTATCTGGTAGTACGCGCCGATGTCATGGTCCGCTGCGATGAACATACCGCGTTTGGAGACTTGGTTATAGGGCACCTCTATCTGCGCCTCCGCGTAGGACTTATGGTCGGACTTGGGCGCGATGATGATGTCGCAGTAACTATGGGCATAGACCACCGTGTCACATAGCACTCTGTTGCCGTCCGCCGGTTGTGAGATGACGACATGCGCGTCTTCGTCATAGGCAGAGAGGATGAGGTGAAAATCCGCTTCTCCTGTATGGTGTGAGTTCATCCACGGCGGCGCGAACCAGAACTGCCGTGCCACCTGCCCCTGCGCAGCCAAGCCGCACAGGAGCAGAAGCAGACAGAATATGTGACGGGAATAGCTGTTCATATCAGAAAGCATCTGCGGGGTCAATACCGATTACGTCACCGGTTTTCACATGGACTAACTGTTCGCCGCTTACCATGAGCACCGAGCGGAACTGAATCTCCACGTATGAGGTCTGAGGAATACTATAGCGTTTCATATCTTTTTGTGTTTTTAAGGTTATTATTCAGTTTATCACAATAAGGTATTGCAGTATTTATTGCACGCGCACGCCTTGTACATTGTACATTGCTCCGTTGTGCAAGATATAGAGTTGTCCGTCACGGATGACCTTTGTACATTGTACATTGTCTCTTTGTACCTCGTCCAGTCCTGTAGCCACTTGTTCTCCTTCAAAGTTGAACCGTGCTCTGCGTACAACCTTGGAAACGGTAGAACCGGTTTTGAAGTACGCACGCATACCTTTCATGTTGGCAGTTGCATTCGCCCATGTCAACTCGTTGTCGGGACCTAACAGGAGCACAGAATGGTTTTCTTGACTCTCCTGTTGTATCTCTGTCGGGTTGAGGACCCCGATGAAGCGTACATCGTTGAAGACAGCGGGTTTCTCCGTATTGGCTAAGGTCACGTTTTCAACAAACGGATTAGCCACAGCTCCTTCCGGCTGAATCAGGTACGGCACACCGGCTTCTATGCTGTTCACGAATCCGAAGCCGAGCAGCAACTCGTCCCCCTCGATGGCTGCATTATTGAGTCTGCCAATCTTTGCACCTGCGCCGAAAGCTTCTTCTACTTGCGCTGCGCTCATGTCGAACGGGAGGCAGAAGGAGTTATAACTTGCAGAAGAAAGGGTACGGACGAGGTCTGCATCTACCGTCTCGCCGTTATGGGCAGAGAGAACGGCGCTGTTGTCGGCATTATCTTTCAGCACTACGCGGCGGAGCGATTGTGTACCGGCATCAACAGAGGTGATATCATCGGTGAAGTAGATATAGTCGATGTCAAGGTATTCTCCGGCAACAACCTGATTGCCTATGTGTATTTGGAGTGCCAGCTGCCCTGATGTCAGGTAGGAAGCAGGAAGCGAACCGGCATGGTTACTAATTCTAAACGAAGCGGTGTGCCAAGCACCGTCATTATATTTCACCCATTCATTGTTGCTAATATTAAAATTATTTCCTCCGCTAACAAGATTGAACTGCAAACGATTTCCGAAGAATACATTGTCATTCATGTTCGTGCGGAAACGTACAACAATATACCAATCATCATCAATATCATTTGCAACTGTTTCTGTTGGCTTGACATCTAATGCGAACCACGTAGAAGTTGTTTTTTGGCTCAAATACTTATCTATACGTGTGTCTTTGGTAAAAGTATTGTTACTATAGGTCACGTTGCAGTTTACCAAAGTACTTGTCAGGTTTGCGCCTGAAGGCAGTGCGCCAGTGTTATCGCCGCGTGTGAGGTAGAAACGGTGTTCAGAAAGGGCATTGGTAGTAACTGCTATCGCCTCCGAGGTTGTGGACAGGCTCGCAGCATTCGTAACTTGTACTTTGAAGGAATATGCAGTTTCCGGAGTCAGACCTTTTAAGGTATAGACGGTGTTTACTCCTGCTGTACCGGCGATATTGCCTGCCAAGACTGCGTCCGAATTATTAGCATCTAAGATAGCGTAAACGAGTGAAGCGTTGCTGTCATCTGCGGACATGGTGAAAGTAACGGATTTGTCGGTATGGGTGGTCGTTACGACGAGATTGGAAGGCGGCGTTACGGCTGCCAGTAATGTTATGGCTTTGTTTTGCGAGGCTTCATTACCTGCTGCATCGCGAGCAATGACGGTCAGAGTGTGGTCAGTGCCAGCAAGACCGGAAACGGTAATAGCCGTAGCTGCTCCGGATGCGCCGGTAGCAGGAGTAGAAGTTAGAACGGTTTCTGCTTCTTTAACGATATAGGTGATGTCCTCTCCACTGTCATCGGAAGCCGTAACGGTCAGCACTACGCTGCTTGTGGTCTTGTCTCCATCAACGACAGAGGATATAGCCGGAGCCACATTGTCTGCCAAGTCATCTACGCTGGCTGCATTGTTAGTAAGGTACGCGTAGGCGATGTCAAGATATTGACCTTGTGTTCCTTGTTTGCCGTCACCACTATAGAATTGGAAAATTGTTCCAGATTCAGAGTTGCCAAATGTGGGATGATTTGCTGCATCCGCTATTGCGAGAGTTACAGTATTCCATGTTCCATCAAATGCACATCCCTTGGTTTCTTCTAAATATGTGCCTAAATAAGATGTTGCACCTTTAAGTCGGATTTGTATTTTATCTGCATCATAAGTTGAGCGGAACTTAATCACTAAATAACCAGTATTAGATATTTCACTAATGTCTGTGTTTGTTTTTAGGTTTTGATTAAAAGACCACCAACTCGTAGAAGAACTTTCAAAATGGCTGTAATATTTCTTAGCATTAAATAACTGATTATTAGCTGCTATAGTTGTGCCCGGTGTTTGGTCTTTTCTTAAGTCATAAGAGACAACTCCTTCTGAAGGCAGGGATACGGAAGCAGGGTCACCACGGAAGAAATAGTAGCGACGCTCGATAAGGGAAGCGGTAGTAACATTACTGATAGTTGTATTAGCTGGATTATTGCTCGGGTCAGTAGCAATGACTTTGAAAGAATAAGTCGTTTCGGGTGTGAGACCGCTAACTACCTTTACCGCATTGGCATTAGGAGCGGCGGAAGCGGTTCCGGCAGAAGTAAAGTCCGCGTCATCCTCAGCTTTATAGAAGAACTCATAGCTGATAAGCGATGCCTCATCATTAGCCGAAGCGGTCAGTGTAACGCTCTTGTCTTGGATGTTGGAAGCTGATAGAGTTAAGTCTGTCGGTGCATCCTCGTCACCGGGATCAGCGGGAACGGGGTCTGGAGTAGTCTCGTCTGCCTTAATATAGATTTGGGTAATTTCAAAGGATTCGCTGGCAGCAGCACAAATACGAAGAATCTCACCAGAATAGCTCTTTGTTTCACTATCTTTATTTTTATCATAAATATTACTTGTGTTATGACTTCTCCAAGTATTATCACCATCTCCTATCCTATCTGAAAATAACAAAGCAATATTTGTTGAGGTTTCTTCGATTGATGCGTTTGCAATATCCCAAGAAGCTCTGGCTGTATTCCACCCGTTATTACATAATGAAACTTCTACTTTTCCTGTTGCTGTTATTTTACTAAGCACTATATGTAAAGCAAAATTTTTAGTAAGTTCCAAGTTTTTCGCTTCAGAAAGACTAAAACTAACTGCTACATTATTCTGACAAGTGATAGTATTCAATCCTATCCCTGTTAATGTCCTGTTCTCAAAATTCGTGGTAGTAAAGGACACTGATTCGGTCAGATTGGTGTAGCCGTGCGGCGCGGGACCAAAAATGGCATAACCGGCTGGAGTTTGAGCATGGGCAGTGAATAGCATCGCCATTACCGCAAAGAATGTAAAGAATAAACGTTTCATAATAGAAAAATTTAAAGTTAGTATTATAAGGTTAATTAAATCAGCATTTTTATCTCGCGTGCCTGAACGAGTATTGCTTATCTCGCGTGATCAACGAGTATTGCTACGCAATTCTTAGATTGAAGCTGTCAGATTGCAGTAGATATAAGGGCACTTCTAAAAATTCCACGTTTTTAGTTAAGCCCAGTTAAGTTTATAAATATAGCACTTTTATATTGCTTTAGGCTTTCTCTTGGTATCTTGCTGACTTTCACTCAGTCACAATGCCCGCATTGCTCCTTCACTTAAGCCAGCAATCTATCTAAGACAAACCTCTAAATCAACATAAAGCAATTTTTAGAAGTGCCCATAACAATGATTTTCAAGGTATGACGGTGTGTACTTCAATCCACGCTGCAAAATTACAGCAAAAAAGCAATTAACATATCTTCTTCTTGACAAAAAACTTTCTTTTTTTGACACAAAGGGATAATGAATGATGGATTGAGCCGCTCGCGGGGCGAGCTGAATGATGGATTGATGAATGATGGATTGATGGTATGAGCCGCTCGCGGGGCGAGCTGAATGATGGATTGATGAATGATGGATTGGTGGTATGAGCCGCTCGCAGGGCGAGCTGAATGATGGATTGATGAATGATGGATAGGTGGTGGGCTTATGGTTATACGGAGATTATACGGAGATTATACGCAGGTTAGACGAATAACCCAATAACAACCCAATAATCACCCAATAATAACCCAATAAAATGCCAATAACATAACAATGGCTATTGCTGAAAATCAAGTGCAAAGGTACGACAAAAAAATGACATATGCAAGATTTTTTTCACTTTTTAGTCAACAATTAACAACAATACACAACAATTTCTTTCTTCTTTTGTCCAAAATTATCAAAAATAATCCAAAAATTTTTATGTTCACGAATTTAACAGATTAAACAGATTTTTTCTTGGGAAATGACGGAATGAGGGAATAATGTGCAGGGCAGGTAACGCCGACTGGCAGTCGGCACAACACAAAGAATCATGCGCATACGATACCGCGACAAGAAACAAGGAGAGAACGCTTACAGAGGGGCGGCGGATGTCATCCGCCTGCAACAAACATAGAGAATCGCGCAAACATGCGCGGAAAAGTCGGCACAACACAAAGAATCATGCGGCATTGGATGCCGCGACAAGAAACAAGGAGAGAAAACGCTTACAGAGGGGCGGCGGATGTCATCCGCCTGCAACAGACATAGAGAATCGCGCATACATGCGCGGAAAAAATACAAAAAAAGCACCGCAGGTATTGCGCATATGAGAAAAAAGTGGTAAATTTGCAGCGGTTTTGAAATAGAGCCCAAAATAACAGGAGGAGAAGACGGGCGGAAAAGAAAGAACAGGAGGAGAAGGCGGGCGGAAAAGAAGAACCGGAAGAGAAGGACGGGCGGAAAAGAAAAAAAAGAAAAAAGAAAGGAGACATGAGATGAAACGGTACACGGATCTGCATTACATGCCGATTACCCCGCGAGACGAACAATGGGGAATCGTCTGCACGACAGCAGGGCATCAGATTGTGCCTCCGGGCAGTTGTTATCCCCCTTCCGGCAAGCACCCGAGCGGATATGTGTTCACCAAATATTCGGGACGCGTGCTGCACGAGTACCAGATGGTTTATATAGTGGAAGGTGAAGGGTGGTTCGAGTCGAAGCACTGCCACCGCAGAGAGGTGAAAGCCGGCACCATGCTGCTGCTCTTCCCCGACGAATGGCACAACTACGCGCCGAACAAAGAGACCGGCTGGAAGGAATACTGGATAGGATTCAGAGGCAGGTACATCGACGAACGCGTGGAGAACGGCTTCTTCAGTCCCGAACGCCCGATAATAGAGATAGGCAACGACATCCAAGTGGAGGAGTTCTATCTGGAGGTACTCCGTCAGGCGGAATACGAGAAGAGCGGTTTCCAGCTGCTTATCTCCAGTATTGTGCTGCACCTGTTAGGCACGATAGTGTTCAGGCAGAACGAGACGCGCTACGAGAGCACGGACATAGCGGACAAGATAGAAGCGGCTAAACAGCTGATGCGCACGCACGTGGGCGACGAACAGACACCGGAACAGGTGGCACGCGAGTTAGGCATCGGCTACAGCTGGTTCCGGCGCGTGTTCAAGCAATACGTAGGTCTCTCGCCGCAGCAGTACCAGTTACAGTTACGCTATCTCCGTGCGAGGGATTTGCTGACCGGCAGCGATATGACCATCACAGAGATAGCGTACGATATGGGGTTCAGTTCGGTAACCCAGTTTTCTACATTCTTCAGCAAGCACGCGGGCGTTTCTCCGCGTCAGTTCAGGCAGATGGAATAAGTGCCGGGCAGGTAGTTTTCCCCGAAGACCGTAGCCGTAGTCCCTTCGGGGATGGTGAAGGTCCAGAGGCATGAGTCCCCCTGATAATGCCATTCGGAGCGGATGAGTCCGGCAGCCGAGTGATAGGACGCGTCGATGGACCCCAGCCGTTTGTCCGGCACGGGGTTCAGGATGATATGCTTGAAGCCGGGTTGCTTGGGGTCCGCCTGAATACCCGCCGCTGTCTCCCACAACCACTGGCAGACACAGCCGTAGGCGTAATGGTTGAAGCTGTTCATTCCATTGGGTGCCATGCCGTGTTCGAGAGTGTAGCTGTTCCATCGCTCCCAGATAGTCGTCGCGCCGTTATCGACCGAGTAGAGCCAGCTGGGGTTCTTGCGCTGGAAAAGGAGGTCGTAGGCTACATCGGTCATGCCGTTGGCAGAGAGCGTGGGCATGAGGATGGAGGTGCCGAGGAATCCTGTCTGGAGGCATTGCCCGTGGGCAAGGAAGTTGTCACGGAGGCGCGCTATCATCCGCTCTTTGGCTTCGCCGGAGAGGAGTCCGTTATACAAGGCAAAGACAGCGGGCGTCTGCATAGTGTTGAGTATGTCGAGGCGGAACGAGCCGTCGGGAAGGAGGAAACGGTCTTGCAGGTAAGCGCGTGCCTTGGCGGACATCTCGCTGTATTTGAGGGTGTCCCTGCCGGTAAAACGCGCCATATCCAGCATCATCCGGCTGTCCATGAGCCAGTACGAGGCACCGAGATAGGACCAGTATTCGGCGGCTTCGAGTCTGAGTCCGCGTGCGTCCCACGGCTGTCCGGTGAAGGACTCCAGCGCTTCATAACTGAGCCAGTCCGCCCACTGGTAGCCGCCGTTGTCCGGGAACATGGCTGTGTGGTCGTACTGATAGGCTGCTATGTGGTCCACATAGCGTTCCATAGCAGTCCAGTGCTCGTTGACGAGCGCCGAGTCCGCGAACTGCTTCATCATCACCCACGGGACAATGACCCCTGCATCAGACCACCCCACCCGCGCCATATCAACCGGCGAGGAGCCGTACTGCCCCCACGGAGCAACCCCGGGGAAGCCTCCGTTCTCCTTCTGGGTGTCACGGAGGTCACGGAGCCATTTGCGGAAGAAAGCATCGGTGTCAGCAAAGAATGTGCCTGTCTCGGCAAAGACCTGCGTGTCCGCCGTCCATCCGAGGCGTTCGTTACGCTGCGGACAATCAGTAGGCACCGAGAGATAGTTGGAGCGCTGCCCCCATAGGGTGTTGAGAATGAGGCGGTTGACGAGGCTGCTTCCGGTAGTGAGGGAGCCCGTCTCCAGCTCCGCCGTGAGGGAGCTGACCGGTATAGAACGGACCGAATAGACGGTGACATCCGCATCCGCCGTGAGCTCCGCGTAGCGGTAACCGAAGAAGGTGTGGTGCGGATGGTAGTTCACAGGGGTGTTGGCAGCGCCGAAGGTATAACGGAGCGTGACTCCTGTATCCGGGATGCGCAGGTTCTCCCGGTGGACAGCGCCTTCGGGTCCGTCCATACCACGCGAGCGTGCTCCGAGCGAGTCGTTGAGCAGTTCTCCTCCGGCAAAAGTGAGGGTGGTGCCTTCATCGGCAGCAAAGACGAAATGCGGCACGGCGGCACAGTTCTGCCCGAAATCGAGGACGAGCGTCTCGCCTTTGTGTATCTTCATCCGGCTGCCGTCACGATAGGTGCGGTCAATGACGACGCGTCCGTATCGGTCGGAGCCGGCAAGCTCCACCTCCTTATAGACATACGCGTGCACGGGCGGGAGGGCAAGGTCATAACGAAGACAGACCTCGGCTCCTTCGGAGGGGAGAATGTCTCCGGAGAACTCATGGTTCAGTTCCGGAAGGGTGAGTTTCTGAGGCGTATCCCACCCCATAGGGATGCGTGCGTCGTATTCCTCTCCGTCGAAGACAGCGGCGTGGGTGACAGGTCCGGCAATCCCCGCCCGCCAAGCAAGGGTGTCGGTACCCAGAATCTCCGTGGAACCATCGGTATAGGTGAGGAGCAGTACGGAACGGAAGGCGGGCTTGCGTCCGTACATCCCCGGCGTACCGGCAGGGGTGATGATTTTATCCGCCCACCAGCCGGGTGTGACCTGCGCGGAGAGGGTGTTGGTGTCCTCTGCGGCTCTGCGGAAAGCCTCCGTGATGTCGTAGGTGAAAGAGCGTCGTGTCTTGGCGTAATGTGTGAATCCGGGTTTGAGGAGGTCGGTACCGACGCGCTGCGTGTTGATGAAGAGGTCATAGACGCCCAAGGCGGAGGTCATCCAGAGGGCTTGCTGCACAGGCTTGGTGTTGGTCAGGCATGCCACGAACCAGCTGGCGCCATCCGCTGCACGTGTGCCGTCATAGACGGTGTCGGTGACCACCGGCGCATTGGCGGCAGAGAGCCAAGAGGCATGCGCCCAGAGACTGTCAGGCAGCGCCTGCACACGTGTACCCACCGTGGCATCCGGGGTGAGGGTGTTACGCGTGGAGCAGGAGGCGAGAATAATTAATAATGAACAATTAAAAATTAATATCTTTTTCATATGCGGTTATTTTTCTGTTATCCGTTGTCCGAGGGCGTTGTAGGTGCCAAAGGGAGTGGAGATGACCAGCTGCCCGTTACGGAGAGACTTGTGAATTGGGAATTGAGAGTTGAGAGTGGAGAATTGTTCGATACCCGCAGTGTTGGAGAGAGAGAGCCAGTTGATGTCACAGGAGCCGGAGGTGAGGCGGATACCGAGCGTCTGTTTGCCTTCGGGCAGCGTAAGCGCCGAGACGGACTGCCGCCACTCTGTCCATGAGCCGGTGGCAGGTATCTGCAAGGTAGCGAGATAGGTCTCTCCTGAATAGATGTCACACCATGTGTCCTGCTCTCCAGCGGTGCGGAGAGTGAGTGTCCATTCCCCTTCGGAGGGTACGTCCACCTGATAGGCAAGGCGGCTTCCTGCTGCTGTGTAGCCCACAGAGAGGGCACCGTCCGTATCGGTGGAGGGAACGAGGGAGAGGTTCTCCATGGAGATGTAATGCTCCGCCTCGATGCGCGTGTTGACGGAGTGGTAGAAAGCTGAGTCATACGACGACATGTTGGCATAGACCTGCCCGAGCATAGTAAGCGATTTCTTGTCGGCTGCGACGAGGTCCGTGAGGATACCTCCTCTGCCGAGGAACCATGCGTAACGGAAGACATGCGGGTCGCGCTCCATCCAGTCTATCATCCTGACCATGAAGGCACGCTGTTCGTCCGCCGTGCCGTTATCACCCATGCCGTTCTTATCCATATTGAACTCGGTGAGCCATACGGGCTTGTGGAACTGCTCCCAGAGGAGGTCGATGCTGCCCTTGACGGACTCCATGGCTCCCATGTAGAAGTGAATACCGATATAATCGACGCGGCAGTCGGGACAGGCGGCAAAGAAATCACGCAACCAGTCATAGGGCGAGTTATAGGTGATGCCGTTCTCCTCGACGCACCATCCGCACCAGTTGGGTGCAGGGGAGACGAGTTTGAGGTTGTATTCATCGGCAATCTGTTGCAGCTCCCGCCAAGCTTGTGCAGCCTGCGAGGGCGTCATGTTGGCTTGGTCGCGGAAATTAGGTTCGTTGAAAGCAAGGAGATACTTGACGGAGGGATGTGCCTCAAGGAACTGCCGCAGCTGGGAGGCATTGTAGCCGCCGTTCCACGTCATGGGGACAAAATCGACATTTGCGCCCTCGAAATCCAGATAGGTAGATGGCGACCAGTCATAATACCACCCCGCTCCTTTGGAGAGGTTGGCGATTGCCTCATTGGAGAACTTGGACTGGTCCACGCCGTAGCCGCGTTTGTAGCTCTGGGTCTGGGCGAAGGTACCAAGTGACAAAGTGACGAAGTACAAAGTACAGAGGATTATTTTTTTCATTGTGATTATTTTTCTGTTATCCGTTGTCCGAGGGAGTTATAGGTGCCAAAGGGAGTGGAGATGAGGAGCTGTCCGTTGCGGAGAGACTTCTCAGCTCCGCCAGACTTAGCGGATTCAGCAGAGTCAATGGCATCGGGGTAATCGAGACGGAGCCGGTCATAGTAATAGAGGCGCGCCTTGGAGAGGAGCCTGAGGCGGTGGTGTCCAGCGGTGAGGGTAACGGGGAAAGACTGCTCAGCCCAGTGGTCGAAATCCGTAGAGGCAGTGGCTTGGGGAGTGATGGTGGTGACAAGTGCGTCGTCCTCATAGACTTCAATCTTCGAGCCGGACTTGCAGGCGAGATGGAGATTGAGCGAGTAACTGCCGGAGCGAGGGATATCCACGAGGTACTCCGCCCAAGAGCCGGTGGACATATCCTTGAGCATAAGCAGGTCCGGGTCGGCGGTAGAGGGCACGAGGGTGAGGGACTGTGCCGACTGGTAATGTGCGGCTGGTATGGTCAGTCCCACGGGATGGAAATAGGTGCTATCGAAGGAGGACATACCGGTGTAGAGTCTGCCGAGGTCGGTCAGTCTGCCCTCTCCGAGGTCAAGGAGGTTGATTTGCCAGACGGAGGAATAGGTCATGAACCATGCGTAACGGAAGACATGCGGGTGCTTCTCCAGCATTTCCAGTTCGGTGGTGAGGAAACGCATATGATCCTCCGGCGTGGAGGAGCCTCCGTCGTTACGGTTGAACTCGGTGAGCCAGACGGGACGGCGGTATTTGTCCCAGAACTTGTCAATCGTCCCCTTCATAGCACCCGTGGGCATGTAGAGGTGAATGGCAATGTGGTCCACGCGGCAGTCGGGACAGATGGCGAAGAACTTGTCGTACCAGTCGAAGGGGTCGGTATATTCATGGTTGTCCTCGGGGTCGCGGACGGAGCCTCCTGCGGGTCCGAAGTTCAGCGCAGGTCCGACGAGCGTGAGTCCGAACTCATCGGCAATCTGCTCCATATAGGTCCATTGGGACGCGGCGTACTGCGGCGTCATGCGTGACTGCGAGGTGAAGTTGGGTTCGTTGAAACCGAGCAGGTACTTGACAGAGGGGTGCCGGCGGATGTAATCGCGTACGCGGTTACGTCCGTTCTCATTATCCAGTCCTCCGCCCCAGACCATAGGGATATAGTCCATGCCGAGCGTCTCCCAGTCGTCTGCGATGAGGGCAGGTGCGGAGGAAGACCAGTTGTAGAACCACGAGACACCGGGAGCAAGGACTTCGTAGTTGGCACGGTACGCCATGTTGTTGGTGCCGACGCCGCGTTTGAAGCTGCGCGGCTGCTGGGCGAAGGAGCCAAGGGCAAGTAATAATGAACAAGTAATAATTAATATTTTTTTCATATGCAGTTATTTTCTTAGTAACCGGCAGCGGTAATCAGCCGCTGCCGACCTGAGTAGTCCGTATCAGAGTTGTGCGCCAAGCACGTTGAAACGTGCATTGTTCTTGATGATGACTACTTGCCCGTCCTCGATGGTTTTGCGTGCTTTGGGAGCAGCCAAGACATCCTCGACCGCCTGATTGTCGTCATTGCCGTCGGTGAAATACCAAGCATCGATGCAGAGCTGGGTCTTGTCGGTGTTGTCGTTGGTGAGGAGGTTGAAGAGATAGCCTGTGGTGAGGGGCGAGGCGAAGGAGATACCTTTGTCGAAGATGTCATACATAGGCACTTCGATGGTATTCCACGTGGTGTTGTCCTTGTGCTCAACCAATGCAGCGAGGTCGATTGTGCATTTGTCACCATCGACTACAGAGAGCGTCCAGACGGGCACATCGGTCTTGCAGACGATGACCATCTTCCAGTCCTCGGTGATGGCAGTGAGATCAATGGGTGCTTTAACCGCCCACGTAGCGCCATAGTAGCCGGCTGCAGGGTTGCCGCTGTTGTCCGGGTGGCACATAAAGACGGAGTACGCGAAACCTGAGGGTCCGGCATCTGCGCTGGACTCAAGGGAACAGGTGAGCGACTGGTCTCCCCAGTCACGGATCCAGAGCATGAGTTCGGTGTTCTCCATGACGGAGGTGTTAGCACCGGCGGGAATAGAACGCTCGTCACCCATCACATAGATACGGGCAGCGCACATAGAACCTGCGACAAGGAGCATAAGTCCTAAAAAGATAGATTTTTTCATAATAGTTTGTTTTTGGGTTGTTAATGAATAATATTATAACTCCTTTAAGGAGATTTTATCTGAATATGTCCGGGTATTTACCGATGAAATAGACGGGGGTACAGCTCCACGCATGGCAGGCGGAGTTAACGGGGAAGAAATCATAGGGCGAGATATAATCGTCGTTCGGGTCATATGCTTCCCAGAAGGTGTCCGCTCCCCTTCGCACCATGCCTCCCCAATAGTCAATGAGGTAGGCGCGTGCCTGCTCCGGCATGCCGGCGAGTATCATTGCCTCAACGAGGTAATGGGTCGCGTACGGGGTACCGGGTTGGATTGCTTTGGGGTCGGTCATGGCGGTAGTCAGCGCCTTGCGCGCTTTGGCTCCGGATAGGATTCCGGCTTTGACTGCCCATGTCTGCGACTGGACAGAGAGTTGCTTGCCGGAACCGGAGAGCATAACACCTCTGCGTGCGTCATACATATGTCTCAGCGCCGCACGCCGCATCTTGGCTGCGACAGAGGGGTACTGCTTTACTTCGGCTGTCCGCCCCAGAAGACGCGCCAGTTCGTATGTCTGTTCGAGTGCAAAGATGGTAGCCGCCTGCATCGGTGCGGAGACATCCAAGCCCTCGTGCTCTCTCCAGTCGAAAAATAGCCAGACATCGCGTTTATGTATATCAAAGATATATTCGGGTGTCAGATACGTGAGTGCATCTTCAGTCTGCCGTTTGGCTACTTGCCAGAGAGTCTGCGCTGTAAGGGTATCGCCGGTATCCAACAGATATTCAAGGAGCGTGGAGTTCCATAAGAGACTGTAGGTGAGCATATAAGAGCCCTCTTGCGGATGCGGCTGAGGGGACTCGAAGATGTTGCTGATGAGTGTTCCGTCATCGGCTGCGAGTGCGGCGAAGAGAAAGAGACACCGTTTGGTCAGTCCGAAATTCCGGAACGAGTACCTGTTGGCAAGGGACTGTAGATAGAGGTCGCCCGCCCAGAGCCGTCTGTCGCGTTTGGGACCGTCCTCATAGACAGTCTGCATACATTCGCTGAGGGTTGTGACACTCACGGCGCGTATGGAGTCCAACAACGGCGATGCGGTGCGGCGGAAGCCTGTGTCTTCTCCGGCAGACGAGACAGCATCGAAAGAGAGGTCCGTAAGCGCACAGTCGAAATCGCGCGAGGTGGCAAGTACCTCTACTTTGAGATACCGTCCCGCCAGACGGCGCGGAAGGGTAACGACACGGTCCGTCTCATAGACCGTGATTATCTCATCCTGCATCCACGCCCTGCTCAGCCACGCTTTCCACGGCTCAAGAGGTGTGTTGAGTTCGGCGGGCAGTTCGCCCATGAAGAGGCGGAGACGGAGAGGACCGTCCTGACAACGGCGGAGCGTACGCGTGGAGAAAGAGAGGTATCCCACAAGATGTCTGCCGAAATCAAAGGTCAAGACCTGCCCGTGCCGAAGGACCATGGTGTCAGTCTGTGAGGGCGTCAGCTCAGCTTCCAGATACCGCCAGCCCTGAAAGGCGGAAGAATCCGGAACGGCTTCCACCATCCGTACCGGTGTGTAACGGGCGTGGTGGAGGTCAGGCTTTGCTTTCTCCGCTATGCGCAGCCAGTGAGCCGACTGGGGATAAAACGCCGATGCGGCTGCAAGGATTATAAAGAGCAGTGATTTTATCATTATTGTCTGGTCTTTTAGTAGGTGAGTCCGAAGCCTGTGTCGTAGAGCGTCCGTGCCGGTCGTGCCAGTCCTTCTCGATAGCAGACTTTATTGGGGTCCCCGTCAGAGAGAGGGAAGTTGGGAGCGGAAGGCACATCGCTGTACCGCCCATAGAACGGCATCGGCAGTTTACCCTGCGGCGGAACGGCCCCGGTGAGGACATCTGCAACCGCATTGCCGGCTTCCTGTCCGGGCAGCCACGCCATGAGAACAGCATCCGTATATCCGACGACGTCTGTCAGTTCCAGCGTAGAGCCCGTGTTCAGGATGAGGACAAGAGGTTTGCCCTGAGTATGAAAAGCCTGCGAAGCCCGACGTATGAGGTTCTTCTCCACGGAAGTCAGGTAATAATCGCCTTCGACAAGTTGTCTGTCCGTTCCTTCTCCTGCCATGCGCTGTAGGGTGAGGATACAGATGTCATTGGTCTGCGCCAGACGGGTCATATCCTCCTGCGTCCATTCCAGTTCAGTGACATAAGGCATGAACCAAGCGGAAGGTGCAGGCTGTGCATCATAGGAGAGCGCGATATGGTTCATATACCGTTTTCGTGCAATGGAGTCCGGTCGGAAACCCTGCCGCTCCAATGCTTCGCAGATATTCACTTTGTATGCCTTGGTGACGGCACCGGAGCCTGTTCCTCCGGCATAGGTGTCATAGGAGCCTTTGCCCAACAGCGCCACAGAAGACACTGACGCATCAAGCGGCAGGGCATGTCTGTTTCGCAGAAGAACCATTCCTTTGGCAGCTGCTTCTCTTGCCAGTGCTGCGTGTTCACGGAGCATCCGGTCAAGGTCTGCACCGTCCGGATTAGTACGGTCTCCGTACAGGAAAGCCGGGCAGCGACGGATGACGGGCAGTATATGCAGAAGATTACGGTCCAGAACCGCTTCGTCCAGTCTGCCGCTTCTGACAGCTGCGATGAGAGTGTCAATCTGCTCCTGCGTGCCGGGCATGAGCATATCGTTGCCTGCCAGTTGCATGCGCACAGGGTCCTCTTCCGCCCACCAGTCGGTCATCACAAAGCCTTCAAATCCCCATTCGTTGCGCAGGATATCCGTGAGCAGGTAGGAATTCTCCGAGGCATAGGTACCGTTTATCTTGTTGTATGACGACATCAGCGTCCACGGCTGTGCATCCCGTACCACCTGTTCAAAAGGTTTGAGATAGAGCTTGCGCAGCACGGAATCATCCACCTGCACATCAATTCCGTTCCGATAGGTTTCTTGGTTATTGGCGGCAAAATGCTTGACACAAGTGCCCACCCCTTTCGACTGCACCCCGCGGACATATGCGGAAGCGATGCGTCCCGCCCAATCGGGGTCTGCGGACAGGTATTCATAATTACGACCGCAAAGCGGATTCCGCATTATATTGATACCCGGAGCCAGCAGGATATCCACTCCGTAATACCGCATCTCTTCCCCTATAGCCTGCCCTACCCGGCAAACGAGGTCAGTGTCATTGGATGCGGCAAGGAGAGCCGTTGAGGGGAATGCAGTACAAACGCTGTCTATCCGCAGCCCGACGGGACCGTCCGCCATCACTACCGGCGGGATTCCGAGTCTGGGGATAGCATAACTGATTCCGGCAGCTCCGCTGACCTTTCCCCGCATAGCAGCCGTATTGCCTTGATAGGTGTCCCAATACCCTTCCGGAACCGGTTCGCGGTGACGCGTGGCAGGGGCTGCCTCCGGCACGAGGTTCCAGTCCTTGCAGGTGCCTACAAGCAATGAGACTTTCTCTTCGAGAGTCATCGCAGCGATGACCCGTTCATCGGAAGAGCGCCCGAGTTGTGGAGTGCAGGCAGACAAAAGAATCAATAATAAGATGTTGACAATCAGTATTTTTTTCATTGCGCAGGAACGAATTTATGCACCCATGCCTGATTAGAACCGTCTTTGTAAATCTTGGTCATGAGCACGGTATCGTTGAGTACGAGGACGGTGTAGTCATGTTGTCCCTGACATTCGGAGGGTATAGGCGGCAGGAACCCGTCACCCGTGAGGATGAGGTGATACCGTCCGTCGCGACTCTCTGCAGGCGGTTGGAGTTCCCAGCTCTCCGTATAGTTATCAAAGGGTGTCTCGTTGCTATCCACTCCTGAGGTGCCGTTAGTGGTGTGAATAAAGGTCTTGTCGGCATTGAGGACAAAAGTCAGCCGGTCGTCATACACGCCGTTATGACTGCCACGCTCGGCTGCCCACCAGTAATCGGTAAGATACTCAATGAGCCATGTGTTGATGTCAATCAGACCATAGTAGCCGGTACTCTCTGCCAGCATCCATGTCTTGCCATTTTCCGCTTCACAGCCGCCTGTCAGAGCGGTGTATTGCTCATTGGCGCAGACAGACTCGTCCATGACTGCGATGGAGAAATGCACCGCTACTTCCGGAGCCATACCGTTTTTGTTATAGGCGGAAGCAGTAACGGTGTAGTCTCCGGCAAACTCAAAACGCCGGTCCACACGCTGTTGCGTATATCGTTTGGTACCAACCGTCCATACCGGCACCCATCCATCCTGTTCGTCCATGACAAGATGAACCATATTGGGGTCCTTGGCATCAAGTTCCGCACGGGGATTCATGGCAAGAACGGCAGCCGTATCTGTATTGGGTTGCAATTCCGGCAGGTCATCCATATAACTTTTCGGCTTGCAGGCGGACAGAAGAATGAGTAATGAACAACTGATAATTAATACCTTTTTCATATCCATAGAGTGTTTAATATCCGGGGTTTTGCTTGAGTTTATAAGATCCCTCCGTGCGGTCAATCTCCAGAGAGGGGATAGGTAGATAGCGCCAGTTGTCATTCCACGTGCGCGTGTAATTTCCTATCTCATCGGAGCCGCTGAGAACAGAGGCGATATCGCACGGCGTGACATCGGTAGCACGGCTCCAACGGACGAGGTCCCAAAAGCGGTGTCCTTCAGCAAGGAACTCCAAATGCCGCTCCTGCATAATCGTCTCCATGGAAGCGGCGACATAATGGGGCGAACCGGCTCTGTAGTCTTCATTGGGGAAGGCTCTCTTTCGGACGAGGTTGAGGTTGGTCTGTGCCACATTGGCGTACCCCAGCCGCCAGCTGACCTCCGCCAGATTAAGGAGACACTCGGCGTAACGGAACACCCGGACATTGTTGTTGAAGTTCAGTTCGGGGTCGTAAGGACAGTCGTTATAGCCTTTCCGCGCCGTATATTTGCGGTTGTAATAGCCGGTATGGTTGGCTCTCTCCGCCCAAGAGATGGTGACACCGAGCGAATCCTGCAAGAGCTGTTTGCGCGCAGCGATGTCTATGATACCTCCGTCGCGTCGGATATCCGCCTCGTCATACATGAGATACGCCTGTTTGCGGATGGGTCCGAATCCCCATCCGTCTGCGAACTCGGGGTCACCGTCCAGCCCGTTGATGCCAACGAACTTGGGGTAGATGGTGCCTTCTCCTCCTTGCGGCCAAGACCAAGAGCCGGATTCGGAGCGGTGGTTGATTTCCCAGATACTCTCGGATTTGTTCATGGATTCGGGGTTGGTGACGAACTCATATTCGCCTTTCCAGATACGTTCGAAATCCTCGCATAGCATGAACTGCTGGCTTTTCTTGGTTGCGTCCATGTCGGAATAGACCTGTTCGAAGCGGGCGATGTCGTTCTGGAAAAGGACGACGCGTGCACGCAGCATACGTGCGGCAAAGATGGTGACGCGTCCCCATTCGTTTTCGGCAGGTCTGTCAATAAGGCGGAAAGCACCTGTGAGCGTGCTTTTCCCGCAGCAGTAGTCGAGGTCGTCCATGATATGGTTATAGACAGAGTCCGGCGGGAGCTGTGTAGCGTGATAGGGAGCCTGCAGGACATGGTCGTAATAGGGGATATTGCCCCAGAACTTCCATAGCCAGTGGTAATACCAAGCGCGCAGGAACCGTGCTTCGGCTTCGTACCGTTCGGCGACAGCGGGGTCTATGTCCTCGACTTTGGGAAGATTGTCGATGACCGTGTTGCACCGTTCGATGCCGGTGTACATACACTCCCAGAAGGACCGGGGTGCATCGACAGGCATCATCTGGAAGCGCTGCATCTGGTGGAAGAAGTTGTCAGAGCCTTTGTCTCCGCCGACATAGATATCATCGGCGCGGAGGTCGCTGAGGAACATGAACTGGTTATATCCGCCATAATAGTCCGTCCATTGGAGGGGGTCATAGGCGCCGACCAAGGTCTTGTAGATCTGCGCTTCGGTCTTGTAATAGTCATCAAGGAGGTCCGCCGAAGTGGATTTGATATCCAGAAAACTATTGTCACAAGAACTGAAGAGGATCAATAAGGAACAACTGATAAATAGTATCTTTTTCATATTCAGGTGTTGTTTATTGTCAGAAAACGATATTTGCTCCAACGGAGAGCGTGCGGCTTTGCGGGTAGCATCCGGCGTCAATACCGATAGAGGTGCCTCCGGAGCCTATCTCGGGGTCATAGCCGTCATAGGCGGTGAAAGTGAGGAGGTTCTCTGTCGAGAAATAGACGCGTATCTTCTGGAAGTGTATGGTCTGCATCCATTTCTTGGGCAGTGAATAGCCGAGCTGCAGCGACTTGAGCCGTAGATAGCTTCCGGGTTTGATATACAGGTCGCTGGACCGCCAGTTATCGTTAGGGTCCTGCTCTGTCACACGCGGGATGGTGTTAGAGGTATTGGGTCCTGTCCAGCGGTTGAGTATCCACGCAGGCTGGTTGGCAAGCGAGAGGTCCGGACGGCGTGTGGCATCGAAGACCTGATTGCCGCCTATGCCTTGGAAGAAGAGATTGAGGTCAAGCCCCTGCCATTCGATATTGAGGGAGAAGGAATAGGTGATGTCGGGCATTCCTTTTCCTATTTTGGTACGGTCGTCGTCATTGATTTTTCCGTCGCCGTTGTAATCGACAAAGCGTACGTCGCCGGGATGTGCATTGGGTTGGAGCAATTCCCCTTTGTCATTGACATAGGCGTCCACTTCCGCCTGTGTCTGGAAGATACCGGCGGTCTTGTAACCATAGAAGAAGGGATATACCTCTCCGTTCTGTGCGCGGCTGACGACGCCTACACCCTGCACGTTGTCGAGGTTGCTGGACCCGGTTTCGTTACCGTAGTCAATGAGACGGTTCCTGAGATAGGTGATATTTCCGGCAAGAGCAAAGTTGACAGAGCTGACGCGGAACTTATAGGACAGGTCCGCCTCGATACCCCAGTTGAGCATCTTGCCTCCGTTGGTCCACGGCTGTTCGATACCTACATAGGACGGCAGCAGCGCCGGCATGAGCATGTCCACCGTGGTCTTGTGGAAATAATCGAGGTTAAGCGTGAGGGCATTGGAAAGGAAACCGAGTTCGAGACCGATATCGGTCTGTCTGCTGGTTTCCCATTTAAGATCTGCATTGGCAAGCCGCCCTTGCCGCACACCGGTGATGATAGCCTCGTTGTCGAGCCGTCCGAAGGTGTAATTGCTACCGCTGACGATGAGTGAGGTATAGGCGAAATCGGAGATACGGTCGTTACCGTTCAGTCCCCATGAGGCGCGTATCTTGAATGCAGAAAAAGCATCGGGAACATTTTCCCAGAAAGCCTCACGGGCTATGTTCCAGCCGAGAGAGAAAGAAGGGAAGAGTCCCCATCTGTTATTGGAGCCGAACTTGTCGGAGCCGTCGCATCGCAGCGAGCCTTGGAAGATATACCGTTCTTTGTAGTTGTAATTGACGCGTGCGAAATAGGATGCGCCTGCGCTGTAACTGCGTCCGCCGGAGGTGCGCATGTCATTGACGGAGCCTTGCGCATAGTCTATGGTTGCCTTGTAGGGGTCATTGCTTGGCAGGTCATATGCTGTGCCGCTGACATAGGAATAGGCGGTCTTGGTGGCGGATTGACCGAGAAGCACCCCTATCTCATGTCCGCTGAACTCGTGGTTATAGGAGAGTACATTTTCCACCTGCCATGTGAACGTACGGCTTTGCGAAGAGGAGACAGAGCTATTGACGGCGCTTCCCGCTCCGCCGGAACTGAGGTAATAGGGGTATCCGTAGCCGTCATACCGTCCGAAATTGAAATCGGTGTTGAAACTCGATTTGAACTTCAATCCGTCATAAATCTCCAGTTCCGCCGTGAGGTTTCCCGTGAACCGGTCCGAGCGGTTCCATCCGGCAGGTAGTTCGAGACTGGCTACCGGGTTGATGACTTCGCTCATGGTGATGTCAGGAACGGAATAGACCCTGCCCTCTTTGTCCCGGATGGCAGTGGGATATTTGTCCAAGACGGATTGAGGGTCATCGGCATAGAGGGGTTGTGTAGGAGCAATGAGAAGAGCCGAGCCCAGAGGCGAATAGAAAGCAGAGTTCTCGGCTATTCCTGTAGATGCCACATTGGAGTAACTGATGTTACTGGTGAGGGTCAGATGGTTAAGCCATTTGCGTGTGTCCGTGTCAATTATCTTATAGACATTATTGTCCCTCACGGAATAGCGGGTATAGTTACTGCGTTTGAAGTTACCGCCGACGATACCCTGCTGGTCAAGGAACCCGAAGGAAACGAAATAGGTGACTTTCTCCCCTCCTCCGTTGACGCTGACCTGATGGCTCTGGACGGGAGCATTGTAGTTGAAGAGCGCATCCTGCCAATTGGTGCCGGGGTCAGTGGTGATGGTAGCGAAATAGGGAGTGGAACCGTCGTTGATACGGGCTTCGTTGAGGATGGTCTGATACCAAGGAGCATTGAGGACTGCCTTTTGTTTCCAAGGGTTCTGCCAGCCGATATTCATGTCATACGAGATACTCACTTTCTTGCCGAAGGCGCCGTTTTTGGTAGTGACAAGTACCACTCCGTTGGCGCCTTTGGTACCGTAGATAGCGGCAGAAGCGGCATCTTTGAGCACTTCGATAGACTCGATGTCGGTAGGATTGAGATAGTCGATGTTGCCCATCGGCATACCGTCCACCACATAGAGAGGCGAAGCGTCGTTAATGGTGCCTATACCGCGTATGTTGACACGTGCGCCTGCACCGGGCTGTCCGGAGGAGGATGTGATAGTCACACCTGATGCCTTGCCTTTGAGCATATTGTCGATGCGTGTCGGGACGATGTTTTCCAGATCTTCCGCCGTGACTTTGCTGATAGCGGCAGTGACAACGGATTTCTTCTGCGTGCCATATCCGACCACGACAACCTCTTCCAGCGCCTGAGTGTCCTCTTTGAGCAACACCCGTTGGGCGTCGGACGCAGCAAGAGTCTGCGAGACATAGCCGAGATACGAGACCTCAAGAAGAGACTTCTTATCAGGCACATCCAGCAGAAACTTACCGTCATAATCGGTGACTGTACCCACCGTGGTGCCCTGTATCAGTACCGATGCGCCGATGACGGGTTCGCCGGTTTTGGCATCAATCACAACACCGGATACCTGAGTCTGCGCCGTCACAAGAGCGGCACTGAAGATTGCGAATAAAACGGTGATAAGACGATTCATTATAAATTACGGATTAAAAGGTATTAGTTTATTCTTGTTTTTGGGAGGGCGAAGATGCGTTGTATGTCCTTCATATCCTGCGGTGCGAGTCCTTCGGGCTCTCCTCCCATGGCGCGTGCCGACATGTAGATGACCGCCGCTTTATTGAGCACATCCACTTGGTCAAACGCATCCATGATATCCTGCCCTACGGCGAAGACACCGTGTTTCTCCCAAAGGGTGACGTCATAGTCGTGTATCTGTGCAAGGGTAGCCTGTGCAAGCTCGATGGAACCGGGTAGCTCATACGGCACCCAGCCTATGCCCAGTGGAGCGAAAGCAAGCGTCTCCGGAATCATGGACCATAGGGTTTGCGTGAGGGTGTCGCTGTCTTGGAAACGGGTAAGATGGGACATCGCGACAAGCTCTATGGGATGTGTATGGAGCGTCGCCGTATAACGGCTGCCGGACCCCACGAGGTAATTCTGCACCATGAGGTGGGACGGCAGTTCGGAAGTAGGCTTGACGGGACTGTCGGCTATTATCTGGTAATGCGCACAATCATCGGTGATACGGATGACGGCACCGTTACGCATGGGTGCGCGGGCAAGATCCCTCATCCGTTTCTGCGTTCCTTTGGCATAGAAATAATGCCCTTTGAGATGAGGGAGCACAGCACCGATAGGAATGGGTTCGGTGAGGGGCGGCAGATCCGCCCAGTCAGGTTCCGCACAGTCGGTGAGACGCACGGTGATGTTTCCGCCGTTGCGTTCACCCCACCCTTTGAGCCATATATGACCCGCCACTTCCGCAATATCTGCTATTAGCTGGGAGAGTGCGTTGTTGTTTTCCAAGATACTCATAACCATTGGGGAATAAAACTACTGATTAACAAGATAACGATACCGGCAAGGAGCACCATGACGGTACGGCGCGAACAGCCTCTCCATTCATGAAGGATGAGCCCCCACACGTTGGAAAAGACCACATTGAGCGCCATGAGGATGCAGAAAGAGAGTGTCATCAGCTGCGGACTCTCCGTGAGGAAACCTTTTGCCAGCGACAGCCCGAAGAACTGGCTGTACCACAAGGCACCGGCAAGCATACAGTAAAGGAGATTATTAAGCCACACCGATGTCTTTCCGTAGTCTGCGAGGGTGCCGTTTTTGACGTTCTGCCACAGGCAGTACACCAGATTGGTGAAGAAACCGCCCAGAGTGACCAGCAGCGTGGCAGGAAGGGTGCGGAACATCGGATTGGTGTGCTCGAAGCATATGTCTGCGCCGAACGTCAGCCCAACATTAAAACACCCCGACATGAGTCCCGCAAGGAGTGCGATAGCGATACCTTTGCCGAAACGGAAACCGGTCTCACCGGTACCGGCGGGCTTGTCTGTTTCCTGTGTCTGCTCTTTGCTTCTCATGCTGCCCGCAAGTCCGATGACGGCTATTCCGGTAACAGTGACTGCGACACCGGCGAGAACGGACGATGTGAGTTGGGAAAGAGCATCCAGCTCCGGAAAGAAGGCATGAATCATCAATGGACCCATGACAGTGCCGAACGCGGCGCAGGTACCCAAGGAGATACTCTGACCGAGCGCCACGCCAAGATACCGCATCGAGAGACCGAACGTCAGTCCGCCGATGCCCCAAAGCACACCGAAGAGGACGGTCATCCAGATATTGAACGCCGGTACGGCTGCGAAGAGACCTGACACCTGTTCCCCGTGAGGCACGGCAAGGAAAAGTCCGCAGAGAGGAAACAGAACCCATGCGAAAACGCCCTGAACGAGCCAGTAACTCTCCCATGACCATTGACGGATGCGGTTGATAGGCACATAGCAACTGGACTGGCAGAATGCGCCGAGGGCGATGATGAGTATGCCGATAAAGATATTCATGATTATCCTCTTTTGGATGTTACGTCACGTTCGTATTGCTCTATCTCTGCGATAAAATCTGAGCCGACGGGAACATTGTTTCGCAAGCAGAACTCGTCATACACCGCCTGCCACGGCATGCTCTTCTCCTCTTCCAGACGTGCGAGTTTCTGGAATCCGTGGTCGTTCAGCTCGTCGGTACGGATAGTGTTTGCCGGCTCAAGCAATGCGCGCAGCATACAGCGCTGTGCGGCACGCGAACCGATGACATAGGCACCGATGCGGTTGATACTGCCGTCGAAATAGTCAAGCCCGTAATGCACTCTGTCGGTGGCATCCGCCCGGACTATCTCTTGGAACAGTTCGAGAGTCGGATCGTCCATGATGGTTACGTGGTCGGAGTCCCAGCGAACCGGACGGCTCACATGAAGCATCAGCTCGGGCACAAACAGCAGCAGGCTGGACACTTTGTCCGCCACGGACTCGGTCGGATGGAAATGCCCGGTATCCAGAGTCAGCATCACGTTGTTGCGGGAAGCATATGCGATATAAAAATCATTGCTGCCTACGGTCATCGTCTCCAGCCCGATTCCGAACACCTTGCTCTCCAGACAAGGTTTCTCCCACGGATATTTCTCACGGAGAATGTCATCCAGACTTTCTTTGAGAAGCGTCCGGTACAAGAGCCTGTTGACTGTCAGGTCCTTGGAGCCGTCGTGAATCCAGAGATTGATGATACAGGGGTCTTGCTGCGCCTCGCCGATAGCATTTGCTATGGCACGGCAGCGTTTCATATGTTCTATCCAGAAATCGCGTATGTCCTTGTCGGGATTGGAAATCGTCAGACTTCCCGATTTGGGATGGGAGAAATTCGTGCTGTTGAAATCCAGTTTGGTGTTATGCTCCTTCGCCCAGTCAATCCAACCGGAGAACAGCGAGATATCACACTGGTCCCGGTCAACCGCCTTGCCGTTGAACTCGCCGTATATCTCATGCAGGTTGAGACGGTGGTTGCCGGGAATCAGACTTTTGGCTTTCAGAATATCTGCGCGCAGCTCGTCGATATTACGTGCTTTTCCGGGATAATTGCCGGTGGACTGGATACCTCCGGACATGGCTCCTGCCTTGGGTTCGAAGCCGCAGACGTCATCCGCCTGCCAGCAGTGCATGGACAGTTGAAATTTCTGGAGGGTGTCAAGCACTTTTTCGGTATCAACACCCCATTCCGCATAACGCTCCTTCGCTATCGCATAGGCTGCGTGAATCATTTGGTCTTTCATCGTGTATGTCATTTTGTAGTGTGTGCCTGCATCTGTATGGCTATGTTGCCGAGTGCCGTCGCCTCTGTAGAACCGGTCAGTACCGGCACCCCTGTTTCTTCTTCCGTCAGGCGGTTCAGATACGTGTTACGCGCTCCGCCGCCGATGATATATAGCGCCTCTGGCTCCCAAGGCGCAATCCGGCGGAGCATGGCAAACACCTCTCCGTACCGATGTGCCAGAGAATGATAGATGCATGAGACGACCTCAGCATCGGTCATGTTTCTGCCGTTGCGTACTTGCGCCGGCATGTCTGCGGGATTGGCAAACCGTGGTTCGTCGGGGTTGAACAGCTCCGGTGTCTGCGTGACGCTCTGAGCCATTGCCACCAGTTCGGGATAGGAATAGTCCGTCCCCTGCGCCTTCCATTGTTTTCTGCACTGCTCCAGAATCCACATTCCCGTGATGTTTTTCAGAAGACGGATGGTTCCGTTCACTCCACCCTCGTTGGTAAAATTCATCTCTGCCGTAAGAGGAGTGATTACAGGTTCGTCCACCACAATCCCCATCAGGCTCCACGTACCGCTGGAGAGATAAGCCGCATGCCTGCCCTCTACCGTCCGCGGAACAGATGCGACAGCACTTGCCGTGTCATGGGACGCCACGGCTGTCACCGGCACCGGATAGCCGAAATCCGCCACGGAGGGTTTCAAAAACCCGATCTGCTCGCCCGGCATGACGATGGGAGGGAAACACGACATCTTGGCTCCGCACTTCTCCACAAGCTCTGCATCCAGCTGTCTGTCGTGCGCATGAAGGAGTTGCGAGGTAGAGAGAATCGTATATTCGCACCGCATCACTCCGGTCAGCTCATAGTTGATGTAATCCGGAATGAAAAGATATTTGTCCGCCTGCTCGAATGGCTGGTAATGCTCCTTGGCACAGGCATAAAACTGAAACAGTGTATTGAAATCAAGAAACTGGATTCCTGTTTTTTCATAGATGCGGTCACGCGGTATCTGCTTGAAGAACTCTTGCTGAACACCTTCCGTATAAGGGTCTCTGTAAGCGCGTGGATGCGCGAGTGCACGTCCTTCCTTACTTATATACACCACGTCCACGCCCCATGTGTCCACGCCTATGCTGCAAATATGCAGGTCCTTGCGGGCTGCCAGCAGACCTAACCCTTGCCGGATTTCATGCAGCAGATGGTCTGTATCCCAAAAGAACTGACCGTTCTTTTCATATACTTGGTTGGGAAAGCGATGAATCTCTTCTATGGTGACGCCGTCAGCGGACAGGATGACACGTCCGCTCGTAGCTCCTAAGTCTATGGCACAATAAGCGTTTTTCATGTTTATAGAAATTGACGGTGCAAAATTACAAAAAAAATAGAAAGTTCATATTGTCTTGTTGACAAAAAACTTTCTTTTTTTGACACCGGCAAGATAATTTTGATTCAAGCAAGATTATCCTCACAAACAAATATGTCTATAATCGGCTGATAATCAACCAACTACAAACACATATCTTAGACATCACATATATACCTCTTAGGCATCCCTATGCAACACCTATATTACTTCAATATCCCGACTGGTCAGTCAGGTTATTACCTTGTCCCCTTCTCCGGCATGCCATGCCGGTGTCCCTTCTCTCCCTCTTACTGAGGGGACCGGGGGCCTATTGCTGTATCTGCTCTTTGATGATGGCACTAATCTTGGGCGAGAGGTCTTTGTATGCCTGCCGTGCAGCTTGTTCGTAGTTATGCGTGTGACCGCCTTTCTCGCTGATGGCATCTTCGTAGATACGTTGCCGTGTTGCGCCCTTCTCTATGCTGATTTTGGCATCCACGTAGGCGAAATACGTGGTCACGCTGCCATACGAGGACGCATTATATTCCCGCGCGGTAGCCGTCACTGTGATTATCCAGTCGGCACCGGCATCCGTCCGCACGAATGTGCAACCCATCGGACTCAGTGCCCCTTGTATCTCGCCCTTCAGGGCTGAATAGGTCTGTCCGAACATATAGGCATTGCAAATCAGGTAAATGTTGATACCGTTCTTGAGGTCGGCGATGATACCTGTCAGACGATGCTGGAGCGTGCGTGTCTCTTGCAGTTGGAGCGTCTCCTCATCGGCGTTCTCATCCACAGCAGCAAGCAGTTTCTGCACCTCGTCTATCTCATAAAAAAGCGGCACCGTTCTTTCCGCCAGCTCGCGTGCCTGCATCTTCTGCCCTGTGGCTATGAGTTGGTCTATCTGGTCAAGCGAAGTCTCTATCTTCGTCAGTCCGACGGTTATTTTCTTCTCTAACTGCCGGATGAGGGTCGCTTTCTTCACATAAGCAAAAGCGGCTATCTCTCCCGTCTGCGAATTGCGCCAACTCTCTATCTGCAGACCGGGTATCTCCATATCCACGCTGGTAGTAGTAGCCGAAGAAAACTCCCGTGCCGATTGACGGAAAGTACCTTCCATGGTACGCAAGGTCTGCGACAGAGCCTGATTGACGGTGGTGTTCTGTACATGCACACGGATACTACTGACCGCTTCTACCCGCGCGGCATTCTTCATCCGCGACATAGCAGCCTCCACACTCTCCCCGTTTTGCCGCTGCCCCTCGGCAAAGCCGACAAAATACTGCCCGTGCGGATACTCCAATGCCCGCATTTCGGAATCCACCCACCCCGGTACCTGTGCCCCTGCCGTCAGCGAAAGTGCTGAAAGCAAAATGATTAATAGTTTTTTCATCTATATATTATCTTTTAGTTTTCATTGAAGAACAGAAATCTTCGAATTCACGATCCGGCAAACCTACCAATATCTGTTCTTTGGCGGTACACGACCGCTCATTTTATCTGCCAGCGCAGATAGGTGGCAAATCTGTTTATTGCATGACATCCGTCCCTGCGATAAGCTCCGGAGGAGTACTACGCGGAAGCCGAGGTTGTTGTTGCGGTTGCCGGGCGAGTTGTTGTTACGATTCGCTACGCGGCAGTTAGATGCGTTGTTGTTCCAGCTACCTCCCCGATTCACGCGGTTTGAACCCGACGACTTGTCACCTTGTTTAGTATTTGTTTTCTGTATCGCTTTGTATAACCATGTTGGACAAAGGCGAACAATGGCAATAAATGCGCTTGTGTTTCTTGTTCCGACTGGCTGTTATGCGCATGTACCCGTAAAGCAGCCTTGTATTTCTGTTTAAAGCGTTTCTTGCTCCGCTGGGTCAGTCCTATTTTATGCTTGCTGAGCCGATAACCTAAAAAAGATACCGGTATTTCTGTTTTTTGAATGACTGGCGGCTTTAATGTCAATAATAATCGTGTCTCTGCTGCTTGCTGATAAGCAACGACTTTTTCTTTCAGCCTTTCATAATCATTGTGGAACATCAATATATCATCCATATAGCGCACGTATATCGGTATAGACAACTCTTCTTTTGCATAATGGTCTATAGGCGACAAATAATAGTTGGCAAAATACTGGCTTGTCAGATTTCCGATTGGTACCCCTTTCCCCAGTTCTACGTGGTATGATTGTATAATCTGCTGTAATACATGTAATAACCGTTGGTCTTTGAATAGCCTGCCTAATAGGGCTGTCAATATAGTATGGTCTATATGGTCAAAATATTTCCGCACGTCCAGTTTTGCCACATACGCATATTTATTAACTGCTTTGAATGCAGTATCCAGTGCTTTATACGTACCCTTGTTTGTTCTGTTCGCATAAGTCGTTTCTATGAAATGCCGTTCAAAAATAGGAGCACAGACATTCATCAAGGCATGGTGCAGCACACGTTCCCTGAAGGCGGCAGCGCACACCGTCCGTTCTTTAGGGTCATATATTTTGAACAAATGATAATTGCCCACATTCACCTTTCCCTCTATGAGTTCAGCACGAAGTTGTAGCAGATTGGTATCCAATTCTTTACGATAGGCTTCCACTTCTTTCTTGGCTCTTTTCCCCCGCTGGGCTTTGAAAAAAGCCAGACGCAGATTATCCATGTCTGCTATCTGTTCTGTCAAATACCCAACCCGCTTCATGTTTCTGTTTCTTTCTTTGCGTTCATATAAGATTCGCACAAGGATTTCCCGTATTTTTCTGCACGCTTGGCTCCTATACCCGGTATGGTTTGAATCATCACCATGTCAATGGTTTCTAATTTGGCTATTTCCGCCAACTCGCTGTCCGTAAATACTGCATACGCCGGCACTGCTTCTTGCTCTGCTAATTGCTTGCGGATGGATCGAAGCTGCGAGAACACAGCAAACGTCTTTTCGTCCAGCACTTCTTTGTAATCCACTTTGGTTGCTTTGGTGCCGCCGGAATAAGTATTTCCGCCTATTGTCTGCGGCAGATAGCTTACACAAAATGTCCAGAATGCTTGTGCCCCTTGTGTGCTCAACTGTTTGTCAACCGTCAGTATTTTTTGCGCACGCAAGAAAGCATTCAGTTCATTGACCGCATTCTCATTGTCAAATATTGGTATCGTAAATATCTTTACCTGCATAATTTTCGTTTTTATGCACCTTCCCGACAGACTGCGGCAACTCCGTTATGCCGCTGTCCGTCGTGTTGGTGCTCTTTTCGCAGGGACGCTCCGCAATAAACTCACGGGAGGAGTACTACGCGGAAGCCGAGGTTGAAGTAGCGGGCGCCGGGCGAGCTGTAATTACGATCCGCAACGCGGCAGAGAGATGCGAAGTTGCACCAGCTACCTCCCCGATTCACGCGGTTCGAACCCGACGACGGACCTACAGGGTTATTGGTATCATAACTGGCGTAACTGCTGCTATACCAGTCTTTGCACCACTCCCATACATTACCGCTCATATCATAGATGCCCAATGCATTGGCGCGTTTCGTACCACAAGGATGAGTACTACTGCCACTGTTATCACTATACCAAGCTACCACATCAATCATGTTACTGCCTGCGTATTTGGTGCCGTCTGCTTTCTTACCGCCACGTGCTGCATACTCCCATTGCGCCTCGGTCGGCAGGGTATAGGTCTTTCCTGTCTTGTTACTCAACAAACGACAGAACTCCATCGCCTCCTCCCAACTGACATAATACATCGGGTAATCCGGTCCTACACCAGCCATAGACCAACTTGAATTTGCCTTGTTTCTCTGAGTATAAACATTAGTTCCTACGACTTTCTCCCATTGCGACTGGGTCACCTCAAGCATGCCGATATAGAACCCATCGACCGTCACACGCCGCACATTCTGCTCGTCGCTTTCACAACTGCCTTGCTCGGAAGTACAACCCATCATAAACTCGCCGCCTTCGACCCAAATCATCTTCATATTGATACCCAATGCGTCCTCGGTAAAGTCTTGGTTACTTCCATATCCTCCGCCATAACTCCCGCTTTTGGATGAAGAATAAGAATAACTGGAGGATGACGACGAGCGTTTTCCTAATAACTTCTGCGCCAAAGTGACGCAAGCCGCCTGCATTTTCTCCGGGTCTTTTCCCGCCCATGCAGGAGGAGCGGAGTTTGCCACACCGCCGGTCTCTACGTCCAATACTTTGGCAGTGATGATGATGTTCTGCGCATCATACAAAGCTGCCTCGGCTATCAGCACATACTGCGCACCGGTCATCTCGCCAAGTTTCTTGATTTGCGCATCACTCACCATACCGGTTCGCTGGAAGTTCTGCTCGCCCATGATGGATGCCATATCCACGCGGTCATAACCTTCATAACCGGGCGTGTTGCTGATGGCGTACGTCAGACTCATGCGCACTTGCAGTTTGATGCCGTACGGCACATCGCCCACTTTGTCAACTGTTTCAAGGATGGCTACTTTCTTGGTTTCTTGTGCCACCGCCGTCAGTGAGAGGGCTGAAAGCAAAACAATGAATAATTTTTTCATATTCTTTTCTATATAAACAATGTCCGTTTCTCCGGCATAGCATGCCGGTGTCCTTCTCTCCCCCTTACAGAGGGGGCTCGGGGACTTTAGTGCCGGGGGAGGTATCAGCCCCCTCGGCGCAATTTGCCGGTGTGGCTTACTCTTGTGCCGCCTCAATGGCGTTGTTCAGCACTTCCTCCGACTGGTTCTTGAAGTTCTCGTCAAACTCCTGCTTGAACTGGTTGTAGCTGGCATCCACACTCAGTTCCGGGTCCTGCTGCAGCTTCTTGTAGATAGCGGAAAGCAGTATATCCTCGTTCAGTTCCACTACCATATAGGTCTTGAACAGCCGTTCGCCGTCCTGTACGTAGGTCTTTGTCTTCCGGCAGGCGATACGGTATCCCACTGCCTGCTCAACCTCGGTCACCGTCAGACCTTCTATGCGGCTGATGGACTCGCGTTTGGTATTTTTACGCGATTGCTTGCGGTAGTTGCTGACCATCGCTTGCACCTTGGTGGATAGTTGCGATGCCAATTCTTCAAGAGCCGAAGTGCGTGCTATATCGGCTGACAATTGTTGCTCGAAATCCTCTCCGCTACCTCTGCCATATATCACATCTGCAGATGACAGATAATCCGAACATGGCTCGTCAAAATCCACTTCCTGCAAAGTAGCGGCTTCCTCTGCTTTCTTTTGTCTGGCTTTCTCCTCGGCTTCTTTTGTACGCCGCTCTGCTTCTTCTTTGGCGGCTTGTTGCGCTGCTACTTTGCCTGCATTGCGGATACTATCCATGCGGATTTGATGACGGAGAGCGTCTTCCTCCAGATTTTGTTTCTGGTCCTGTTTCCAAGCCTCTTTCTTGGCTTCTTTCTTCTCCTTGCGGCTCTGGGCGTTAGCAGGAGTTGCGACCAGACTCAGTGCCATAATGGCTACTGCTAAATAATTCATTGCTTTCATTGTTGTAAAGATTTAATTTGTATGTGCCTACTCACTTAGGGCTTTTCGGCATACTCCGTTTTTCTCCGTATGTCGCCAGTATTGGCTTCGGCATACTCCACTTGTATATTTATTAGTACGCAGCTAAGGCGCGCATTAGGGTAAAAAAGGCGTAGGTAAGGTGGCGTTACCTATACATCCTAGACTTTATTAAAAATTTCAGTACATAAAATCATGTATTTCAGCACATTACACAGAATGCAAATTCTCTCAAAATACGCCGTTTTTGCAGTTTCAATTGCACTTTTTAGGGCTTTTTTCACAAAATTACGTATATACACGAAAAGCGTGAAGTCCGTTCATTCTTCACGCTCATCAAGGGCTTCGCAATCCCCCACACAGTAGAAAAACAACCGAAGTCCACGCCCGATATATACAACCCTCCCGCCCTATGAGGGGCGCGAACAGGGATTATACATACCCACGAGGACATTCATTGTTGCTGTCTGGACTGTGTGTGAATTTTGCGAAGATTCTGATGAGTCGCAAACAACGTCAATAAACGCCTTTATGTCCTCCTGTTTTACGTCAGTGAGTGACGGATATTTTCGTCCAACTGGACGAAGGTCTAATGAGCAAAGAAGCCGGCAAAGGATAAGTCTTCATCCAAGGCAGGCCAATGAATACCGAACGGCGAACAGGTATATTCCTTCCGCTGAGTTGCTGTTGCATTACGCAACGTCTCATAGTCCGCAAAATGTTCGCACGCTGTCTTTCCGTCTGCCGTCTGAATCCAAACAGCCGAGTCGGTTAACCATATTTTGGGTATTTCACTCATTGTTTTTCAAAAAAGGCTTTCCAACGCTCAATAATCATCTCTTTGTTTTCCTCCACCAACGACTCCGCCAATTTGATTTCGGCAGAACATAAAACGAAAGCCGAAGACGGTAAAGAGTGTTGGCATAATCGGGAGTTTTTATCTTTTCGGGCGCAAAGATACAACAAATTTTTTATATACGCAAATTTATTGTACTTTTTCTCTTAATTTTTGCAAAAAGGCTGCAAAATGCAGAGTACGGATAAGGCGGATTAGACGGGAGAAAACTGAACAACAAACGAAAAAGGACGAAGGACAATGCAGCGCAAGGAGGCAAGATACAGGCATGGTACAGTGACGTACGTAATGCTAACGAGATGCGTTTTCGGCGAGATGGAAGCGTAATGGACGCGGGAAGGGAATTTGAGTCTGAAATGGCAGACTTATTGTTGCAGGGCGTTGACGAGCATGCCGCAGGCGGCAAGGATATCCTCGCCACGGGAGCGGCGGATGGTGGTAATCAGACCGTGCGCGGTGAGGTAATCACGGAACCAGACAATGGAGGAACTCTCCTCCTGCTCCCTCTGTATGGAGACACCCCCCGCCCCCACCTGTAAGGGGGAGGAAGAAGTCGGGGACTGGTGGTAACGGATGAGGTTCATGCGGCAGTTAAGACCTTTGAGCAGCCGAATGAGCTCTTTGGCATGACGCGGAGTGGTGTTATTGACCAACTCGCCGTTTACTATTTGGTTCTCGAAACAGATATATTCGAAGCTGATTCGCCTCTGGTGCGACCAGTCGTAATGGCGGAGAAGCGTAACAACATCGGTCAGGGAGAAAGCTTTCTCCGCCGGCATGATACGTGCACGCTCTGCGGGGAAGGGGTTATGGAGCGAGACAGCCAGATGGCAGTCGCTTTCATCCAAGAAACGCTTCATGGCAGGGATGCCCACCGTGGAGACCGTGATGCGCTTGGGAGACCACGCACAGCCGTACGGTGCAGTGAGAATCTCCAGTGCCCGGAGGACATTATCCAGATTATCCATCGGTTCACCTTCGCCCATGAGGACGACATTTGTGAGACCGCCCTGCCCTTTTTGTGAGGGGGAGATGGCATCTATCTCGAAAATCTGGTTGAGGATGTCGGCTGCGGAAAGGGAGCCATGGAAACCGAGCGTGCCGGTCATGCAGAAACGGCAGCCCATCTTACAGCCTGCCTGTGAGGAGACGCAGAGCGTGGCACGGTCCTCCTCGGGAATATAAACCGTCTCTACAAAGTGCCCGGCTTCGCCTGATTGACCGTTGCACTGCTGGACCGCTGCGCTGTAAGACCGTTCTTCGGACTGAAAGACTTCGAACAGGTACTTGCGTGTGCCATCGGTGCTGACGGCTTCACGGACGGGAGCGTGGCGACCGACAGCGTAACGCTCTTTGAGTGCCTCGCGTGCTTTGAGAGAGAGGTTAGTCATCTCATCGAACGAGACAGCCCGACGGACATAGAGCCATTCGGCGAGCTGTTTGCCCGCGAACTTCTGCAGACCGACGGAAAGCGCGACGTCTTGCAGTTCGGAAAGTGTTTTGCCTAAAAGCGGTTCCATGCCAAAAATCCGATATTATCCGAGGGTATCCGAGTTATCGGAGTTATCCGAAAGGTTGGACGTAGCGGGAGGCACAATCTGCACATGAGGATAGGCGAAACCGAAGCCTTGCGGCGGCAGTTCCGTATAGAAACGCTCCTGAAGGGCGAAGAAGACATCCCAATAATCCGCACCCCGCACCCAAGCCCTTACAGAAAAGGTTATATCGCTGGAATTGAGCGATTTGAGCACTACGTACGGTGCCGGAATAGCATCCATGCGGTAGTTGACCGTCGAGAGCTGGTAAGCACTGATGTTGAGTTCCTTATACAGTGCTTTCATGTCTGTGTCCGCCTGCAGCACACGCGCGTCGCTGTTAACGATGGAAAGGATAGCTTCTTTGCAAGCCGCAGCATCCACGCCGTACTCGACACTGACCAGCCACTCCACGCGGCGGAGCGGGCGGCCGCTGAAATTATTGATGGTGCCGTTAGAGAGTGATCCGTTTGGCAGAATGACGACGCGGTTGTCAATGGTAAGAATCTTCGTAGCTGTGATATTGACCTCTATGACCGTACCGCTATGCCCTTGCGCCTCGATGAAATCACCTGCCTTGAACGGCTTGAAAGCCAAAATCATGAGCCCTCCTGCGAAGTTCTGCACCGTACCGGAGAGTGCCATACCGATAGCCATACCTCCGGCAGCCAGCAGAGCAGCCAGAGAGGTGGTGTCCACGCCGAGTGTGCCCACCGACACTATAACCACCAAGACCGTCAGAGAGATAGAGACGAACGAACTGACGAACGAAGCCAGTGTGGGTTCCGTCTTACGGCGGGCGAACATACGCGCCATCGCTTTTTTCACCACGCCGATTAACCACCATCCGATGGCGAACAGCAGCAGCGCCGCCAGCACCTTGATGCCGAACTGGAGCAGCGTCTGCCCCACTGTCTGCCAGAAACCTTCCGGGTCAGTCTTGGCATATTCAATCATATGCAGTGCGCCTTGCCGTATAGAATCTTTGTGCTGCTGAATCTCCTCTGCCGTAGGAGCCTGCGCCTGCAGGAGGATAGAAAGTAAAGCACTCATCATCGTATTCTGTCAGCTGCGCGTACCAGAGCCTCGTCTTTGAGGATAGCCCGTGTAGCCATAAGGGTTAATATTAGACAAATCAAGGGAATAGAAGCCCATGGAATGATATGCCATTCCGCGCCGAGCGACATCTTCGCCAGCCATACGTAGATAGCCAGCACTCCGTAATACCCGAGGCAGAGCATGACCGTGAAGATATTCAGACGCGCCTGCAGGATACGGTTCTTATACAAAAAGATGTCCACGAGCGCCAGCAGCGGAATAAGCACTGTAGCCACTGTCAGTCCCCATAGTCCCTGCAGCGGAACGGCATGAAAACCGAAAGCGCTCACTTCCCACACCTCCAGCGTCTCCGCCTCTTGGGGGCTGACTAACTGAAGAACAGGCATGAAACAGAGGACAACCCCCAGAATCACTACCAGTAAGAGATAAAGTGTTTGTATGCGTTGAATCATAATACCATTTACTATTTGGTCATTTACTGTTTATTCTTTCATGGCTTCTTCAAGGGAGGCACATTTGTCACCATGTGCATTGACCCACCCTGTCTGCCGTGCAGGGTTGCCGACCATGAGTGCATATGCCGGCACATCTTTGGTGACCACCGAACCGGCTCCTATCAGGCAGTACTCGCCCAGCGTATGTCCGCATACGATGGTGGCATTGGCGCCCACGGAAGCTCCGCGTTTCAGGATAGTAGGACGGTACTCGTCCTTGCGGCTGACAGCTGCGCGGGGGTTGATGACGTTCGTGAAGACCATCGAGGGTCCGAGGAATACGTCATCCTCACAACGCACGCCGGTATAGACGGAGACGTTATTCTGTATCTTGCAGTTGCGTCCCAGCACCACATCCGGAGAGATAACCACATTCTGACCGATATTACAGTCCTCGCCGATGACACATCCGCTCATCACATGACTGAAATGCCAGATTTTCGTTCCCTTGCCTATTTGACAACCTTCGTCCACGTAAGAAGAAGGATGGATAAATACACCCTCCAGCCCCCTCTCAGAGGGGGTGAAAGATGCAGGTATGGATTGATCCGTATTCATACTATATACTGTTTAATTTTTTCTATCACCTTTTCTGGACAAGCTACTACTTCTTCATTATTGAATCGGAGCACGGTAAATCCTAACTTCTGTAATCTGTTCTCTCTCTGCTTATCAAGTTGTTGTTGCTCTGCAGTATCATGATATTTTCCGTCCACCTCAATTATCAACTGCTTGCTGAGACACACAAAATCAACTATATAAGCATCAATAATATATTGTCTACGGAATATAACTCCTAACTGTTTTCTCCGTAATAAGTCCCACAATATACTCTCTGCTTCGGTCAGATATTTTTTATTCTTCCTTGCATTTTCCTTTAGAACTCCGTAGAGCATGGGATCTGCTGTATTATATAATTCTGCCATTTTTTCTTCCCCCTTTGAGAGGGGGACAGGGGGTGTCTAGAAGAATAATTTCAGTATGTCATTTCCGTTGGCAAAGAGAAGTAGGGCGATGAGAACCCAGAAACCTACCTCGTTGGCTATCTCCAAGAAGCGGTCAGAGGGTTTGCGGCGTGTGATAATCTCCACCAGCAGGAAGAGGATATATCCGCCGTCCAGCGCAGGAATAGGCAGGAAGTTCATAAAGGCAAGTATGATACTCAGGAATGCCGTCATATGCCAGAAGGTGTACCAACTCCATACATCCGGGAACATGCTGCCGATCGCGCCGAAACCGCCAAGCGACTGCGCTCCCTCCTTGGTGAAGACAAGGCGGAACTGCTTGACATACATTGAGAGGATATCCCAACCGTAGCGGATACCTGCAGGAATAGCCCGTCTGAGCGAATAGCGGTGATGCTCAATGCGGAAATAATCGTATTTCCAGCGGATAGTGACGCCCATGATACCTTGGTCTCCGATGAAGAGATGCGCCTGCCGTAACTCACCGTCACGGTATAAATCAAGCGTGACGGAGTCGCAGGCATGGCGGCGCAGCTCCTGTGTCACTTGCACCTGACATAGCGTAGGCGTGCCGTTGACAGCCACCACGCTGTCACCCTTCTGGATGCCGGCTCTGTAAGCGGCATTTTCCGGCAGGACACTGTCCACTACAAACGGCACCCATTCAGAGATAAGGGTATAATGCTGTTTGTGGTAGTTCTTGTCCGCCCGTGCCTTCTCACGCTCAGCGCGGTCGAACTCATTCTGCAGCGCCAGATAGCGCGTGCCGAGGTCCTCCGACATGACGAGCTGCAGCGTGTCCTCGCCACGCAGAACAACGACATCGCGCTTGCCCTCAATGATGATTGCCTCTACTACATCTCCCAGTTCTGCGGGTTCTTCGCCGTTGATGGAGAGGATCTTATCCTGCTGCCGGAAGCCTTCGCCCTGCAGAATCTCGGAATAATAGAGACCCGTAGTGACATTGCGCAGTGGCAGCGTGTCCTGTCCCCAATGCCAAAGCAGGAGGATGAAGATAGCTATCGCGCCAAGGAAATTAACGAGGATACCGCCGAGAATAATCAGCAGTCGCTGCCAAGCCGGTTTGGAACGGAACTCCCATTCCTGCGGTTGGGACGGAAGGTCACCCGGCTTGTGTGTCTCGTCCACCATGCCGGCTATGGCACAATAGCCGCCGAAAGGCAGCCATCCTATGCCCCACTCCGTGCTCTCGGGATGTTTTTCCCACTCCTCGTCCTCATTCTTGGCAAAGCATTTGAAATGCCATTTGCCGTCGAACTTCTTCATTCTGAAGAGACTGAACCACGGGTTGAAAAAGAGATAGAACTTCTCCACGCGTACGTGGAATATCTTCGCGAAAGTGAAATGCCCCAGCTCATGTATCAGCACGAGGAATGAGAGCGCCAAAATCAATTGAATTGCCTGAACCATAAAAAAATTTACTATTTAGTCATTTACTATTTGGTCATTTGCACAGTTGTGCATTTATATATTGTCCTGTATCATTGCCTGTGCTATGCGGCGGGCTTCGGCATCGGTAGCCACATAGTCTTCATAAGCAGGTCTGGCGATGAAGGACGTCTTTGCCATCGTGGAGGCGATGATGTCCGACATCTGCAGGAAGCCGCATCGGTTCTCGCGGAAGGCGAGGTTCGCCACTTCGTTAGCGGCATTGAGGATGCACGGCATGTTTCCACCGCGTTTGATGGCTTCATAGGCGAGCGCAAGGTTCGGGAACCGTGCCGTGTCGGGTTGTTCAAAGGTGAGGGAACCTAATTCGAAGAGGTCCGCACGAGGGAAAGAACTGGCGAGACGCTCCGGGAAAGAGAGCGCATATTGTATCGGCAACCGCATATCCGGTGCGCCCAGTTGCGCTTTGATAGCTCCGTCGGTGAACTGCACAGCCGAATGTACTACAGACTGCGGGTGTACCAGCACCTGTATCTTCTCCACCGGCACGCCGAAGAGCCATTTGGCTTCGATGACTTCAAAGCCTTTGTTGATCATCGACGCGCTGTCAATGGTTATCTTCGCTCCCATCTCCCAATTGGGGTGTTTGAGGGCGTCTGCCGCCGTGACAGTCCGCATCTTGTCAAGGGTGAAAGTGCGGAAGGGTCCGCCGCTGGCGGTGAGAAGAATCTTCTCTATCTCGCTGCGGTCCTCGCCCACCAGACTCTGGAAGATGGCGCTGTGCTCGCTGTCCACCGGCAGAATGGGTGCATGGTACGTGCGTGCCAAGTCACATATTATCTCACCTGCCACAACGAGAGTCTCTTTGTTGGCAAGCGCGATAGTCTTGCCGGCTTTGACAGCTTCTATAGTTGGCCGCAGCCCTGCATACCCCACCATAGCTGCCACAACAATGTCGATGCTCGGCAGGACGACCACTTGCGCGATGGCATCGGCTCCAGCCCACACTTTGCCTTCATATCCGATGGCGGACAGCTGACTGCTGAGTTTCTCATAGAGACTCTCGTCAGCGATGCAGACCACTTCGGGTTTGAACTCGCGTGCCTGCTCCACCAGTTTGTCAATGCTCCTGTGCGCACAGAGAGCATAGACGCTGTAGCGGTCGGGGTACGAACGGACGACATCCAAGGTCTGGGTGCCTATCGAGCCGGTGGAGCCTAATATACAGAGATTCTTCACCATACAATTACTTCTTCAGGGTTTACGAACTTGCCTGCGTCCCAGACCTCCAGTGCAAGGTCATGGTCGCCGTCCATCAGTGCTATCGACTCACCGCGTTCTACTTCAGAGCCTTGGGACTTGACGACCTTCGCTACATGGTGATAGACGGTCACGAAACGGTTGTTCTGCAGGATGACGGTGAAAGTGTTATCCGCCATACGCTCCACGAGAACGATAGTGCCACGCATGGTTGCCAGCACGTTTTCGTTCTTCGCCGTATGGATGGTAGTGGCATAGCTGTGCAGGTCGGGTCGTGCCGACTGTGTAATGACACCACGCACGGGACGGAAGAGCTGCTGTACGGTACGGCTGGCGGTGTTATCAAAGAGCAGAAGCCGGTCGCGTTCTTTCTGTTCGTACTGGGTCTTGAAGTTCTCCGTCACCTCGCTGTTCTGCGCCAGTATCTGTTCGCGTTCCACGAGTTGGAGAGAGTCAAGGCTCTGCACGCTGTCCGTCTGTATATCGCCTGCCACCACCTGCTTGATGACGTCCAGATACTGCCTCTGTACGGTCAGGCTGGTCTGCAGCGAATCGACCCTTGCCGACTCGGTGATAATCTGCTGGCGAAGGCTTTCGTTGTAGCCGGGCAGGATGTTTCTGAGCGGTGTATAGACAATAAGGAGCGAGAGAGCAACCAGAATAAGCATGAAAGAAATCGTGATAACGCTGATAGCGCCCCACCACCCTATACGGAGACTGAACACCTCGCGCAAGGTGTTGTCATCCAGCATCGCCAACCGGTATTTATGCCCGCTCTTCTTCAATTCTTATCTCGCTTTTGCTTGAACGATTATTGCTACGCAATTTTCGTAATTCGTAATTTTGAATTCGTAATTCGTAATTACAATATGGTGCAGCCGGTGCAGGGTTTGAGCTGTTTGAAGAAATCGTTGCCTTTGTCGTCCACAAGGATGAAGGCGGGGAAATCTTCCACTTCTATCTTCCAGATAGCTTCCATGCCCAGTTCGGGGTATTCGACGCACTCGATGGACTTGATATTATTCTGCGCCAAGATAGCCGCAGGTCCGCCGATAGAGCCGAGGTAGAAACCACCGTGTGCCTGACAGGCATTGGTCACATCCACGGAGCGGTTGCCTTTGGCGAGCATGATGAGCGATCCGCCATGCTCTTGGAACTCGTTTACATAGGGGTCCATACGCCCGGCTGTGGTCGGTCCCATAGAGCCGCACGCCATGCCTGCAGGGGTCTTGGCAGGTCCGGCATAGTAGATAGGATGGTTCTTGAGATATTCGGGCATAGGTTCGCCGGCATCGAGACGCGCTTTGATTTTCGCATGAGCGATATCACGGCCTACGATAATCGTGCCGTTGAGACTCAGACGCGTACCGATGGGGTATTTCGTCAGGATAGCGCAGACGTCTTTCATCGGCTGGTTGAGGTCTATACGCACGGCATCGCCTTCGCCTGCCTGACGCAGTTCCTCGGGAATGAGGGAAGCAGGGTTGTTGTCCAGTTTCTCAATCCATATACCGTCTTTGTTGATCTTGCATTTGATATTACGGTCAGCAGAACAGCTGACGCCGAGACCGATAGGACAGCTTGCTCCGTGGCGGGGCAGACGCACAACACGCACGTCGTGAGCCATATATTTGCCGCCGAACTGTGCGCCGAGACCTATCTTGTACGCCTCCTGCAGCAATTGTTGCTCCAGCTCGGTATCGCGGAAAGCGCGTCCGGTCTCATCGCCTGTTGTAGGCAGCGAATCGTAGTAATGCGTGGATGCCAGTTTGACTGTCAGCAGGTTCTTCTCCGCCGATGTGCCGCCGATGACGATGGCGATGTGGTATGGCGGACAGGCTGCGGTGCCGAGGCTCTTCATCTTCTCCACAAGGAACGGGATGAGCGTACCGGGGTTCTGGATGCGTGCCTTGGTCTCCTGATAGAGGTAAGTCTTGTTGGCAGAACCGCCGCCTTTGGTGACGCAGAGAAAACGGTATTCGTTGCCCTCGGTCGCCTCCAAGTCGATTTGCGCGGGCAGGTTGCATTTGGTGTTCACCTCGTCGTACATGTTGAGGGGGGCATTCTGCGAATAACGCAGGTTGCACTCGGTATAGGTGTTGAACACACCACGTGAGAGGGCTTCCTCGTCGCAGAAACCTGTCCAGACTTCCTGACCCTTCTCGCCATGGATGATAGCGGTTCCGGTATCCTGACAAAGCGGCAGCTGACCTTTGCATGCCACCTCGGCGTTGCGGAGGAAAGTGAGCGCCACGTATTTGTCGTTCGCGGATGCCTCCGGGTCACGTAAAATCTTGGCTACCTGTTCGTTATGGCTTCGACGCAGCATGAAACTGACATCATGGAACGCCTGTTGAGCCATCAGGGTGAGTGCCTCGGGCTGTACTTTCAAAATCTCATGTCCCTCAAACTGGCTGACGGAGACATAGTCTTTGGTCAGCAGATAATACTCAGTCTCGTCTTTGCCGAGCTGAAACATCGGTGCATACTTGAATTCTGCCATGTTGAATATATAATTTTTCTGTTTATACCCTGTCGTTTTGCTCTTGCCGTTGTGTATTCGGGATACACACGCACAAAAAGCGTTGCAAAGGTACAAAAAAAAAATTATATATGCAAAAAAAACTCCCAGAAAATGCGATTTTATTGCTCAAACGGGTGTGACTGCTTGTAATCGTAGATAAGAGAGTTAAATTTCCAAGCACGCGAGGTGGCGTACGTCTTGCCGTTGGAGGCGATGTGGTTCGCGGCTTCGAATTCCTCTGCCAGTTGCGCCTTGGCTTCCGGAGAAGTCAAGAGTTTGAGTTGTGAATTGGCATATTTAAAGGCGGCAGAGTTCCATTTCTGGCGCGGAGATTGGTTTTTCTGGTAGGTTTCAGCGCGAGTACGGTAAAATTGTTTGCCATTTCGCATGTAGAAATAGCCACTGTCACGGCCATTAAGTTTGCCGCTGATCTTGTCGATACCTGAGGATGTTATGATTTCTGACATAAAAAAGAGGGGTTTAAATGTATTATATATGTATATATAATATAGTGTTATACATAAATTTGGGCTCGTTTTTGAACCGATAAAGTTATTACATTATTTTTGACTGTCGCTTGACCGTCGTTTGACTGTCGTTCCGATAAGCAAAAACAATGCAAAGGTACAACAAGAAATCGGAATATGCAAATAAAAGTGCAGAAAATCGCAAAAAATTAAATAACGTCGCCGGTAAAGAGGCAGACAGAACAACGAAAATTCCGAGATAACGATATACGACATATCGAGATATCGAAGGAAAGAAAAGGGAAAAAAAGAACTCGGCGGAGTAGCGCCGAGAGTTAGACCAGCGAGCGTGGGGGGATCGGGCGTAGGAGAGTTATTGAAAGACAGGCTATTTCTTTTTAGTCAAAAATATGCATGCTAAAATGCCGGACAAAAGACTAAGCCACATCAAAGTGAAGCATGAAACCATCACTATTTGACTACCACCAGGCCATTGAAGATAGCGAAAGACAAAGCCTAAAATAGCCAATGCAAGGAAAATGAAAGCAGTACCTTCTACATTACGCAGATGTTTGGCAATAGAGATGCCGTTTTCCACATAGGTGTTTAAAGCGCCATGCACAAAGACAAATATCGCAAGACAGAGGCATAATATAGCAACAAGAAGAGGTACTACGACGCAAAGCAAAGAACTACCACCCGGCCAATGCAAGGTAGAAAATAATATACCATTAATCAATACGGCTCCAACAAAACCGCTGTACAAGGCCAATACGCCCTGAAAAGTTTGTTTTTTCATATTTACGCTAATTTCTTCGTTTTCAATTATGTTGATGTCAGATTCTTGCTCGAGGGGATTTTCATCGTATTCATTAGCCGTTGGTTGAGATGGCATAAGGGCAAATACCAATATAACAAAACGGAGTATTGGAGCACAACTGAGCAATATCCACCATCCAGAACGGCCTATATCATGCAAGCGCCGTATACCAACACAAATAGAAGGCACTACTAACAATATAGAAATAATACTCATCGGGCCGATAACCAGTAATGTGCCGAACATTTGGGCGACACTTAATCGGGGGAGATAAAACATCATTACTGCCGATAACGTATAAATGACAATATAAACAAGGTACACAAATAACGTAAACCACCAATATTCCGCACGAGATGCTCGACCGGAAATGGTTGAATACTTTTGCTTTAGGCAGATGGATATCGCTTCTTTAAAAGACATCATAATGATATGCTGCTAATTTTGTGCAAAGGTACAACAAAAAAATGAGATATGCAAGGGGAATGGGGATTTTTTAAGAAAAATATGCCACTTTATGCCGAAATAGGCATATTTAGGGAAGGGGAGCACCGCAGGTAAACCGCCCTAAGCCGGCAAAGAGATACACCCGCATTGGACGCGTACCGGGCGGGGCGGCGAGTATTCGCCGGACGGGCCGCGGGAAGAAAAAAACCGAGAGGAACGAGGGTACGAGCGGCTAATCCGCTTATGCCGCGAGCCCACAGAAGGAGGAGAGAGGACCGCTCGCGGAACTCGCGCGCAGGACAAAGACAAAAAAGGAACAAGCTAAACGTAAATAGAAGGAGGGATAGACAAAAAAACGCGCTAACGGGGGGTTAGCGCGTTTAGGGGAGAGGGAGCCGTTACTCAGCTGCGGGGGCTTCGGCAGCGGGTTGAGCGGCAGGGGCTGGGCTCGGAGCGGCTGCAGGGGCTTCGGCGGGTTGCGGAGCGGAAGCGGGGGTGTCGGCGAGGAAAGCGCCGGAGGTGAGTTGCTTATAAATAGATGCCTCGACACCTAAGATAGCCGGAACGGCGAAAATAGTAAGGATAAAGATGAGGATATTACCGATCGTTTCGAGCCAAGACACTTCGCCTATACCAAAGAGAAATTGGATGATTACAATCACCAGTTCCAGACAGAGGACAAGCAGGAACTCAGTACCGAAAATACGCCATTTATGTCCGTACGTCAGGCGATTAGACTCATGCAGCGCATCCATGGCAGACATGTCTTTGTCCACAAAAAGTACGACAGCGAACGACCAAGCTACGGAAATAACGAATCCCGGAATAATACCAAAAAGGAAACCTACCAAGATAGCCCCCGTCATTAGGGCAGAGAGGATGAAGTACTCGCCCATGTTGCGGCGGTATTTGCCGTCAAAAATGAAAAGCGGGTTGATGACCGTGCCTTTCGCCATCTCCGCGGGGAGCGAG
>JAFSLP010000103.1 GCA_017448345.1 Paludibacteraceae bacterium | reverse complement strand
GTTATTTGATACTTACATTTATCCTTTTCTTAAAGTGGCAGCGCAGGTGCAGGGGGTGAAAACAAAATTGTGGTACAAACATATCTCCTGCACCTGCGCAAATCCGCCACAGTCGCGTTCGGCAAATATAGGGTCATTTTGTTTCAAAAGTGGCGGCACAGGTGCAAAGGAAAAAAAGAGAGAATAATAAAGATACGAAAAGTCTCTACACCCATGCCTGAAACCACAAATCTGAAACTGGGCACAAAAATAGTACCTTTTTTTAGACCCACCCTAATGTTCCAAAACGTCGGATATTTACGGCATTTTGGACATTTATGTGTTCAATATACATATTTTAGGAATATAATGAAATAGCTTGAAAATATGCTATTTGCAAAGTACAGATAGCAAAAATAATTTTTTTTTGCCAAAACATTTGGTGGTATCAAAAAAATGTACCTTTTTGTGGACAGGGAAATATTCAAGTTTAATATGCAGATTATCAGCAAAATAACAATTCGCAACTATTATATTTTTACGGCATTTCATAAACAATAACATATCTGGTTATCAGCCGATTACAAGTTCGCATATGCAACATCCGGAAATACGACATATGGAACATGATGTCATTTCAATAAGAACACCCCATCGGTTTTAAAGATTGTTTGTATTGTTAGTTTGTTGTTGTTTTGTAATTGCTTCAATATATATCAGCATATCGGATTACCTATCTGCATTAAAAAAGTGCATGTTTTTGACAAATCTGCACAAAAAAGATGCATTTCTTGCAGAGTTACTTGCATATATCATTTATTTTTAGTACCTTTGCAGCCGGAAATGCAAAATGTTGCAACAACTGAACATTTTTTACTTTACTTTTGAACATTTTTATTCAATATGATACAAAGGTTTGAAATTAAGGAACTTACAGCAAGGTTGAAAGAGCCGAGAAAGTTCATTCAAGTGATCGTTGGTCCCCGTCAGGTAGGCAAAACAACGATGGTGACCCAAGCTATGGAGCAGCTGGACATTCCTCATCTGTTCTTTTCGGCGGATAATATCTACGCCTCTGACGAATGGCTGGCGGAGAAGTGGCAGTCTGCGCGGTTGATGGTACAATCCCGCCAACCGGAGCAACTGATTCTGGTCATTGACGAAGTACAGAAAATCCCCAACTGGTCCGAACGCGTCAAGAAGGAATGGGATCTGGATACATTCAACCGTATGCCCATCAAACTGGTGCTTCTGGGTTCGTCCCGTCTGATGATTATGAACGGACTGACAGAGTCCTTAGCCGGACGGTTTGAACTCATCCGCATGACGCACTGGACCTACTCCGAGATGCACGAGGCGTTCGGTTGGGATCTCGACACCTATATCTATTATGGCGGCTACCCCGGTGCGGCAGAGATGATTGCTGACGAAGACCGATGGCGGGCGTATGTCGAGAATGCCATTTTAGAGGCCTCTATCAACAAAGACGTTCTGCAAACCAGCAATATCTACAAACCTGCTTTGCTGCGCCAGTTGTTCACGATGTGCTGCGCCTACTCCAGTGAAGAGTTGTCATTCAGGAAGATGTTAGGCAACCTGCAGGAAGCAGGCAATGCCACCACGCTCGCCAACTATCTGCAACTGCTCGCGGAAGCCAATCTGGTATCGGGGTTGCAGAAATACGCACGCGACAAAGCACGCAAGTACAGCAGCACACCGAAACTGCAGGTGTTTGACAACGCGCTGATGAATGTCTATAACCAGACCACTTTTGGTTCCGTCCGGACCGATGCCGCCCTGTGGGGACGGCAAGTGGAATCGGCGGTAGGCAGTTATCTGCTATCCCAGGCGGAGAAACACCGCATGCAGGTTTACTACTGGCGGGAGAATAACGCCGAGGTGGATTTTATTCTCCAGCGCGGTCTGTCCGTGGTGGCGATAGAGGTGAAAAGCAACAACGCCCGCACCAACGCCGGACTGCATCTCTTCAGCAGCAAATACAAGCCGCTGCAAGCCTTTGTCGTAGGAAACGAGGGAATGCCTCTGGCTGATTTCCTGCAAACGGACTTGCGTCTCCTGTTTCGGTAATCCAATATGTCAAAGAACGTCGCGTTCGGCAAATGGCTCGCAAAAGACTGAACCGCTTCGCTAATCAGTAGGTGCGACCATTGCCTCCGCTCTCCCCGCTGCGAACACTTTGTTCGGTTCACATCGGGGACCCCATTGGAATATAGGGTCATTTTGTTTCAAAAGTGGCGGCATAAACGCAGAGAGAAAAATAAAGATACAAAAAACTCTCTGCGCCTATGCATCCATTGCCACCAGTTTATGTACAAAGGAACCAAGTACAAGTACAAAGGGACAATGTACAATGTACAAAGGTGTCCTTCTTTTTCAAACCGTGTTACAAAAATAGTCCTTTTTTTTTTGTGGATAACCCTATTTTCGTGTGTAATAGACATACAATCAGCAAGATATATTTTGTAAAAAGGTTTAAAAAGTGATGTTTTTTGCAAAATAGCATATCTGATAATCAGCGACTTACGAGTTTTGATATACAACATTTCAAACACGGCACATGAAACATGCGGTCATTTCAATTTTTGTTGTACTTCGGACTTCTGCCTGCCCTGCGGGCATTCCCCCGTAGCTACTGTCGCGTCTTGCGGTACATACGCAAGAATGAGCGGGATTTTTGAAAAGGGCTATGCCCTCTCTTTTAGGGATAGATAGCCGTCCCTTATGCAAGCATAGTGCCTGCTATCTATCCCTAAAAGAAGTAGAATTATATCTACTTTTTCAAAAATTCCGCTCAAAAACTTGCGTATGTGAAATTTTTGTTGTACCTTTGCACGCTAAATTGGTGTATTATGCGCATACGCGTACGCGAAGATATTATTTTGTGGTTGCTTCTGCTGTGTATCAACACAGCGGCTTATGCGCAGTTGAAGGTCGAGATCCACCCCCCCACCCCTCTCATGGGGACGACGGACGATGGACAAGGGACTATGGGCAAAGGGGAGGAGAGTCAAGAGGCAGGAGCCAAGGAGACACTTCCAGACACGGTTGGGACACTCCCAGACACGGTTGGGACAGCCCCCGACACGGTTGGGACAGCCCCCGACACGGTTAACAAGGCGGAGGTGAAGACGAAGAACAGCTTGGCGGGACCGGTTCATTATCAGGCGTCGGACTCGATGATTATGATGGGAAACGGAACGGCTTATCTTCACGGCAGCGGCGACCTCAAATACGAGTCGATGGAACTGACCTCCGACTTCATCCGGATGAACATGGACAGCAGCCTGATATACGCACACGGTGTGTGGGACAGCTTGGAATACGAATGGAAAGGGCAGCCGGTGTTCAAGGACGGCAAAGACAGCTACGAGACGAGCGAGATAACCTATAACATCCAGACTCAGAAAGGTTATATCCGCCGGGTGGTGACCCAGCAGGGCGAGGGTTATATCGTAGCCGACCGGACGAAGAAGATGAAGGGTGACGAGATGATGATGGCAGGCGGTCGATACACCACGTGCGACGACCATGACCATCCGCATTTCTACCTCAAGCTGACGAAGGCGAAGGTGAAACCCGGCGAGTACATAGCCGCCGGTCCGGCATATATGGTGGTTGGCGATGTGCCGCTTCCGTTAGCCATTCCGTTCGGTTTCTTTCCCTTCACGAACCAATACTCGAGCGGTCTGATTATGCCTACATTCGGCGACGACTACACGCGAGGCATGTACCTGAACGGCTTGGGCTACTATTTTGCGCTGAGCGATTATATCGACCTTCAGGTGACGGGCGACATCTACACGCGCGGGACATGGGCTCTCCGCGCCCAGAGCAAATACGTGTGGCGTTACCGTTTCTCTGGCAGCATCAACATCAGTTACCGCAACGACGTGACGGGCGAGAAGGGTCTGCCGGACTATGGTGTGAACAAGAATTTCCAAGTGCAATGGACCCACTCTCAGGACTCGAAGTTCAACCCCTACAGCACGTTCTCGGCAAGCGTCAACTTCGCGACGAGCGGTTACAACCGCAGTAACATCAACAGTTACTACAACCCGAGCCTGTATTCGGAGAACACGAAGAGCAGCAGCATCAGTTACACGCAGCGTTTCCCTGACAGCCCTTGGAGTCTGAGCATGAGTGCCAACCTGACGCAGCGAACAAGCGACTCGACCATCTCGATGACCGCGCCCGAACTGGCAGTGACGATGAGCAGTATCTACCCCTTCAAGCAGCTGCGTGACGCCGTGCTGAAGAAGAAAGGCAAAGTCCGTGCCGGCAAAGAGAAATGGTACGAGAAAATCAAAATCAGCTACAGCGGCAACGGGCGTATAGCAGTCAACAGCATCAAAGAGAAGAACTTCCTGCACTCCGATTTCCTGCGTGACTGGAAGACGGGTCTGCGCCACACCGTGCCGATCAACGCGAGTTTCACGCTGTTCAAATACCTCAACATCACGCCGACAATCAACCTGCGCGACAGGATGTATTTCCAGCGTATCGACAGGCATTGGGACGAGAGCGTCCAAGCGTTGGCGGAAGACACGACGAACGGTTTCTACAACGTGTTCGACTTCGACGCCGGCATTAGCATGAGCACAAAGCTGTACGGGTTCTACACTCCGCTGAAGAAACTGTTTCCGCATAGCAAGGTGGAGAAATTCCGCCACGTAATCACCCCTACCCTCAGCATCAGTTACCATCCTGATTTCGGGACGGATTTCTGGGGATACTACGGCAGTTACTACCAGCCTGTCTATGAGGGCGTTGACAGCGTGAGCGGGCGCAAGCTTCACAAGCTGGACGCCGATGGGTATCCGGTGGTCCAGAAACAGGTGTATTCCCGTTTTGCGAACGGCATTTACGGCACCGCCAGCCGTGGAATGGCAGCCACGCTGAGTTTCGGCGTAGCCAACAACCTTGAGGTGAAAGTGGTGAACAAGGAAGACACGACAGGCAAGAACCCGTACAAGGTCATCAGCCTGATAGACAATTTCAGCGTCAACGGCGGTTACAACTTCGCAGCGGACTCCATGAACTGGAACCAGTTCAGCGTCAACCTGCGTCTGAAATTCCCGAAGCTGAACAACTACAGCCTGAACCTGAACACGACGCTTGACCCGTACATGTATGAGCTGAACGCCACCGGAACGCCCGTCCGCACCAACAAACAATACTGGCACAACGGCAGGTTCCCTCACTGGAGCGGTCTGCGCTGGAGTTTCAACTACACCTTCAACAACCAGACCATCAAGAAATGGCGCGACAAGACCAACGGCAAGAAGAAAGACTCCCCGGAGCCTGCTGAGGGCACCGGTCCGTCCCCCGACGAAAGCGAGCGCCCCGATTACGGGCTGCAGAGCATGGAGCGCGGCGAGGACGGAATGATGCGCAACGGCGTATCCAGCGCAGGCAAGAAACGCAAAGAACCCGACAGCGAGGACGGCTACGAGAAAGTGGAGATACCATGGAGCCTCTCCCTCAGTTATTCGCTTGCCTACGCTCCCGGCAGCGAATTCGACTACACCAAGATGTACTACAAGATGAAGTTCTCCAACTACCTGACGCTCAACGGCAACATCGGTCTGGGCAAAGGCTGGAAAGTGAGCGCATCGATGACCTATAACTTCGATTACATGAAAGTGACCAGCTGCACGTTCAACATCAGCCGTGACCTGCACTGCTGGAACATGACCGCCAGCATCAACCCGCTGGGACCGTTCAAGAGCTATACCTTCCACATAGGCGTGAACGCGTCCATGCTGAGCGACCTCAAATATGACAAAAACAGCAACCAGAGCACCAATGCCCGCGTGAACTGGTGGTAGTGGCATTTACCATTTGGGCATTTACCATTTGGGCATTTATATAGACATTCAAACATTTAGAAATATGAAAATCGAAAACCAGAAAGTAGTGACCGCGACGTATGAGCTGTACATCAGCGGCGAAAGCGGCAAAGAAGAGTTAATGGAGAAAATGACGGAGGAGGCTCCGTTAGTGTGGTGCCAAGGCGAGGGAATGATGCTTCCCTCCTTCGAGGCGGCAATGGCAGGCAAAGAGGAGGGCGAGAGCTTCGACTTCGTGCTCAAAGCCGCAGACGCCTACGGCGAGTATCTTCAGGAAGGACTGATGGAGCTGCCCAAGACGATGTTCTTCAACGGCGACGGAGAGTTCGACGAGGAGCGTGTCTATACAGGCGCTATCGTTCCGATGAACACGACCGACGGACAAGTGGTCAAGGCACAGGTGTGCGAGGTGACCGACAAGACCGTGACCATCGACCTGAACCATCCTTACGCCGGCGAAGACCTGCATTTCACCGGCAAGATCATCGCCGTCCGCGATGCGTCGGAGGCAGAGCTGGACGCCATCCGTCATCCGCGCCACGGCTGCGGAGGTTGCGGCGGAGGCTGCCACAAGAAGAAAGGCGAAGGCTGCGGTGAGTGCGGAGGATGCGAGTAAATAAAAAATTACGAATTACGAATTAAAAATTACGAATTACTATGGCAAATATTGTAGCGATAGTGGGTCGTCCCAACGTAGGGAAATCGACTCTGTTTAACCGCTTGACGGGCACCCGTCGGGCGATAGTGATGAACACCGCCGGCACGACGCGTGACCGCCAGTACGGCAAAGCCGAGTGGTGCGGCAGGGAGTTCAGCGTGATAGACACCGGCGGATGGGTGGTGAACAGCGATGACACCTTTGAGAGCGAGATAAACAGACAAGTGAACCTCGCCATCCGCGAGGCGGACGTAGTGATGCTCGTGGTGGATGTCAACGAAGGCGTGACACAGTTTGACACCGAGGTGGCGCACCTGCTCCGGCAAGCCAAGAAACCGACCATCCTCTGCGTGAACAAAGTGGATACCTTCGAGAACCAATACGGCGCTGCGGAGTTCTACAAGTTAGGTCTGGGCGAACCGTTCATCCTCAGCGCCGAGAACGGTTTGGGCACCGGCGACCTGTTGGACGAGGTGGTGAGCCGTTTCCGTAAGGAGGATGACAGCGACGAGGAGTTGGACGAGCTGCCGCGGTTCGCCATCGTAGGCAGACCCAACGCAGGCAAATCGAGTATTCTGAACGCCTTCATCGGCGAGGAACGTACCATCGTGACAGACATCCCCGGCACGACACGCGACAGCATCTACACCCGGTACAACAAGTTCGGCAAGGACTTTTACCTCGTCGATACCGCCGGCATCCGCAAGAAAGCCAAGGTGACGGAGGATCAGGAGTACTACTCCGTGGTGCGCTCCATCCGCGCGATAGAGAACAGCGACGTGTGCATCCTGATGATAGACGCCACACGCGGCATCGAAGCACAGGACCTGAACATCTATTCGCTCATCCAGAAAAACAAGAAAGGCCTCGTCGTATGTATCAACAAATGGGACCTGATAGAGAGCAAGACGAACAGTGACATCAAAGCATACGAAAGTGCGATCCGTGAACGGATAGCGCCGTTTACGGATTTCCCCATCATTTTTACAAGCGCGCTGACCAAACAGCGTATTTTCAAGGTGGTGGAGACCGCATTGCACGTCTATGAGAACAAGAACAAGAAGATACCTACCGCCCAGCTCAACGACAAGTTCCTTCCGCTCATAGAGAACTACCCGCCACCTGCTTGGAAAGGCAAATACATCAAGATAAAATACTGTACGCAGCTGCCCAACACGCAGATACCGACATTTGTGTTCTTCGCCAACCTGCCGCAATACGTCAAGGAACCGTACCGCCGTTTCCTTGAGAACAAACTGCGCGAGTGGTGGGATTTCGAGGGTACCCCCGTGCAACTGTTCATCCGGGGAAAATAAGGATGAAGCGTGACAGCTGACTGATTTTTTAAGAAAAAGTATAACTTTTTTCTTATACACTTGCATATGTCAAAAAAAAATCGTACCTTTGTGCGCATTTTGTGGTGTCATGAAAATAATTGGCTTTGTATATCGTGACGGAAAGGCGGAAATGGTGCTGAAAGGCGACTCTTGCCTGCTCAACGGACGCAAGCCCATGTTCGTGCCGGACAGCACAGAAGAACCGGGAGTTACAGAGTGCTGTATTCTGCGTGTCAGCCGTTTGGGCAAAGAGATAGCCCCCCGGTTCGCAAGCCGCTATTACGACGCAGTAGCACCCGGAGCGGATTTCACCGCCCTCGACATCCTGCGCGAGGCACAGCAGCACGGCAGACCATGGACACAAGCCATCGCCTTTGACTACTCGCTGGCTATAGGAGAGTTCGAGCCGGTTCCCTGCCCCACCTTGCAGGGCAAAGAGTTTGCAGGCGGAGAGCTGGTGACATCCCCTGAAGAAGCGATAGCCGAAGCCAGCCGTGTGATGACCATCCGTCAGGGCGACCTCATCTATATCCAACGCGCGCAGGCACCGCGCCCCGTGCAGAAAGAAGAAATAATACGAGCCGTCATTAACGGCGAAGAGAAATTATATTGCAAAATCAAATGAGAAGATATCTGTTCCTATTGTTGCTTGCAGCATGCTTCCTTCCTGTCAAGGCAGGCATCCATTCGTACGCGAGCCGCTCCGTACTGGCAGAGGGCAAATGGGTAAAGATTCGCGTGAGCGAGAGCGGCGTGTGCCGGATGAGTTTCAGCGAGTTGCGTTCCGCGGGTCTCGACCCGCAGCAAGTGCGTGTGTACGGGTACGGAGGCGGACAGCTGACGCAGGATTTCACCCAGCGTAAGATAGACGACCTGCCGCAAGTGCCTGTCTATACCGGCGAGGACTACATCCTGTTCTGGGCGCAAGGTCCGATAAGCTGGAGATACGACGGCAGCCGGTTTGTCCACACCCGCAACACCTACTCCAACTACGGCTATTATCTGCTCAGCGACAATGCCGGTGAGCAGCTTGCCTTCCCTCAGAGCGCTGCCGTGAGCGGCACCCCGACAGACGTGAGCCGGTACATCCATTACGATGCCCATGATGTCGATTCACTCAATCTGATAGACCGTGCAGGCGTGTCCGGCGGCGGACAGACATTCTACGGCGAGCAGTTCAACGCCAACCAGAGCCGTTCGTTCTCGTTCAAGACGCCCAACGCCATCGAAGGGGAGGCGAACACCGTCTATGCCGAGGTGGCTGCCTTCTCATCCAACCCGTCGTATTTCCTGATGAACCTCAACGGGAACGGCCAGCAGAGCGTATATATACGCGCCACTCCCGATTTCTACACCTTCGGCTGCAAAGGCTCGATGCAGACCCGCAGCACAGGCACAGCCGGCAAACAGACCGTGCAACTGACGTTTCAGAACAGCACATCCGGCGCATTAGGATGGCTCAACTATATCGAGATAACGACCCCCAGCGAGTTGCGCATGACAGGCTCTTGGATGCCCGTGCGCACCACCGTCAACTATCTCAGCGATACTCCTGTACGTTTCCATCTGGCGAACGCCTCCGCAAGCACCCAGATATGGGACATTACCGACCTTGCCTCCATCCAACGCGTGCCGGCAATATACACAGACGGCGAAGTGAGCTGGGTGGGCACACAGGCGGACGGTATTCATGAGTACGTAGCCGTCAACCCCGGCGGAAGCAGTTTCTCCCGTGCAACCGTGGTGGGCGAAGTGAAGAACCAGAACCTGCACGGACTGAGCAACATCGATTATGTCATCATCTGTCCGGAAGGCTATGAGGCAACCGCCGAAGACTTGGCAAAGGCTCACGAAACCAAAGAAGGTATTACGTGGGCGGTGGTGACCGACCAGCAGGTCTATAACGAGTTCTCGTCCGGCACACCGGATGCCAGTGCCTACCGATGGCTGATGAAGATGCTCTACGACCGCGCAGACGGCAATGCGATAGCCAAACCCCGATGGCTGCTGCTGATGGGGCACGGCACCTTCGACAACAGGAAGATTCTACCCAACTCCGGCGTGTCCCTGCTGCTGACCTACCAAGCCCAAGACTCGGAAAACGAAGTAAACGCCTATGCAACGGATGACTATTTCGGTTTCCTTGATGACGAAGAAGGATTGAGCGACACGCAAGGCGTGATGGATATAGGCGTAGGCAGGCTGCCGGTCTATAACCTCGACGAGGCACGCACCACCGTGGACAAACTGATTCGCTATATCCGCAACGAAGATACCGGCAAATGGAAGAACCAACTGGTTTTCCTTGCCGATGACGGCGAACACGGCACCCACACCGAGACAGCGGAAGGCAGTGCCGAACGCGTGCGGGTGCAGAACCCCGATTTTGTGGTCAACAAGATTTATCTGGATGCCTATCCACAGGAGGTCAACGCCAGCGGAGAGAGTTATCCCTTGGCGAAAAACAGACTGACCAACCTCCTCAAGAGCGGTGCGCTGTTCTTCGACTATTCCGGTCACGGCGGATACAACTCCATCACCAATGAGTCCATCCTTAATCTCAAAGACATAGAGAACATGACCAACCGCAATCTGGCTTTCTGGCTGTTCGCCACCTGCAATTTTGCGCAATGCGACGCAGGCAAGCGAAGTGCAGCGGAAGCGGCGGTGCTCAATCCCAACGGCGGCGCAATCGGTATTCTGGCAGCCACACGGACCGTCTATGCCTCACCGAACACCGATCTCAACCGCGCTGTGTGTGACACCCTGTTCGGACATTCGAACGTGTTCCATTATGATAACACAGTGGGTGAAGCAGTGGCGGCAGCCAAAAAGAAGCTCGGCAATGATTCCAACAAAATGGCATATGTGCTGTTAGGCGACCCGGCTATGCGGCTCAACTATCCGACCGACTACCAGATAGAGACCCTGACCGACATCGACACCCTTAATGCGCTGAGCGTGCAGCGTGTGGAAGGGCAAGTGATTGACGAGGACAGGAACCTCGTCTCGGATTTCAACGGCAAAGTAGCTATCACCATCTACGACAAAATGCAGGTCATCAAGACCCGCGATAACGATGACAAGACAGACGAGGCACGGGAACTGGCGTACAACGACTACCCCAGCACCATCTTCTCCGGCTCAACGGACGTGAAAGACGGCAAGTTCGCTTACACCTTCATGGTACCCAAAGACATCCGCTATAACTACGGCAACGGACGTATCGTCTATTATGCCGTTACCACCGACTCGCAGGAGACGGCAGAGGCAGTGGGACACCACGAGGACTTCATCCTCGGCGGCACAGGCTCCGTCCTGACCGTGGACACCGTGGGACCGCAGATGCAGATATACCTGAACAGCAAAGCCTTCCGCGACGGAGACAAGACCTACGCCACTCCGCGTTTCTTCGCCGACCTGTACGATGACAATGGCATCAACACCGCAGGAGCCGGTATAGGTCATGACCTGATGCTGGTGGTGGACGATGACCCCAAGATGATTTATTCGCTTAACGAATATTTCACAGCAGCCGACAATAGTTACCAAGCCGGACAGGTAAGTTTTATGATGGAGTCCCTGCCTGACGGACCGCACAGCCTCACCTTCCGTGCGTGGGACCTGCTGAACAACAGCACGACGCAGACGCTTAACTTCGTGGTGGAGGCAGGCATTGACCCGTCCATCTGCTCCGTAACCACCTACCCCAACCCCGCTCCTCAGTCCGGCATCGTACGGCTTGTGGTCAACTATGACCAACCCGACGAACTGCTGCAGACAGAGATATACCTCTTCAACACCGGCGGACAGATGGTATTCAGCCATACGCAGAGCAACCCGGACGATGTGTCCATCAATCTGGCGGAACTGCGCCTGATGCCGGGTATATATATATATAATGTGAAAATCAAATCCGCTACCAGCCGGTTCAGCACGGCTGCCGGAAAGATAATAGTAACCAAATAACTGAATTGATAAATGAAAAAATGAAACAGCCTATGAAGCAAATCGATTGAATAAAAACGAATCCATAATAACTAAAAACAATAACACAACAAATGAAACACGAAATGAATTACGCCCGAAAGGCAAAGAAAAAACTTCTTCTTTCATTCGCTGCCGTATTATGCGCAGCTACAGTAAGCGCACATGCACCGGTGGACGACACCATGAACCCGCTGATTACGGCAATGCCGTCGCTGTCTATCGCGCCGGATGCCCGTGCAGCCGGTCTCGGTGACGTAGGTGTGGCTACAGACGCGGATTTTAACTCGCAGTACTGGAACCCCGCCAAGTACGCTTACATGTATTCCAAAGGCGGAATCACCGCCAACTACACTCCTTGGTTGCGCAAACTGGTAGGCGACATCGACCTCGCTTACCTCGCCGGTTTCTATAACTTCGGCGACCTTGCCGGTGGTATCGGTGCCAGCTTCACCTATTTCTCGATGGGTGATGTGACCCTCTCCACCGAGAGCAATCCCGATTTAGGAACCGTTCGTCCGAACGAGTGGGTACTGGACCTCAGTTATTTCCGCAAACTGCACGAGTACGTGTCCATGTCTGTAGCTATCCGCCTGCTCTACTCCGACCTCAACAACGGTCAGAGCCAGAACTCCACCACCGGAAGCGACCAGAACATGCACGCAGCTGTGACGGCTGCTGCCGACATCGCCCTCTTCTACCGCCAACCGATTGAGTTGCCGATGGGTACAAGCCATTTCAACCTCGGTTTCTCGCTCAAGAACCTCGGCGGAAAGATGGCATATACAGACGACCGCAGCAACTTTATCCCTGCAAGCATGAATATCGGTGCAGGATACGAACTGCCGCTGAACAAATACAACTTCCTGACCTTCAACTTGGAGGCTAACAAGATGCTGGTTCCTACCCGTCTGTCAAGATTTGCCAAGGACGAGAACGGCAATCCGCTGGAAGGCGACGAGCTCAGAAACTGGTATAACAGCATCAACTCCGCAAGAGGATGGTTCATGTCATTCGCTGACGCTCCGGGTGGTGCCAAAGAGGAGTTTAACGAAGTGCGCTGGGGTGCCGGCATCGAGTACTCGTACAACAAGCAGTTCTTCGCACGCCTCGGTTACAGCTACGAGAACTACTACAAAGGCAACCGTAACTACATCACCGTCGGTGCCGGTTTCCACCTCTCTATCGTTACGCTGGATGTGTCCTACTGCATCGGCTTGGCTCCCTCCAACCCGCTTGACCAGACCATGCGTTTCACCCTCGGATTCGACCTCTACGGAATCAAGGATCTGGTGGACAACAAGAGAAAGAAATAAATCGGAAGCCCAAAGACATGAGAATAGGCTTTGGATATGACGTACATCAATTCTCCCCTGACCGCAAACTGTGGTTAGGGGGGATTGAGGTGCCGTACGAATACGGCCTGATGGGGCACTCGGATGCCGATGTAGTCATTCACGCGCTCTGTGACGCCTTGCTCGGTGCTGCAGCAATGCGCGATATCGGTTATCATTTCCCGGACACGAAGGGCAACGAATACGAGGGCATCGATTCAAAAATCCTTCTTCGCCGCACGATAACCATGCTCCATAATGCCGGATATGAGTTGGGGAATTGTGACATTACCATTTGCGCACAAGCACCAAAACTGAATCCGTTTATCGAACGGATGCAAACCTGTCTTGCCGAAGTGATGGACGTCACGCCCAGCCAAGTGAACATCAAAGCCACAACAACCGAACATCTCGGGTTTGTCGGACGTAAAGAAGGTATAGCCGCCTACGCGGTAGTGTTGATTGAAAACAAAACAGTCTGAATGCGAAACTTCCGTTCTTTGCTGATAATATTTCTTTGCGCGTGCGCGCTCTCTCTTTTCCCGGAGGAGAACCTCGGCAAGCTGTATATCATGAATCTGCTCCGTCTCTCCGGTCATCCGGAGGTTGTAGCTTCGGATGGAGGTCCCTACACACGCATCGAGCTGACCGACAGCACTACGCTGGAGATATATGAAGCGGACTCGATTCTTGTCGTAATGACCTCTTGTGCGCCGCAGTGTTCCTCATGCGCGCGCATATATAATAAGGAGTGGCACCTCCTGCAAACGGTGGAACCACCCTTCTCTTCTGTCTTCCCGCTGGCGACCATTGAGAACGGCCGCATCGTCTGGAAGAATAATGATGACTGGGAATACTGATTAGGGAAGTCTATCCCCTGATAAACCGGTATAACTCTTCTGCAATCCATTCGTCGGACTGCTCATCGCAAACCTCTACATCCAAAGTATGGTGCGCCTTGCGATAGAAAGGCTCACGTGCCTGTAACTGCGGAGCAATGAACTGCAGCAGTTCTTCCTCCGTGCGCCCCTGCAATACAGGACGTTCGCTCAAATCCGTCAGGCTCAGCCTCTTCGCCAGATGTTCCGGCTTCCAGCGGATATAGATACTGGTGCCCAACTCGCGCAGACATTCCATGTTGTCTTCCCAGCACGGGTAACCGCCGCCTGTGGCGTAGATAATCTTGTCAAACGGCACTTGGTCTGCCAAATCTTCCACTACGTATTTCTCTTTCTTGCGGAAATCTTCTATTCCGTATCGGCGAATATAGTCCGCAGTGGAAAGACCGTGGATCTCTTTGAATGCTTCATCCAAATCCACAAAATGCCAGCCGAGTTTCTCAGCCAGCATTCTGCCCGCAGTCGTTTTGCCTGCGCCCATATATCCAACAAGGTAAATAGGTAGTTCCATCGCTTATTTGTTAGCGTATGCCAGAGCATACAACCGCATCTGCTTGAGCATAGCGGCTACTCCGTTGCTGCGCGTGGGGCTCAGATGTTCGCGCAATCCGATACGGTCAATGAAATAAAGGTCTGCGTGGATGATATCCTGCGGCGTATGTCCGCTCAGCACGTGCAGGAGAAGGGCTACAATACCTTTCACCAGCAGCGCTTCCGAATCGCCGTTATAGTAAATCTTGCCGTCGTCGTACCGGGCGGTGAACCATACGGTGGACTGACAGCCGTCTATCTTGTTTGTATCCGTTTTGTCTGCTTCCGGGAAGGGGTTCTTTTTCAGTTCTCTCCCGTAATCGACCAGCAGTTGGTACCGCTCCATCCAGTCGTCAAACATGCAAAACTCTTCGATAATCTCGTCTTGTGCTTCGTTGATTGTCATCTCTACTCTTTCTCCTCTATTACTCCGTTCTCAAACAGCCATCGTTTTCCGGGGAACTGCTCCGGCCATAACAGGTTATGCGTGCTCATCAGCACTGTGATTCCTGCTTGGCTGATGGAATAGAGCAAATCCATGATTTCCCGTCCTGTACCGGCGTCCAGATTACCGGTAGGCTCGTCGGCAAGGATAATCTCCGGCGAATTGAGAAGCGCTCGGGCTATCACCACGCGTTGCTGCTCGCCTCCGGACAACTCGTACGGTTTCTTGTATGCCTTGGTTTCCATCCCCACCTGCTCCAGCACTTCGCGCACATGATTGCGCATCAGTTTCTTGTCTTTCCACCCCGTAGCGGAGAGAACAAACAGGAGGTTGTCCTCCACGGAACGGTCTGTCAGCAAGCGGTAGTCCTGAAAGATGATACCAAGCCTGCGGCGAAGGTACGGCAGTTTGCCGCGACGGATACGGCGCATGTCATAATCCAGCACACGGGCAGTGCCGTCAGCGATAGGAAGAGCACCGTAGATGGTCTTCATGAACGATGATTTGCCGCTGCCCACTTTGCCCAGCAGATAAATCATCTCCCCGTCGCGAACAGTCACATTCACATCGTGCAGGACGATTTGGTCTGCCTGACGAATCTCGACCCCCTTATAATCAATGAGTTCAGACATCAGATTTCGTATTTCATTGCCCGGACAGACAGTTTGTTACTCTTCGGCGTCTATGCGCTCTTGGATTTCTGCCAGTTGTTTCTTGAGTTCGTCAATCTTCTTCTGCATACTATCCACGAGTTTGTTGGCTGTTTTGGATTTAGCAGTGAAGAACAGGATGTTGTTCTCCGCTGTTTTTATCTCTTGCTGCAGCCTGTCTCGCATATGACGGAGTCCTTCGGCACCTTGGCTGACAGCCACGCGGGCGGCGTGTGCCGCTTTCGTCTTCTGGCGTTCGATACGTGATTCTTTGGCTGCCTCGCGTTTGGCGTTAAAGAAGGCGTCGCATGCTTCCGAGAACTGTTTCCAGACCTCGTCGGAATACTTGCGTGCTACCACGCCCACTGTCTTCCATTCCGCCTGCAGGTCTTGTATCTTCTTCGTCATCTCGTCCCATTGGTCGCGGCTTACTTCACCGGCTTCCATCTGCTGCGAGAGTCCGTTGTTTACCTCCTTGGCTTGCTCTACAAGGGCACGTTTGTGCTTAAGGTTGGAGGCAAAGGTATCGCGCATCTCCTTAAAATACTCGGTCTTGGTATGGAAGAAACGGTCGCACTCGGCACGATATGCATCATATACCGACTGGTTGAATTTCTTGGGGGCAAAACCTATCTTACGCCATTCTTCCTGCAGTGCTTGTATCTTTTCCGATTTCTCTTCCCATTGCTTGGCACTCAGCGGTTCGCCGTTTACTATCGGCTCGTTCAGCTCTTTCAGTTGTTCGATGATTGCCTGTTTCCGTGCAAGGTTGGCTTGTTCTTTCTCGTGCAGCGCATCGAAATATGCCTGATGCTTCTTGTTGATAAGCGTCGAAGCCGCTTTGAAACGGTTCCATAGATCCTCTCGTAACTCACGTGCCACCGGACCTATCTCCGCCCACTCGTCGTGTAACTGCTGCAGCGAGCGGCTTGCCTCGATGATGTTCTCGTTGTTCTGCAGACGCTCTGCCGCTTCACAAAGAAGGGTCTTTAACTCCAGATTCTTCTTGAAATCCAAGTCGCGCAGCTCGATATTGATTTTCACCATGTCATAGAACTGCTCTTGGTACCGCTGGTATGCTTTGCGCAACTCCTGCACTTTCTCCGGAGCCACCGGACCGATGTTTTTCCATTCCGCCTGTAGTTCACGCATGCGCTGCAGGTTAGCCATCACGCCGTCGGTCTCGCCTTCGGACAGGGTCTTCATCTCGTCCAGCACTGCCTGCTTGCGGGCGAGATTGTCCGCCTGCTCTTTGGCTTGGGCGGCTGCTATCTCTGCGCGGCGGGTCTTGTATTGCGAAAGCAACTCTTTGAATTGCGCTTCCAGTTGCGCTGCGCTCTCCGCATCTTCAGGGCTTATCTCTGCGCCCTCGCCTTCCTCGGCTGCGTCGCGGTAGAACTGCGTCTTGAGGTGGTCCACTTGCTCTTTGATGTCCGTGACGTCCTTCTCGAGCAATGATTTGAGTTCGTCAATGATCTCTTGTTTGGTGTTTGCCATATAACAATGGAAATATTAGAATTGTACTTTAGGAGCGTGTTTGGCTTCTTCGTCCGCCTCGAAATACGGTTTCTTCTCGAATCCGAAGATAGAAGCTATGATGTTACCCGGGAAACGGCGTACATCTTGATTAAATTTCTTTGCCTCTTCATTGAACTGCTGACGGGCTAGTGTACAACGGTTTTCCGAGCCTTCTAACTGTGCCTGCAGGTTGGTAAAAAGGGGTGCCGCTTTCAGTTCGGGATAATTCTCCGCCACAGCCATCAGTCTGCCTAATGCTTGGGACAACTCGCCTTGTGCAGACTGATATGCAGCCAGTTGCTCAGGAGTGACGTTGGACGGGTCAATGGTGATTTGCGTAGCTTTGGCACGAGCCTCCATAGCACCGACAAAAGTCTCCTCCTCATGCTTGGCGTAACCTTTTACCGTCTCTACCAGATTTGGCACAAGGTCAGCACGGCGCTGGTATTGGTTCTCCACTTGGGACCAAGCAGACTCGACGGTCTCCTCTTGCTCTACCAGACCATTGTACACGTTTACTACCCAAAGGGCGATGATTGCCAGTACACCAAGTACCACAATCCAAGACAGTGATTTTTTCATATTGATTAGTTTTGATTATTTATTACGCACTCTTTTGCGCTGCAAAAGTACAAAAAAAAAATGACATACGCAAGCATTCGTGTCATTTTTCTGCATTTTATAGGAAAAAGTGTTTGGTTACAGGTTATATAATCTGCAATAATTGGTTTAATTCTTTTATCACATATGTAGAACACGACCTCTCGTCGGGCTCTCGCCGGGCAAAGAAACAGGTGTCCAGACCGGCATTCGCGGCTCCTATAATGTCCGTGGTCAGACTGTCGCCCACCATCAATACCTCGGACGGCTGCAACCCGCAGCGGCGCAGCGCCTCTTCATAGAAACGGATATCCGGCTTGTCATAACCGATATCCATGGATATATAGGTGTCTTCGAAATAGTGCAGAATACTGGCATATCGCAACCGGCTGCGCTGCAGATGACCGAAACTGTTGCTGGCGGCAAAGAGGCGGTAGCCTCTGTCTCTCAGGGCGTTAAGCGTCTCTTCTGCTCCTTCCACCAAAGTGTGCGTCTTTCCCCATGCTTCACGGAACGCGTGCTTGAACGGCTCTACTGCTTCTGCCGGATAACCGATGGTGGCAATGAACTCCTGCGGATAGAGCTCCATCACTTCTGCAATGGTATGTTTGCCGTGCTTCGCCTCGGAAAACAAACGGCCTGATATCCGGAAGAACGTATCAAAATACTCGGGGTGCTCCGGCATAGCCGCTTCAAACGCCTCACGGCAGCAAGGTACATAATCGAGCAGCGTATCATCTATATCTATGAACAGTGCCTTATATTTCATACGCATAGAAATCATTTGGTAAAAAAAAGGAAGCCTTTGCGGGCTCCCTGTCGGGTAGGCGAGATTCGAACTCACGACCTCCTGCTCCCAAAGCAGGCATTCTAACCGGGCTGAACTACTACCCGCAGCGCGGAACGCGCGAAATCGGGGACAAAGGTACTGCTTTTTTTTGACATACGCAAATAAAAAGCAAAAAAAACGCCCGAACGGACGTTTTTTCTTATTTTGGCACTTGTTTTTTAATGCACGAGAATCTTTTTCGTGTACCACTTTCCGTCTATATTGGCTTTGATGAAATAGACTCCTGTGGTCAGATGCAGACCTAATCCCGCCAACTGCGAATCTCCTGCATATTCCAGTTCTCCGTTGTATATCGTAATCAGTTTGCCGCTAATATCCAACAGATAGAGTGTCGTTGGTCCGTGCGGGATGGTCGGGTCTGCTACCAGTTCCTCCGGGCTGAAGGGGTTAGGCACAAACGCTTCTTCTATCCGGTCTATCTGCTCTTGGTGCCAGTGTCCGGTGCAATCCGGCATATAACTGAACTCCACGATGGTACGCACTAACATGTCATTGAGGTGCTCCACCTTCAGGCTGTCGGTCGCCGGTTTGAGATGCGGGTTGCCAATGCCTGAGTCGTCCGTCAGGAAGAACGACGTGCCGTTGGTGGCTAATGCCATGGAACGCATGAGGTATTCTCCGCTTTCGTCCAGTCCGCTGCACACCACCGGAACGATTCGCACGCCCAGCGCCGCCGCATTCAATATCTGCTCGTGCAGCAGGGCGACAGTTGCGCTGTCTTGATGGCAGGGCGCATCTAAAATAAGGAACGCTATGCGTGCACGCGCGTCACTATCCCACCCTGCGCTGTTCAGTGCTGCCATCAGGGCTTCCGGCATAGCTTCCGGATAGTCACCGCCGCCGTTCGCCTCCTGTTTGTCGATGAACTCTTGGGTTGTCCTGAGGTCATCACTCAGACGCGAGATACGCGTCAGGTACTCGTCTCCGTGGTCGCGATAGACCACTGCACCCGTACGAATATGTAAACCGCCGGTAGCTTCCGTGGCACGCGCGATAACATCTTTCATCTCCGCCTGCAGATACCGCAGCTCGTCGCCCATCGAACCCGTAGCGTCAAACACAAAGACCACATCCACGTCATTGACCGTTTGGTCATTTACCATTTGGTCATTTACCATTTGGTCATTTGAACAGGGCTCGTCGAACTCGAACGTATTACCGCCCTCCGCCCATTGTTTCGCCACCTGCTTTTGGTCATCCACTTGAATATAGAAATCCGTATGTTTGCCGCAGAGGTTGTTCCCGAGCAGCTGGTACCACAGCTCCGCCTTGCCGGTATTGTCCGTCACGGCTTGGAAGAGGGTGTTGCCGCTGTTATCCAGCAGGCTCACGGCGCGCGCGGCAATAGGATAACCATGCTTGTCCACCACCTGCACGGAATAGCGGTGACGGGGAGCTATCTGCCATGTGCCTGCATATTGCTTGTAGCTCTCGTCCATCACACGGTACCAGAGATTCCATTTGGCGAAATCGTTTACCTCTCCTGCCGTCAGTTTGCCTGCTTGCACACCATTGGCTATGCCATATCCTACAGACACATCCGCTTCCATAGCAGCCTCTTCCATGACAGACGCTTCATAATCCATCGTGGCAGCCATCGGCATAGCAGCGTCCGGCAGCGGAGCCGGCATAGCAGTCATCGTCTTGTATAACACATGCTCCGAACCTAAACTGCGGCTCAATGAAACACCGCTTTCTATGGTTTCTCTGCCGGGTTTGACAGGTTTCGGAGTCAGCGAGAACAGCAGTACATTGCCTTTCGCTGTCTCGGACTTGTAATCTTTCATAGTAAGCCCTTTATAGCCATTGCAGCTCACACTGATGGATTTGACACCTGCCAGTTGCTCCGGTTTGAGCACTACCCTTCCGTCCCAAGATGTGCGGAAGACCTGTTTGCCGGCACGCACTTCTGCACCGTCCAGCAGCGCATGAGTCGTGTCCATCACCAGAACCGTCAACGGCTCAGTGCCGACAGAGGAGAGCTGATGACTGCTCTTCTTCATACAAGCGTTGGCGGTCACTGACGCCAATGCCATAGCCAACGCAAAAGTTAAAATCTTCTTCATAATGGCATTCGTTATTTTCAATTTTTAATTCTTAATTCACAAAATTTGTGCCACTATTGCATTTTTATTTGCATATTTGCAAAAAAAGCAGTAACTTTGCACTCGCGTTCGGCAAGGAGTGTGCGATAGCCGATACCGCTCCGCTAAATCGGCGGGCAACTCCTGCCTCCGCTCTCCCCAGAAATTAAAATTTCCGGGGACCCCATAGGTAAATAGTTAAATCATAAATAATTATGGCACAGACACAAGAAGAAACATTCAAGAAAATCGTCGCCCATTGCAAGGAATACGGCTTTGTATTCCCGTCCAGCGAGATTTACGACGGACTCGGCGCGGTCTATGACTACGGTCAGAACGGCGTGGAGCTGAAGAATAACATCAAACGTTACTGGTGGGATTCCATGACGCTGCTGCATGAGAACATCGTCGGCATCGATGCCGCTATCTTCATGCACCCGACTACATGGAAGGCTTCGGGACACGTGGACGCGTTCAACGACCCGCTGATTGACAACCGCGATTCCAAGAAACGCTACCGCGCGGATGTCCTCATCGAGGACCAGATTGCCAAGTACGACGACAAGATCGCCAAAGAGATAGAGAAAGCCCGCAAGCGCTTCGGTGACTCCTTCGACGAGGACATGTACAAAGCTACCAACGAGCGCGTCAAAGAGCACATCGCCAAACGCGAAGCATTGCACGCACGTTTCGCCAAGGCGATGAACGACAACGACCTTGCCGAACTCAAGCAGATTATCCTCGACGAGGAGATTGTATGCCCTATTTCCGGCACCCGTAACTGGACCGACGTGCGCCAGTTCAATCTGATGTTCCAGACCGAGATGGGCTCTACCGCCGACGGTGCGATGAAGATTTATCTCCGTCCGGAGACCGCACAAGGTATCTTTGTCAATTTCCTCAATGTACAGAAGACCGGGCGTATGAAAGTGCCCTTCGGTATTGCGCAGATCGGTAAGGCTTTCCGCAACGAGATCGTAGCCCGTCAGTTCGTCTTCCGTATGCGTGAGTTCGAGCAGATGGAGATGCAGTTCTTCGTGCGTCCGGGCGAGGAACTCAAATGGTTCGAGCACTGGAAGCAGTTCCGCCTCCGCTGGCACAAAGCGCTGGGCTTAGGCGACGAGAAATACCGTTTCCACGACCACGAGAAACTGGCGCACTACGCCAACGCCGCTACGGATATCGAGTTCCTCATGCCGTTCGGCTTCAAGGAGGTGGAAGGTATCCATAGCCGCACGAACTTCGACCTCTCGCAGCACGCCAAATACAGCGGAAAGAAGATTGAGTACTTCGATCCGGAGCTCAACCAGTCCTACACTCCGTATGTCATTGAGACCTCTATCGGTGTGGACCGCATGTTCCTCTCTGTGATGTGTTCGTCTTATGAGGAGCAGCAACTGGAAGGCGGCGACACACGTGTCGTACTCCACTTGCCGCCGGTACTCGCTCCTGTCAAGGCTTGTATCATGCCGCTTGTCAAGAAAGACGGTCTGCCCGAGAAGGCACGCGAGATTATGAACGAACTGAAGTTCGATTTCAAGGTCGCATACGATGAGAAAGACTCTATCGGTAAGCGTTACCGCCGTCAGGATGCAGTAGGTACGCCGTTCTGTATCACCATCGACCATGACACGGAGAAAGACGGTTGCGTCACTGTCCGTTACCGCGACACCATGACACAGGACCGCGTGAAGATCGAGGACCTGCATGAGATTATCCGCAAAGCCACCGACCCCAAAGAGCTCTACCGCAAGATTGTCGGTGACTCGATGGAAGACACCATGGAATAATCCCCTATCCCGCTATCCGCCATACATAGCGGATAACAAGAGAACCGCCTTTCCGGGCGGTTCTTTTTTGTTCACATCCGTTGCTCTTTAGCCCAGCGGAAAAGCTGGAGGGGCAGATGGCAATAGCCGTCCGGGTGTTTCGTCAGATAATTCTGGTGGTACTCGTCGGCAGGATAATAATTCCTCAGCGGTAACAATTCCACCTGCATCGGTTCCGTATATTTCTTCTGCTCCTCTGCGAAAACAGCCTCAATAACCGCCTTTTGTTCCTCCGAGGTATAATACACCCCTGTCCGGTAACGGGTGCCTGTGTCATGTCCCTGCCGGTTGAGCGAAAGCGGGTCAATGGCGGCAAAGAACAGCCGGACAAGAAAAGCCAGTGACACTTGCTCATCGTCAAACTCCACGAACACCGTTTCGGCATAGCCGGTGGTGTCGGTATAGACCTGCTCATAACTGGGAGCTGGCATGTCCTCTCTGCCGTTGGCAAAGCCCGTCCGGGTATGGAGGACACCATGTATCTGTTGGAAGAAATGCTCGGTTCCCCAGAAACATCCTCCTGCGAAATAGATTGTCTGTGTCATGGAGTGCTGCGGTTTATGGTCATGCACTTACGCCAACAGGGCATCGGCAAGGGCTTCCAGTTCAGCGGTCTGTGCAGGTTTGAGCGCACCACGGATAGTCACGGTGGGTTCAACTATCTCCACGTTCTTGCATCCGGAGAGCATTTCGCGCATCACCTTGACCGCTTGCGGAGCCCATGAGCCGTTCTCCACCAGCGCCACACGGCGGTTCTGGTAACCTTTCAGACGCAGTTTGTGCAGGAACATGTGCATCGGCGGGAAGATGTCACCGTCATAGGTAGCGCAGCAAAGGACGAGTCTGTTCATACGGAAGGCATCCTCGATAGCCTCCGCCATGTCGTCACGGCTAAGGTCGGTGATAGCCACCTTGCCGGCGTTCTTGCTCTTGAGTATTTCTGCGAGTTGCTCTGCGGCACGGCGGGTGTTGCCGTGGATGGAAGCGTAGGCTACCAGCACCCCCTCGGTCTCCACGCCGTAGGCGCTCCAGATTGAATACAGGCGCAGCGCCTCGTCTTTCTTTTCGCCTTCGAGCATCGGTCCGTGCAGCGGGGCGATAGTTTTCACGGGCTTGTCCGCCAATTTCTTCAGCACATTAGCAACCTGCATGCCGTATTTGCCGACGATGTTGAAATAGTAGCGGCGTGCCTCGCATGCCCAGTCGTCCTCGTCGGCGTGATAGACACCGAACTTACCGAAGCCGTCCGCAGAGAAAAGCACCTGCTCCTCCGGGCAGTAGGTCATGATGACTTCGGGCCAGTGAATCATCGGCGCAGCGATGAACTGCAGCGTCAGTCCGCCGAGGTCAAGCGTCTGCCCTTCGGCTACCACCTGCACGTTCTTTGCCTCGATGCCGAACTGGTTCATCATCACCACGGCTTGCTTGGAGCACACAACCGTCACTTCCGGGTATTGGGCAAGGAAAGCCCCCATCGAACCGCTGTGGTCGGGCTCCATGTGCTGGCAGACGAGGTAGTCCGGCTGGCGGTTGCCAAGCGTCTCTTCTACTTTCTTCAACCACTCCTCGCAGCAACGCGCATCCATCGCGTCCATCACTGCCACTTTCTCTTTCCCGAGCACCACATAACTGTTATAGCACATGCCTTCCGGCAGCTCGTACTGGCTCTCGAACAAATCCAACTCGGCGTCATCACAGCCGACATATTTGATATTTACCATTTTGTCATTTACCATTTGGTCATTTATTTAGTCATTTGTTCATTTCTCGTTATAGGCTTCGAGGGCTTTGCGGAGGACAATCATCGCTTTGCCCAAGTCCTCTTTGTTAAGCACATATGCCATGCGGACCTGATGGCGTCCGTCCTCGGGGTTGGTGTAGAAACCTGTACCGGGTGCCATCATAACAGTCGCGCCCTCATAGGTGAAATCCGTCAGACACCATTTGCAGAACTTCTCCACATCATCCACCGGCAATTCCACCATGACGTAGAAGGCACCCGTCGGCGCAGGCGCAAAGACACCGGGTATCTGGTTGAGCTGGTCGATGAGGAAATTACGGCGGGTCAGGTACTCGTCATACACCTCCTGCATATATTCCTCGGGCGTGGAGAGCGACGCTTCCGCCACCACTTGCCCGAACAGAGGGGGACTCAACCTCGCCTGACAGAACTTCATCACCGCCTCGCGTACGGCTTTGTTCTTCGTGATGAGCGCACCGATACGGATACCGCATTCACTGTACCGCTTCGACACGCTGTCCACCAAGATGACGTTGTTCTCTATCCCCTCCAAGTGGCAGGCGGAGATATACGGCGATTTGGTGTAGATGAACTCGCGATAGACCTCGTCGGAGATGAGATAGAGGTTGTATTTCTTGACCAAGTCGCGTATCTGCCGCATTTCCTGTTTGGTGTAGAGATACCCCGTCGGGTTGTTGGGGTTGCATATGAGGATGGCACGCGTCTTGGGAGTAATCTGTTTCTCAAACTCCTCCACCGGCGGCAGTTTGAAGCCGTTTTTGATGTCCGTCTTGACGGACTTGACAACAGCTCCGGCAGAGATGGCAAACGCCATGTAGTTGGCATAACTCGGGTCGGTGACGATGATCTCGTCGCCCGGGTTGAGACAACTCATATAAGCGAACATGATAGCCTCCGAACCGCCCGAAGTGATGATAATCTCATCCGGCGAGAGGTCAATGCCGTAATCGGCGTAATAACTGACCATCTTGGTCCGCAGCGATTTGAGTCCTTGGGAGGGCGAGTAAGAGAGGATATCCTGTTTGAAGTTCTTCACCGCTTCCAGTGCCTGCGGAGGGGTCTGTATGTCCGGCTGGCCGATGTTAAGATGATAGACATGTACACCGGCAAGTTTGGCTTCGTCGGCATATTTAGCCAGTTTGCGGATCGGGCTCTCCGGCATGGACTGTGCCCGTAATGAAATTTCCATAGAGAAATGTGCGCTTTTGTTGTTCGTTTTCAATTGCGGTACAAAGGTACAACAAAAATCGCACATACGCAAATTTCAGAGTGAGTTTTTTGAAAAAAACTAAAAAACATTTTCTTCCCCCCCCCCTTCACTTTTCACCTTTCACCTTTCTCCTTTCACCTTTCTCCTTTCAACAATCCATCATTCAGCTCACCTTGCGAGCGGCTCAATCCATCATTTAGCGAAGCTCACCTTCCCTCGTCCATCGCCCTTCCATCCCGCCGGGAACGCATCTCGTTCGCACCGCGTACGTCACCGTACCGTGCCTTTACCCTGTTTGTCTTTTAATTCTCCGTTAAATCCGTCTTATCCGTACTCTGCTTCTGCTGTTAAGAAAAATACCTACAAAACATTTTCTTTTTTATCGGTCCAAAATTATCAAAAATTACCCCAAAATCAATCTTCGAACATTGATAAACGGCGAATTGTGCTAATTGAGCTAATTATAAATAATTCGTTTAATTAGCCGTTTTTAATAATTTTCTTTAATTTTGGGTAATTTTTGGCTTACTTTCCCCCTTACAGAGGGGGGCGGGGGTGTCTTGTTTTGTGGGTCTATTGCCTTTGGTGTTTGCAAGCTCGTAGAGGTGTATGTTTGGATGGTTGCGGGGCTGGAATGCTTGCATAACAAGACACACAGACAGCCAAAGATACGTTAGCCCGCAGGGCTGCAAACAACGAAGGGGTTTTATATGTTTTTTTCGAAAAAGAACCAATTCGCCAAGCACCCTGCGTAGTGGTAACTGAATGGTATCGGAATAGTATTTCAGGAGGATGGTATTTGG
>JAFSLP010000102.1 GCA_017448345.1 Paludibacteraceae bacterium | reverse complement strand
GGCAAAGAAAGAACTCGAAGACCTGGACCAGGAAGTCGAGCGCCGCATCAAAGATTACGACCAGATGATTGCGCTTTGGGGCGAATTTGACACTTCGCTCATCCATGTGGACGACGTACGCATGTCTATTAAAAAGATCGCAGGCGTGCGCGTACCTGTGTTGGATGAAGTCGTCTATTCGACCAAAGAGTTCTCGCTCTTCTCGTCTCCCAAATGGTTTGCAGATGGTTTTGAGCAACTCAAAGCCATTGCCGATGTCGGTATCCGCCAGGAGTTCGTACGTCGCAAAGTGGAACTGCTCGAGTATGCACGAAAGAAAACGACGCAGAAAGTGAACCTCTTTGAGAAAGTACAGATCCCTGGTTATCAGGATGCTATACGTAAAATCAAACGATTCATGGAAGACGAAGAGAACCTCTCCAAGTCCAGCCAGAAGATCGTTAAGTCTAAACGCGAAGCCGAAGCACGTGCCGCGGAAGAAAAGAAAGGGGGTAACGCATGATTACGCAAATGAAGAAATACACCTTCTTGGTGTTCCATCGTGATTATGAGCCATTCCTGACGCAACTCCGCGACCTCGGCGTAGTGCATATTACCCAGAAAGCCGCTGGTCTCATCGAAGATGATGAGCAACTTCAGGCAGCCCTCCAACATGAGGATGAACTGCGTCGTCTTCTCAAACAAGGTGCGCCGGATCAACTGCTCGCAGAACGTGCTAACATCGAACAAAGCATTGCGGATGCCAGACAAGCGGCTTCTCAAGCCGCAGTATGGGGTGACTTCGATCCCGCACGTATCCAGCAACTCAAAGAAGCCGGCTACACGCTTCGTTTCTTCACTTGCAGCACTTCTGTTTTCCAGGAAGAGTGGGGTATAAAAGTCTCCGAGAAAGAAGGTAAGACTTATTTCGTAAACCTCGATAACTCGTCTAAAGACCTCGATAACTCGATATCTCGAAATATCGATAACTCGGAACTGTTCGACAAGGCTACAGAAATCCCGCAGCCGGAAAAATCCGCTGCCCAGTACATGCAGGAAGTAGAAAACCTCAAAGGTCTGCTCGCTGCTGCTAATGCCCGCATTGAGGCATGGCAAATTGCGAATATTGAGGATCTCAAAGAGCAACTCAAAGAAGCCCGTCAAAACATTGACTGGCAGCGTGTTACGCTCTCAACCGACAAACTCGCAGAAGGTTCGCTCTGTCTCTTTGAGGGCTTCTGTCCGATTGACAAAGAGCCCGAACTGAACGCAATGCTTGCTGCCGCAGAGGTTTATTATGAAGAGACCGATCCGGAGAAAGAAGATGCTACGCCGATCAAGTTACATAACAACTGGTTTGTGAAACTCTTTGAGCCGTTAACCGGTATGTACGGCTGGCCGAACTACAATGAGTTTGACCCGACGCCGATACTCGGTCCGTTTTTCCTGCTCTTCTTCGCCCTCTGTATTGGCGACTGCGGTTACGGTTTGATGCTCACTCTCATCGGCTACCTCATCTACAAAGGCAAACTGAAGATTGAAATGTTCGATGGACTGGGCGGCATCATCATGGCGCTCGGTGTCGGTTCTACTGTGGTGGGTTACCTCATGGGCACCTTCTTTGGCGTGGATATCTATCGCGCAGAGTGGTTCCCGGAGAGCGCAAAGGCATTGATGTTCAATAACTTGGGTGTAAATGGTAAGATCGGAGAGTACGATGTGATGATGGTTCTGGCACTTGTTATAGGTGTCGTACATATCATCCTCGCCATGACCATCAAAGCGATCTCTTATACCAAACGCGACGGCTTCAAAAACACCGTTTCTACATGGGGATGGTTGTTGCTCATCGTGGGAGGTATTTGTACAGCTATCTTGGCAATGACTTTCTCGCTACCGACCGAAACCGTCAAATGGACGCTCATCGGTATTGGCGCCGTGTCTGCCTTGGGCATCTTTGTGTTCAACACTCCGGGCCGCAATCCGCTGATTAACGTGGGCGCAGGTCTTTGGGATACGTACCAGATGTCAACCGGCCTCCTCGGCGATGTACTCTCGTATATCCGTCTCTATGCCCTTGGTTTGGCGGGCGGAATGTTGGGAGCTGCCTTCAACCAACTTGGCGCACAAGTGCTTGGCGAGAACCCGAATGTGGGTACATGGATAGGTTTTATCCTCATCGTGACTTTTGGGCACATCCTTAATTTGCTGATGGCTTGTCTCGGTGCGTTTGTTCACCCGCTGCGTCTCTCATTCGTCGAGTACTTCAAAAACGCAGGCTACGAGGGCTCCGGCAAACTCTATCAGCCGTTTAAAAAATAATCGTAATTACGTAATTTCGTAATCACGTCATAACGAAAAATATTAACAATAAAAATCAATAAAACTATTATGGAACAAATTTTAGGTTATCTTGGACTTGGCCTCATGTTGGGTCTGTCCGGCGTTGGTTCTGCTTACGGAACTACTATTGCAGCTAATGCAGCTGAGGGTGGTTTGAAGAAGAACAAAGAGAAATCATCGGCTTACATGATTCTTTCTGCACTTCCTGCTACGCAGGGTCTGTACGGATTCGTGGCATTCCTGATGATGAAGGGTCTGATGGAGACCAACCCGATTCTGCTCTTCGGTCTGGGCATCGGTATGGGTATTGTCTTCCTGCTTTCTGCTATCCGTCAGGGTCAGACTGCGGCTAACGGTATTGCTAATATCGCAGCCGGCCATGATGTAATGACCAACACCATGATTTACTGCGCTCTGCCTGAGTTCTATGCAATTTTGGCACTCGTTGCAGGTCTGATGGCATAATATGGCAAAAGCATTTGTTTTTCCCGGACAGGGAAGCCAGTTTCCGGGCATGTGCAAAGATATGTACGATGCACATGCAGAAGCCCGCGAGATGTGCCAAACAGCCGACAGGCTGCTTGGCTTCTCGCTGACGGATGTCATGTTTGAGGGCACAGCCGATGATCTGAAGCAGACCAAAGTGACACAACCTGCCGTCTTTCTGCATTCTGTTGTGGCACAGCGTCTTTTGACCATCGAGAAACCCAACATGGTCGCCGGTCACAGCCTTGGTGAGTTTAGCGCATTGGTGGCATGTGGCGCTTTGCGTTTTGAGGACGCCTTATTATTAGTATCCGCACGCGCGCAAGCGATGCAGGCTGCCTGTGAGGCCAACCCAGGTACTATGGCTGCCGTCCTCGGTCTGCCGGACGAACAGGTAGATGAGATTTGTAAAAAGCAGAGTGGGGTTGTCGTTGCCGCTAACTTCAACTGCCCGGGACAGATTGTTATCTCCGGTGAAGTGGAGGCTGTCGAGGCTGCTTGTGTAGCCATGAAAGAAGCCGGTGCACGTCGCGCGTTGAGACTTCCGGTAGGCGGCGCTTTCCATTCCCCGTTGATGCAGCCCGCTGCGGAAGATCTCAAAGCTGCCATCCTTAAAACGGACTTCCACAAACCCTTCTGCCCGATCTACCAGAACGTGACCGCAAAAGCAGAAACAGAGCCGGAAATAATCCGCGAAAACCTTCTAAAACAACTCACAGCCCCCGTTCGCTGGACGCAGTCCGTGCAAAACATGATTGCGGACGGTGCGACGGAGTTCTATGAGTTCGGTCCGGGAGATGTCCTCAAAGGTCTGATCCGTAAGATTAATCCGGAAGTTCAAATCGGATAAAATGAAGAAAATTCTTCTCATAGCCCTTGTCTGCGGACTATTCTGTAGTTGTTATCACAAGACGGATAGTCCGCGTGGCTCATGGGCGAAAGGGGCTGATCTGAGTTGGCTTAGCGAGATGGAGCATGATTCGATGTTCCATGACGATTGTATAGCCACGTTGCGCGAGATGGGCATGAACGCTGTGCGACTCCGTGTCTGGGTAAACCATACTACCGGATGGAGCAATAAAGAGGACATGCTTTCCCTTGCCAAGCGTGCAGCCCAACAAGGGCAACGGATCATGATTGATATCCATTACTCGGATTTCTTTGCAGATCCCAGCCACCAGACCATTCCTGCTGCGTGGCAAAACTACGACTACGAAACGATGCTGGAAGCAGTGCGCGAGCACACGCTCGATGTCCTTTATACTCTCAAGGAAGCCGGTATCAAACCCGAATGGGTACAGATCGGCAATGAGACGCCCAACGGCATGCTATGGCCGATGGGAAAAGTAAATAAGGAAGAAGGAGAGT
>JAFSLP010000101.1 GCA_017448345.1 Paludibacteraceae bacterium | reverse complement strand
TTATTAGACTGTAAAGTTACTAAAAATCAACGAGATATGCAAGTTTTTGAGCAACTATTTTTAATAAAAATAACACATAAAATTAACTTAAAAGCGAAGACTGTTTGAGGTTGTCTCAACTGCTGATTCGCATAATTAATAATTAATATTTTTTTTGTGTAACAAAAATTTACGGTTTAGCTCTTAGTCCTTGTATCAGTTTGTCCAAGACGGGGATAATGGCAGTTAAGTCGTCAATGGGGACAAACCGTGCAATCTCCTTGCTGAGGTTGGCAGGGATGTCCTTGGCTTGCTCGCGCATGCGGACCGCTCTGTCAGTGAGCGAGACGATGCGTTGTCGTGTGTCTTTCTCGCCCCGTTTGCGGTCGATGAGCCCGGCTTTCTCCATGCGCTGTAGGAGGGGAGTCACGGTGTTCGTCTCCAGTTGGAGACGCTTGGCGATGTCGTTCACCGGCTGATGGTCTTTCTCCCACAGGACAAGGAGCACCAAGTACTGCGGATAGGTGATGCCCAATTGCTCGAAATAGGGATTATAAGCACCTGCCACCAGCCGCGAAGCCGTATAGAGCAGGAAACAGAGTTGGTTGTCTAATTTCAGTTGGTCGTACATGTTTTATCGTTGGGTTTAATATTTTTTTTTCGAACGCTGTGTTCGAAAATTGAACGTTAGTTGTTCTTGGTGATTCTTAGTGATTTTTAGTCATTGTAAAGGGTATTGCCTACCTATTACCTACCTGTATCCTGTCATTTATTATCAAGGGTTGATTTTGATTACTTGTACGGAAGGGGTCTGCAGACGGACGGAGAGCCAGTCTTCCATCCGGTCGAGTTCTTCCTTGCCGAGCGGATGGGTATGAGGTGTGTGCTGTTTCTCGGTCAGCACTACCAGCACCGCAGAGTCCGCCCGCGCCAGTGTGACGTTGTCGATAGCAGGCCATTGCGCCTGCAGTTCGGCGCTGATTTGTGCGGAGGGCAGGACGAGCGCCTCATAAGCGTCCAGTTGCTGTCTGAGCGAACGGATAGAGTCCTCCCGTTGGCGCAACTGCGCCTCTGTGGAAGCCAGCCAGTCGTGCATGACCTCCGTCTCGTTCAGCCGGCGGACCTCTATCGTCGCATCATCGGCAAAGAGGATTTGCGCATGCGAGATACCATGTTTCTCCGCGTTGGCGTACAGCTGCGCGCGGGCTTCGGTGCTCAGCGCCTCCCCGGCAAGCCGCAGCGTGAGGGTATAGGGTTTGACGGACATATCCGTGCTGTAGTCATAGATATAGGTGCCGCCGACTGCCTGATTTTCCTTGACAAAACGCCGTGCTTCGGTGGTGAAGCGGTTCTCGCGGACGATACTGTAGGCAGAGAAGAAACTGGGTACCAGCACGACGATAATCAGCAGCGTGTAACTGATAATCCGGCGGTACGACGTGCCCTCCGTCTCCACCGCCTGCGGGAAATGCAGGTATTTGACGGCAAGGACAGTAGCCAGCGCGATGAAGATACAGTTGATAAAGAAGAGATAGAGCGCCCCGCCGGCATAATGCCAGTTGAGGTTCGCGATACCATAGCCTACGGTGCAGAGCGGCGGCATCAGAGCCGTGGCGATTGCCACGCCGGAGAGGACAGTCCCTTTCTCCTTCCGCGAGAGTTCCAGAATGCCGGCTATACCGCCGAAGAAAGCAATCAGCACGTCATAGACGGAAGGGTTGGTGCGTGCCAGCAGTTCGGTCGGGTTGTCGGTCTCCAGAGGCGTAGCCAGAAAATACAGCGTCGAAGCCAAAAGGCTGATAACAAACATGATACCAAGGTTCTTGAGCGACGCCAGAAGCAAGTCCGTGTCGTTGGTGCCCAAGCCCAGTCCGAAACCGATAATCGGACTCATGAGCGGCGAGATAAGCATCGCACCGATGATGACCGGTATGGAGTTGACGTTTAGTCCGACCGATGCAATGACGATAGCCACAAAGAGAATGTAGATGTTCGGTCCGCGGAAAGGGATGTTGCTGCGGATATTGGCACTTGCCGCCTGCACATCCGTGTAGTCAGTCAGGCTGAGACGTTCGCGCATGAAGCGTTTTGCCCGTTTGGTAAATTCCGAATTAGTCATGTTTTTGATTTTGGGTGCAAAGGTACTGCTTTTTTTTCAATTGTGCAAGGAGATAGTGATTTTTAATCACTTCTTGGTATATTTGGCTTTGACGATTTCGTAGGAGTTGCGGGTGAGGTCGCGGAGCAAGTCCTCTTCGGCTGCGTTGGCGTCCACGCCTATCCAGTATTTGGCGGATTCGTTATAGGGCTTGCCGATGCAGTCATAGCGTGCCTTGAGTTCGTCTATCTGCTCCGGCTGGCATTTGAGCGTCACGATGCCGTAATGGTCGATGTCCAGAAACGCGAACATGTGTCCGCAGACATAGAAGACAAGCACGTTCTCGCCGCTCTTGAACATGGTGAACGGCAGTTTCTCCTCTACATCGCTGCCCAGCGAGAGGCAGTAATCTCTATAATCCTCAATGTTCATTTTGTCAAAGTGTTCAGGGTTTCGACGGAGAGTTC
>JAFSLP010000100.1 GCA_017448345.1 Paludibacteraceae bacterium | reverse complement strand
TTGCGGTGCGGACGAGACTCGGAAATTGCGGAACGCAATAATCGTGCCCCTTGGGGCTAAGAACTCGCGAAGTGAAAGTCCGTCGCACAAAAAAACACCCATGAGGGTGTTTTTTGCGGTGCGGACGAGACTCGAACTCGCGACCTACGGCGTGACAGGCCGGTATTCTAACCAACTGAACTACCGCACCGGATAGTTGCTTCTTTTTCAAAAGCGGGTGCAAAGGTACTGCTTTTTTTTGAATTGACCAAATATTTTGGCAACTTTTTTTCAAAAAAATGCATTTTCTGCCTTTTTAGGTCTCTTTATACGCCAAAATAACCCTTTTTCTGCGTCTCTCAGGTGTGACGGATGATATTATAGGGGATGTCAAGCGCCTGAATCTCCGCCTCGTATCGCCGGAAAAGTTCCATGCGTATCTCATCAGAACCGTTGGAACGTGCCGGGTCGGGCACCCACGGCAAATCCGGATACGTGAGCAGATAGACATCCATGGGATACGTCCTCAGCGCTTGCTCCAGCCATTCCGGCACAGCCCCGAAAGCATAGTCGAACCAGACCTTGGTGACAATCAGTTCGGTGTCGAAAAAGACCACTTTGCTCAAAGTCGAAAGACCGTTTCGCTCAAAGACCGCTTCGTTCAAAGACCTCATCTCTTCTATCTGTTCGCGAGCCAAGCCGCACAACTCGTCCCAAGAGACATCCGTAGAACCTTTCTGTTCCACGTACGTGCGCGCGCGTTCCGATATATATATACCGTGATAGCGTTTCGCCAAGTACCGCGCCAATGTGCTTTTGCCGGTACTCTCGGGTCCTATGACGGCAACCTTGAACAAATTACGAATTACGAATTACAAATTACGAATTACCTCGTTAGCATGAGTTTGATGTTCAGACCCACGTTATCCGCCTTGACAGGGTAGGAAGACGAGATAAGAGGCGTGGTGCCTTGGTGGTCATAGAAGAGCTGGATGTTGACCTTCTGGCTCAGCACATAGTCTGCGGAGATTTTGATTGCCAGCACTTTGTTGCCGGACGATGCCTGCGTGATACCTTCTTCTACCTTACGGAGCAGCATCTTCACATCCTTGTAGGATACATCGACTTGCAGTTTGAGGTCGTTGCTGACTTTCTTTTGTGCGCCGTCTTTGTTCTTGGTGGTGAAACTGAGGTTCTTAATCGTATAACCGCCACCGATGACGAATTCTGAGGTGTGTCCTTCCGTCAGTTGGACCGATGTCACATTGAGCGCAAGGTTGCGCTGCTTGCGGTATTCCGCTTTCAGAGAAAGCGAGTTTTTCATCGTGAGGTTGAGTCCGATAAGCGGTGCAAACGCCTCGGTGAGTGTGACATTGGAGATGTCGTACGCCGAGGAGGGTCTGGGGGTATCGGTGGTGACATCACGGACGAAACCGAGCATCTTGTTATTGCTGTCGGAGCCGACCCAAGTGGAATAGGAGCCATAAGACCCGATAGCATATTTACAGGTATAGGCATGGGTGAGTGTGACGGCTTTGAAATGGTCTTTCATCCACGGCAGTTTGCCCAGTCCGTCATAGGTGACCGACCAGTTAGGCAGAATCTTGAGGATGCCGAGGAAGGGGTTGAGCGAGACGCGTGAGGCATCTCTGCCGGTGTATGCGGCAAGGAAAGCAGGCACGAGCACATCGGCGGAGTTATTGCTGATACGTCCGTGCTTGGCAGGGTCGTAGGTAGTGCCGGCATATGCCGTTCCGCGCATGAAGCCCGCATCCGGATAGCGGACGCCCGTATATTGCTCCTGTACGCGGTCGGTGAGCAGGTTGCGGTTAGCGAGGAACCGGTCGTACGCTGCGTTGGAGAAGTTCTCCTCCTGTGTGCCGATACGGCTGAAGAGCGTACCGATAGCCACCTGCGTGATGTTGAACGAACCCGTCATGTTCTCCTGCAGGTCACCGTAGTTGTAGATGATAGAGGTGGACTGCGCCATGTACCGTTTGCCATTGAGCTGAATCTTGAGTCCGGGGAGAGGCTCGAGCGTCAGCTTGATGTCGAGGTCGGAGGTATGTGCTCTGGTGGCAGGTTGTACGATGGAGGTGTCTCCTGAGAGCCAGTGATGTCTCTGGGCGCGTTCCATCCAGTTATTGGGTATGAAACCGAAGGCGAAATCAAATCCCGGTGCATTGGCTCCGTCCGCTTTGCGCTGTCCCATGAATCCGGCTTCGGGCATGAAGCCCGGCACGGTGAGCGAGTTGGTCTCGCGGTAGGTGATTTGCAGGCGGCGGAACATCGTACCGACATAGGCGAACATGTCTCCGGCTATCTGTGCGGATGTGCGTTCGTTGGGGTCGCGTGTAGTGACGGTGACGGTTGCCTTGGCGCAGTCGCTCTTGGGCGTGATGCTGACCTTGGTGTTACCGGCGGGTTTGAAGGAGACAGGGATGTTCTTGCCGGTTGAGTCCGCCACGGCGATGTTGAGTTGTTCGCTGTTGAGGCGGTGTGTTATCTCGACCGCTTCGCCGCGTTTGAGGCTGACGGTCTGTGTGTAGGTCTTGGGTCTGAAGCTACGGCGCGAGGCACCTCTGCCGCTGTAACGCTGCGTCATCGTCTTCCAGTATTTGGACATGCCGTACCATGTCTCGAAATTGATGCTTCCGTCCACCTGCCATGACTGCAGGCTGCTGACAGTGTTACCTCTGTCGATGCCGTTCTGGGTGGAGGATGCGGTTCGTGTCCAGTTATAGTTGGCGTTATAGGAAGCGTTCGCCGAGAGAGGTTCCAGCCCCGGTATGCGGTTAAAGGGCACGTTCCAACTGGCGGTGAAAACCTGCTGGTAGGTGTACGGCGAACCCCATTTGGCAAGTGAGCGCTGGATGGTGTCGCGCCATGCCTCGTATTTGTCGTGGTTGAACTCCGGGTCGAAATACCTGCCGTTGAGTATCTCCGGCGTGTATTTGCCTTCGTCGATGATGGCATTCATGGCTGACTGGAAGCTGAACTTCATGTTCTTGGTCAGGTCGTATTTGATATCGACGTTACGGTCCCAAGTGAAGTCCTTGCTGAAAGTCAGGTCCATCGCCTCTACGGATGCGCCTGCCAAATCACGCATCTTCATATGGCTGAAGGTGCGGTGCATGTTGGTGTTGAACGCCCAAGACTGCGGCAGATAGTAGATGTTCATCTCCTTGAGGAACTTCACTTTCTGCACTTTCTCCACCTTGGCGAACGGCTCCCATGGCTTGGGGTTGAAGTTATAGGCATACTGGAAAGAACCCTTCTGGTCCGTAGTGTAGTTGGTCTCCATCTCAGGCGAATGTTCCGCCTGTTTGTTATAGGCGGCAGAGATGGAGAAGTTGGCAGGGTCGTAGAACATGTCCTTCTTCTTCGAATGGATGTTGACCTTGAGGTTCGAGACGGAGAAGGAGGTGGACTCGCGCGTGGTGTTCGCCATCTGTTTGATAGAGTCGCGTTGCTCTTTGGTGTCGTATGTGTCGAGTGTCTCGCGCAGTTTGACATCGGTGTCCAGCGGGTCGTAATCGGGGCTGGTGGTCTCGTTGCTGTAGGAGACATAGAGCGGCATCTGTATCTTCGCTTTCTCGGGGAAGAGCCGTCCGGCTTCCATGGCAGCGCTGACGCTTATCTGGTAGAAGTTGTCGATATTCCTGTCAAGGACGTTGGACTCGATGGAACCGTATCCGGCAGTCTCCAGTCGTCCGGCGACGTTGAGTTGTGCGATGTCGCTGACTGCGAGTGCGGCGTTCGCCATTGCAGCCACACCGCCTTGCTCGTTGAACTGGCTCAGACGCAGTTCGTTCACCCAAACCTCGCCGCTTGCCTCATGCTGTCCGTTGTTGCGCACACCGACCATGATGGTGGACACTTCTTCCAGCGTCGGGTTACCAAGGACGGTAATCTTGTTCTGTGGCTTGTCCGAGGCGTCATCATAGATGACGTACGGGATAGTGTTGCTTACGCCTTCGTTGCCCGCACGTTTGGCTTTGTTACGGGCAATCTTCGCCTGCGTCAGCACTTCCAAGGGGATGTCGAACATGTTCTCTGTCGGCCATACTTTCTCGCGGTCAGCAGCAGAGTTGTTGTTGTAGATACCCGGTTCGGTCAGGTGAAGCGGGATCTCATATTCATAGTAGTTGTTGCGCAAGTCGGTACCCAGACGGATGAAGCAGCTCAGGTCGCCGTCTTTCAGGTCGGGGTCGATGGAGCTCATCTGCTCTGCATGGACGAACATCTGCAGGTTCTTGTATTGCCGCATGTCATATCCTGTGTTCTTGTACATGGCTCTGGCGTCACGCGGACTGAGATGCGCTACGCGGAGAACCATTGCCTGCTCGTTCTGCGCAATGAGTTGCGCCTGTCCCGGGTCGGTCTGACGGCTGACACCCGGCGGCAGCACATAGTTAACAGGCGAACGGGTGCTGTTCTCCTCGATATTCACGGTCTGTACGTCGATGGACGCGGCGGTGTTCACCGGTGTGCCGACAGGAGCCAAGTCACGCGTGTACTGCCGCCACTCGCCGCGCACCAAGTCCAGCGTGGCAAAACGCAGGTGCGTCTCATGCTCAAAGCCCGTGAGGTACATACGCATGAAACGGATGGATTTCCAATTGCGGATAGAACCGACTTTCTGCACGCTGGCACTGTCGCCGCGAAGGGGTATCTTGAACTGGTACCACGGCACATCCACCGTCTCGCCGTTACGGAGCGTTACGCGGCGCACTTTCTTCTCGGTGATATGCTGGCGTCCCACCTCCATCATGTCAGGACGGAGGATGACCTTGTACTGGTAGTATTTCTCATATTCGTTGAGGGTGTTGTCGAGGTTGATATCCTCCACATCCGGTGTCAGCGTGGATGCCGTTCCGTAACTCTCTGTCTGCTGCTCCGTGGCAGGCGAGTTGCCTTGTGTACCGTTGAAATGCTTGTACCGCAGCAGCACCGGCACTTCGTTGGCATCGTAATCCGAACCTCGATAGTAGTGGAAGTTATCACCGGCAGGGTCGTTACGTGGCGAGAAGAGGCTGTCCGGATTGCCCCAAGCCTCCCATAGGGCAGGCGAGACGCGTGCCTGCAGCTCTTCCAGATAGGTCCGGTAGGCAGGCCAGTTGCGCTCTTGTGTGTCGTTCAAACCATTCAGACCTACATCCTGCATGGCGCGTGCTCCTTCTTCGTTGCTGAAGGCTACAACGGTGCTCGTCGTGCGTGGAACATAGCCCCAGATGGTCGAATCGACACGCCCTGCATCAGCCGGTGAAACGGGCATACCGTGCTCAAACGCTTTCTTGCCGTCGCGCAGGATATCCTCGCTCACGTCACCAAGGTTGATGTATAACTCTCCCTCGTATCCGTCGGGGTTGGTCAGTGCAGGGTCCATCAGCCAGAACTGGATATACTCGATATTCGCTTTCTCGAAATCCGTGTTGTCCAGTCGGCGCATGATACCGCCCCAGCGTTTCTTAGGGTTGGTCAGACGACCATTGGTGTTAACCTCGCTTGCGGAGATGTTATATTGTCCGCGTTCTTCCGGATAATAGGAGAGGTTAAGCACCGACATCTTCGTGTCTATATTGCTGGCTTCCTGACGGTTAGGGTAAATCTCGTCCTGATAGATGATACGTGTGCGGTGGTCGCTCAGTGCCTGCAAGTCATTGCGGATATGTGCCGGTGTATTGGTCTGCGGATAACCGAAGATAGGATCCACGGCATACCATGAGAGCAAGGCGCGGTTCTTGTTGTATGACGGTTTGTTGATGTCTTTTGACTCGTCGAAGACGGTAGGCGTGGAGGCAAGGAACCAGTAACTGGGATAATGCACGTCGATATTGGTGGTCGTGCTCTCGAAGTCATCGACATAGGCTGTTCCGACACTTCCCACATCGTTGGTGTGTCCGGGGATGAGGTGGGCGAACTCGGCGTTGATAGAGAACGTGGAAGGAGCCGTCGCGGTTATCCATGGAATCTTGTCTATCGCGTTGGTCAGCCATTGCATCTCGGTCTTCCAACTGCCGTTCACACCCCAGATGGTGTTTGCCAGCGGCTCGGAACCCGTGTTCACTTTCGTGGTCAGCGGACGCTCCCGCAGGTGCATGATGGTTCCGCCGATGACGAGGTCTTTCGTAAACTCATACTCCAAATGCGCGCCGAAAAGTGATTTGCGCTGCATCGAGAACGTGCTCTGGTTCTCCAGCTTGACATCCACATTGGTGCCGGACTCAAGGATGGAAGTATTGAGAATAGTCACCGTTCCCATGGTGTAATCGACGGTGTAATCGACGTTTTCAATCAGTGTGGCACCGCCTGCCGTCACGGTGACGGAACCCCGTGGCACGTTCATGGCGCCCAAGCGGATTTCGCTGCCGTTGGTGCCTTTGTATTTTCCGGTCAGGTGGAATTTGTTCTTCTCGCTCAGTTCCTGCGCCACCACCAGCGTGGAGTCGTACAGTTCGGGGAAACAGTATTTCTTTGTCAGCCGCTCATCGTTGCCTAATGCCTTGGAAAGATAGCTGCCGAACGGCTCCAGAACAGGGAAGATGATTTTTCCGCTGCTGGAATAGACAGTCAGACCTTCTATGTAGTCGAACCGTCCGTCGGGGCTGGCGTTGTGCTTCTGGTCCAGACGGTCGAGGTTCAGCACGCGTATCAGCTGCTTGCCGGTTATCGGACCTTCGTTCAGGTATTGCACATCCGTTCCCACGGAGTCGTTGCGGTAGGTGACGTATAACTCGAATTTCTCGGACTGGATGCTGGTGGCACCGAGGGAGTAGATGTTTTTCATCATCAGGTCCCATGTGCCTTTGTTTTTCTTCATCGGGGCATTGGCGCTGGATTTCAGCATCTTCAGCGCAAGGGCGTTGGGCGCCTGCAATTCTGTGCTTCCGTCGGTGGAGAACTCACCCACTTGGTGTACCTGTCCGTTATAGGTGTATTCGTAGGCTACTGCCAGCACTTCGTCTTGGTTCAGCGCACTTTTGAGGGAGATGTATCCCAATGCGCTGTTGAGGGTGTATTCGCTGCTGGAAAGGAGCCGTGCGGACTCAATCTTCTCGAAATCAGCGCCTCCTTCCATGCCGTTGAGACCCTCAAGCGCTGAACTGGTCTGCTGCAGGTCGCGGAAGGCAGGGGCGTTGTCACGGATGTATTTGTAGAGGTTGTTGGTGTTGTTGTCCGGCATCTGGTCACCGGTGGTGTTCCAGTTGTCGTTCTGTGTATGTGCTCCGTTCTCGCCCAAATCGACAAACGCCACGATGTTTCGCGCTTGGTCGAAATTACCGCGTTTGTTCGTTATCCATACCTCAATCTTGTTGATGGTCACTCCGCTGGCTACGTACGGCACGCTCGCCATCGCTTCTTCGTAATGGTCGCGGAAAAAATGCGAGAGGAAGAAATGGCGGTTCTCGTCGTAACTGTCGCCGCTGATGTCGAACCGTGACATCTGCGCTCCTCCTTGGCTGCTGACTGTCTGCGCCTCGCTGTTCTGTTGCGATACAAGGGCTTGGATTTTCAATTTGCCGAACTTGAGGTTGGTCTTGATACCGAAAAGCGCTTTGCTGCCCCGTATCAGCGAACTGGGCAGGTCCATTGTCACGTTTCCTGCCTCGATGCTCTGGATGATGTCATCCTCTTCGCCTTTGTAGTTCAGTTTCAGGTTCTGCTGGTCGAACGAGAAAGAAGCCTCGGTGTTATAGGACATGTTGAAATTCAGTTTTTGTCCCACTTTGCCTTGGATGCTTGCCTGAATCTTCTCGTCGAAGTCAAAGATGTTGTTATTGCGCGCGCGCAGGGTAAGCGACGGGTTGGCGATATACTGGTGCTTGAAGCCGAAGAGCAGTTCCGCACTTCCCTGCATCTTCAGTTGCACACCGCCCGGACCGAACACTTTGTCTGCCGGACCGATGTTGAACTTCATGTCCGTGATATCGAATTTCTTCTCGTTGTCATGCTCCACCTCGCTGATTTTCTTCTGCCAGTATGCGTGCATCAACTGCCGTTCGGCGTAGTGGTTGTACTCCTCCTGCGTCAGCATGTACGGTGTCGTCACGTCCGTCTCGCCTATGCGCGTGTGAATGATATAGGTGCCTGTTTCCGGCTGGTATTCCACGCTGGTCGTCACGTTCTCCGGGTCGTTCAGGTCCAGAGACGAACGGGGTTGTGTCAACTCGCCGAAGTTCTGTGCGCCTAACTGTCTGACTTGTGTCGGTGCCCAGATGGCGGAGTCGGTCTCCGTGACATAGTCGGCTGCTTGCTCCGGAGTGGTGGTCTCGCTCGGAGAATTGCTTTCTTCTTTCGGCTGTTGAGACGCTTCTTGGGCTTCTCTCGCTCTTTTCTCTGCTTCTTTCTGAGCCTTCTCCTCGGCAATCAGTTCCTTCAGGGTCTTGGCTTTCCGTTGTGTCGTCTGCGCAAAAAAGTCTATGGCAGCCATCGGCAACCACAGCAACAGACTAACTAATAATATATGTTGTAATATTCTTTTCAATGTCAAAATGTCTCAATAAATGACCAAAAGGTAAATGACCGAATGGTAAATGTTATAACATCTTTAATGCTTCGCGGATGACTGCTTCCACTTTCATCGCCGGGTCGTTCTTCAGTATCTTATCAACCGCTTTCCCGCTGGCAGCGGCGGCAAAACCGAGCATTGTCAGGGCGCTCACCGCCTCAGCTTTCACGCCGCTGTCGGCTCCATCGTCAAACGCCATCGGCAGTTCTGTCGGGTCGCCTCCGAGGTCCAGTTTTATCGCTTTGTCCTTCAGATCGACGATGATGCGTTGTGCGGTCTTCGGCCCGAGACCTTTCACTTTCGCCATCGCTTTGGAGTTGCCGGTGGCTATCAGCACACGCAGCTCCTCCGCGCTGAACGCGCTCATAATCATCCGGGCGGTGGAGGCGCCTACGCCGCTGACCGTCATCAGCAGTTCGAACAGCTGCCGTTCCGCACGGACCGTGAAGCCGTATAACTCATGCGCATCCTCGCGGATGACTTCAGTGATGAACAGCTTGACTTCTTTCTCTTCGCTGCCCACCAGCGCGGAGTAACCCGGCAGAGTGATTGCTATCTGATAACCCACGCCGGCTGCTTCCACCACAGCCTCTGTCGGGTTTAACTCGCTTAATATGCCTTTGATATATTCAATCATAACACAAAAAATCGCACAAAGATACTATATTTTTTTTACATACACAAGCGCGCACGCGTTTTTCTTTAAAAAAGTGTACCTTTTCCTAAATTTTTAATTTTTAATTTTGCATTTTGAATTAATCTTCGTACCTTTGCATGCCCGTTATATGCCTCCGCCATGTCCGGCAGCTCCCCGGCACATAAGGTATCCGCCATGACGGCGGATTAAAACACACGCTTATGACAGAAATATCCAAATATGGTGAGTTCGGACTCATCAAACATCTTACCAAGGACATCAAGACAGTCCAACCAAGCACTAAAAAAGCAGTCGGAGACGATTGTGCCGTCATGGACTTTAGTGAAATTAAAAATTCAAAACAAAAAATTAAAAATGAAGATGTCCGTGTTCTTATGACCACAGACATGTTGCTGGAGGGGATTCATTTCAACTTGGAATATGTGCCGCTCAAGCATCTCGGCTATAAGGCTGCTGTGGTCAATTTCTCTGACATCTATGCCATGAACGGTACGCCCACGCAGATTACCGTCTCGCTCGGCATCAGCAAGCGTTTTTCGGTAGAGGACATCGAGGCTCTCTACTCCGGCATACGCCTCGCCTGTGAGCGATACGGTGTGGATATCGTCGGCGGCGACACATGCTCGTCCATGACAGGGCTGACAATCTCTATCACGTGTCTCGGAGTGGCGAACGCAAAAGACATTGTCTATCGCAACGGTGCCAAACTCAATGACCTCATCTGCGTCTCCGGCAATCTCGGTACGGCGTATATGGGGCTACAGTTGCTGGAAAGAGAGCGGCTGGCGATGACTCAGAATATTCCGAATAATCAGAGTGTTCCGAATGCTCCGATAGAGGCTTTCGAGGGTCGTGAGTACCTACTGGAGCGGCAGCTCAAACCCGAAGCCAGAAGGGATATGATTGAATCGCTACGTAAAGCAGGTGTCAAACCCACGGCGATGATGGATATCTCCGACGGACTCTCGTCGGAACTGCTGCATATTTGTTCGCAATCCGGTGTCGGCTGCTGCATCTATGAGGACAAGCTCCCCATTGACTATCAGGCGGCGGTCTTGGCGGAGGAGATGAACCTCAATATCGTCACCTGCGCACTCAACGGAGGAGAGGATTACGAACTCCTCTTCACTTGTTCGCTGGATGACTATGAGAAACTGATTCCGATAGAGGACCTCTATATCGTCGGGCACATCACCAAACCCGAATACGGCTGTAACCTCATCGGCCGTAACGGCGAAGAATTAACCCTCAAAGCACAGGGATGGAACGCTTTTCAATCATAGTACCGGTTTATAACAGACCGGATGAAGTGGCGGAACTCCTCGATTCTCTGACGCGTCAGACGGACAAAGGGTTTGAGGTCCTTGTTATTGAGGATGGCTCATCTGTCCCTTGCGAGGAGGTTTGCAAGCAATATAGCTCGCAGCTGGCCCTGCATTATTACTTCAAGCCCAACTCAGGGCGGTCGGAGACACGCAATTATGGGATTGTGCGGGCGACGGGAGATTGGTTCGTCATCTATGACTCCGATGTCATCGTGCCGCCTCATTACATTGCTACGGTGAGGGCTGAGTTGGAGAAAAATCCTGTGGATTGTTACGGAGGTCCCGATGCCGCGGACGACTCGTTCACCGATGTCCAGAAGGCGATCAACTACTCTATGACATCCATTATGACCACCGGCGGAATACGTGGCGCTACGAAAAATAAGGAGAAGTTCTCCCCGCGTTCTTTTAATATGGGCATCTCGCGGAGATGCTTTGAAACAGTGGGCGGATACAAAAATATGATCGGTGAAGATATCGATCTCTCCATCCGTATCAAGCAGGCCGGCTTCAAAACAACGCTTATTCCCGAGGCATATGTCTATCATAAACGCCGCGTGGACTTGACAAAATTCTTCCGACAGGTGAATACTTTTGGAAAAGGAAGAGTCTTGTTGGCGGAGCTGCACCCAGGTTCGCTCAAACTGGTCCATCTTCTGCCTGCGGTCTTTGTGACCGGTAACTGTGCGCTTGTCTTGGCGGCGCTCGTTCTGGCTTTCTTCAGTTGGAAATGGGCGCTTGTGGCATTGGCTCCGATTGCCCTGTACATTCTTGGAATATTCTGCGAGTCCCTGCTTAAAAACCAATCGCTCAAAATAGCCTTTCTCTCTATCGCAACGGCGTATATCCAGACTTTCGGATACGGCTTGGGATTTCTTGGGGAGTGCTTCTGTCATAAAGCCCGAAAGGCAAAACAAGAAGAATTATATAAATAACACGATACAATGAAAAAAATCTTAGTTACAGGAGGTGCCGGTTTCCTCGGTTCGCATCTTTGCGAAGCTTTGCTCAAGCAGGGAAATGAGGTCATCTGTATGGACAATTATTTTACGGGTAGCAAGTCCAATATCGTACACTTGCTTGACAATCCCTATTTTGAACTTTACCGTCACGATGTCACGATGCCGGCGCACGTCGAGGTCGACGAGATTTACAACCTCGCTTGCCCTGCTTCCCCCATCCACTACCAATATGACCCCATCAAGACCATCCAGACCTCTATCATGGGAGCGATTAATATGTTGGGAGTGGCAAAACGTACCGGGGCTAAAATCCTCCAGGCTTCTACCAGCGAGGTGTACGGAGACCCGCATATTCACCCGCAACCGGAGGAGTATTGGGGAAATGTGAACCCGATTGGTATCCGCTCTTGTTATGACGAGGGAAAACGTTGCGCTGAGACACTTTTCTTTGACTACTACCGTCAGAACAAGGTACGCATCAAGGTCATACGTATCTTTAATACGTACGGCCCGAATATGCACCCTAACGATGGGCGTGTCGTCTCCAATTTTATCGTTCAGGCGCTTAAAGGGAAAGATATTACCATCTACGGAGACGGTTCTCAGACTCGGTCTTTTTGTTATTGCGATGACCTGATTCGTGGGATGATTGCCATGATGGCGACGCCCGATGAAATAACCGGACCGATCAACCTCGGTAACCCGCATGAGTTCACTATCAAACAATTGGCCGAGCTGGTAATCGAACTCACAGGCGCAAAGTCCATGATTATTTACGAACCGCTGCCTTCGGATGACCCGACTCAACGCCAACCGGTGATTGATAAGGCCAAACAGATCCTCCATTGGGAACCAACGGTTCAGCTCCGGGAGGGACTCGTGAAAACCATAGAGTATTTTGACCATAAATTGGCAAATGACAAATAAATGAATAAATAAACGTCCAAATGGTAAATGACCAAATGGTAAATAAAGTTCGGCTTTTTCTGACGGACGTCGATGGCTGCCTTACAGATGGCGGAATGTATTATACCGCAGACGGCGAGGTGATGAAACGATTCTGTGTCTATGACGGCATGGGAATGGTCTGTCTGCAGCAAGCCGGAATCCCTTGCGGCATCCTTACATCGGAGAACTCGGCAGTGGTGAAGGCAAGGGCGGAGAAACTGAAACTGCGTTTTCTCTACCTTGGCGTAGGCAGCAAGGTCAATCCCGACTGCCTGACGAAACTGCAGGCGGCACAGGAGATTTGCGCACAAACAGGGATAGGTCTGGAGGATGTATGCTATGTGGGCGATGATATCAACGATGTGGAGTTATTGCGCGCAGTAGGTCATCCCTGTTGTCCGCCGAACGCACGCCCCGAAGTCAAGGCCATCAACGGCATACATGTACTGCGGACCCCCGGCGGACAAGGTGCAATAAGGGAGATCGCGGACAATATCTTAAAAGAATGCGGAATATAGCGGTCATATTAGCAGGCGGCATTGGAAGCAGAGTAGGAGGAGACACTCCGAAACAGTTCCTGCTGCTGGATGACGGACGCTCTGTCTTGGAGCACTCGGTTGACGCTTTCGAGCAGGCTTCGTGCATTGATGAGATTGCGGTAGTCATGCATCCCGAATGGTTGGCAGAGGCAGAGGCTATGATAGAGCGGAACGGGTGGAAGAAAGTGCAACAACTGATTCCCGGCGGAAGCGAACGGTGGGAGTCGTCTTGGCGCGCCGTAGAGGAGTATATGAAATCCGCCAAACTTGGCGGATGCATTTCGCTGCTTCTTCATGATGCGGCACGGCCTTTTGTCTCGCAACGCATCATCGCCGATGTATGCCAAGCACTGGAGACGCACCAAGCTGTTACGGTGGCGGTGCCTTCCACGGACACCTTGTATAAGGTACAAAGGGACAAAGGACAAAGTGACAAAGGGATGTTTCTGGAAGAGGTGTTGGATAGATCGTATGTCTGGCGAGCGCAGACGCCGCAGGCATTCCACCTCGGCACTATCGCGGAGGCGTTCAGGAAAGCCATGGAGGAAGGACAGATTGCCGCTACCGATGACGTCGGTATTGTCCATCGTTACATGCCGGACGTACCTGTCTTCATCGTCCCCGGCGAAGAAAGAAACAGGAAGATAACATACCAAGAAGATTTAAAACCATAACATATGCAATCGCAAGCAATTATAGAAAGGGCGAAGGAATGCCTGCAATGTGAGGCTGCGGCTGTCATGAATCTGATTCCGCGTCTGGACGAATCCTTTATACGGGCGGTGGAACTGATTCAGGGCTGCAAGGGCAAGGTGGTTGTGACCGGTGTCGGCAAGTCCGGGCATATCGGTTCGAAGATCGCCGCCACGTTAGCTTCCACCGGCACTCCTGCTTTCTTCCTCAATCCGCTAGACGCCTACCACGGCGACCTCGGAATGCTCTCGTCCGACGACCTCGTTCTTGCTATTTCCTACTCAGGGGCAACAGAGGAACTGCTGCGATTCCTGCCGCTTATTCAGGCGAAGAAGATAACCATCATCGGCATGTCCGGTAACTCGGAGAGTCTGCTGGCGCGTTATTCGGATATCCATCTGAACATTGCGGTGGAGAAAGAGGCGGATCCGCTCAACCTTATCCCCACCGCGTCCACTACCGCCACGCTGGCGTTAGGCGATGCACTCGCATGTGCGCTGGTGGAGGCGAACCATTTCCAGCCGACGGACTTCGCGCGCCTGCATCCCGGAGGAGACCTCGGGCGCAAATTATTGGCGAAGGTGGAAGATGTGATGTTTAAAGACAATCTTCCTTTCCTGACACCCGGAATGCCGATGAAAGAGGCGATTGAGATTGTAACCAAAGGTACTCTTGGAATAGGGATTGTGGTGGAGGAAATTACGAATTACGAATTACGAAACAATCGTTCGAGCGGAAGCGAGATAAGAATTACGAATGCCCGCCTTGTAGGAATAATAACGGACGGGGATATTCGCAGGGCGATGCAGCGGCTCGGGAAAGCGTTCTTCGAGACGAAGGTAGAGGAGATTATGTCCCGAAATCCCAAAACGATCTCCAAGGATGCCAAGATCGTCGAGGCGGGCGAGAAGATGAACCATTATTCGATTCATACGCTGATAGTGGTGGATCCGTCAGTTGTCAATGGACAGCAGTCCGTGGTGGGCGTGGTGGATTCGTTCTCATGCCTGCCGGGTACACGGTTTTACCACTGACGGGAACAGATGGATGGCAAAGGGATAGCCGTTGGTTCCTATACGGGTTCGGTTTAGTACCTATAATGACTAAAAATCATTAAGAATATACAAGAACAACTAACGCTCGCGTTCGGCAAATGGATCGCAAGAGCCATACCGCTTCGCTAAATGGCAAGTGCGACCATTGCCTCCGCTCTCCCCAAAAATTAAAATTTTTCGGGGCCCCATAAAAGAGAAAACAGAACAGAGCGTTCGAAAAAAAATAATAAAATGACATTGCACAATTTGCACTATTTGCACTTTGAAGGGTGAAAGTGCAAAAAGTGCAGAAAGTGCAAAATAAAAAAATATATGACCGAATTGACCGGATTGACCGTTTGGAGTGAGAAACGGTCAAAAAGGTCAAAACGGTCAGGACAAAAATAATATGAGAATCTCCGAGCTGAGGCTCGTAGCACCGGACAAAGAAAAGCGGGACAGTATCCCGCAAAATGAACGAAGCTATGCCGACATCCGATGTCGGGGAATAGAAGAAAGAGAACCAAACAAATACAAACACCCATCTGTGACGTACAGGATGGGAATGAGATGCGTTCGAGAATGAAAGTGAAATAGAAGGAAATTAGCATGATATGATAGACAAACAATTTTGCATGAGTTCATACCTCGCTTTCCGATACATGGAGCGGGAAGATGCTGAATTCACGGACAGAACAAAGCATAGAAAGAATGTTTATATAAACCCGGCAGAAAAGGTGCCCGTGAAAGATGCTGACGAGACAGACGCAGCCATCCAAAAAGTTTTTGATTCTCTCAAAGGAGAACGACTCGGATTATTACTCTCAGGAGGAATGGATTCGGCGATACTCGCTTCTTATATGCGGGGATGTGACGCATATACGTTCCGTTTTCTTGGTGGAGAATTTCAAAAGGACGAATTAAGACGAGCTGAACAATTTGCAGCCTATTACAGCCTTTCGCTTCACTATGTGGATATCAATTGGAATTCGATAGTGGCAGCGCTACCATATGTTATGGCATCTAAAGGAGCACCTGTACACAGCATAGAACCGCAACTCTATTTAGCTGCGCAACAAGCAAAAAAAGATGGTATCACCCGCTTGATAATAGGAGACGGAAGTGATTATGTATTTGGAGGAATGGATAAACTAATGTCCCGTGATTGGGATTATTCCGACTGGAAAGAGCGGTTTACATACCTTGATCCGGTTTTAGTGCTGAAAGAACCTATAGACATGGATTATTTATTCCAGCGATACAGGAAAGGGGAAAAAGGAATAGATTGGCTTAAAATGATGGATGATGTTGCAACAGAAGAAAGCTATAGTTCCTATGAGAACGCTTTTGCTGCAGCAGAGATGCCTTATACAGATCCGTATGACCATCTCCAATTGGCGGAGCCATTGGATTTGAAACGGATACGAAACGGAGAATCCAAATATGTAGTCCGTGCACTCTTCAAAATGAAATACCCGGATTTGCCTATTCCTGATAAAAATCCAATGCCTCGCCCAGTGGATGAATATTTCAAGAACTGGCAAGGACCGACGCGTCCGGAGTTCCGCAGGGATATTGATATGTCTGCACTTACGGGAAATCAGAAATGGCAACTCTATTGTCTGGAGCAGTTCCTCAATATGTACGAGCCGCTGAAGATAGGTTATACTACGGGCGTATATGATTTGTTTCATATCGGTCATCTCAACCTGCTGCGCAAGGCGAAAGCCCAGTGTGACTACCTCATCGTGGGTGTTTCTACGGATGATTTGGTGGAGTATAAGGGCAAACGGTCTGTCATTCCGTTTGAGGAACGCAAAGAGATAGTGGGCGCCATCAAATATGTGGACGAAGTGGTGACTCAGGAGAATATGGACAAATTAGGTGCTTGGAAGAAATATCATTTCGATGTGATGTTTGTGGGCGACGACTGGAAAGGGACGGACAAATGGAACAAGATAGAAGCGGAGTTGGCCGAAGTAGGTGCAAAAGTAGTCTATTTCCCTTATACCAAAGGCACTTCCAGCACGTTAATTAATGAAACATTGATTCGACTCCGAGGATAACAATTATTATGAGATATTGTGTATTACATGGCTACGAGCAAATACTATAAAACAAAAATGAAACAAATGACCACTCAGGAATGCAAGCAAGTTATGCTTGATATTCTAATTAAAATAGATTCCTTTTGTCGTCAAAATAATATTGAGTATTTCTTGGAAGGTGGCACCGCGATAGGTGCTATTCGCCACAAAGGCTATATACCATGGGACGATGACATAGATATAGCCATGACCCGCCCCAATTATGAGCGTTTCATTCATTCTTTCGCCGGTGCGTATGATTATCTGGACCTTTTTGCTCCGGAATTAGACGCCGATTATTATGCTTCTTATGCCAATGTATGTGATAATAGGACGTATTTAGAAGAGGATATGTTTGATCATATGGGCTATAATCTTGGTGTGAAGGTAGATATTTTTCCAATAGATGCTTGTGAAGATGATATAAAAGTATGCAATAGATGGCATCTTATTGTCCGTCTGATTGATAATATCCTCTCTCGCCGCCGGCGAAACATGAAATACACATGGAAGTATAAAAAGTTTAATTATATAACTTGTATGATAGTCCGGATATTGTCATCTCCTATTAAATATAGAACTTGGATGCACTGGTTGCTTAAAATAGTAACGCGATGTGATTATTCTACCGCTAATTATGCTTATCATGCTTCATTACCCTACAAAAAAGTAACACGTTGCCCTAAAAAAGTTTTTGAAGAATATGTAGATGTTGAATTCGAAGGACATACAGTTAGACATCTTAAAGATTTTGATACGCACCTTCGGACCATATTTGGCGATTATATGCAGTTGCCGCCCGCGGAGCAACGTGTGGCGCACCATGGTTTTACAGCGTATTGGAAAGATTGATGAATATGAAAACTATTTTACTTGTATTTGGTACGAGACCGGAGGCGATTAAGATGTGTCCTCTTGTGAAGGAATTCAAACGTTTCCCGGAGTTATTTGACACCAAAGTATGTGTTTCCGGTCAACATCGGGAGATGCTGGACCAAGTATTGCATATCTTCGATATCCAGCCGGACTATGACCTGAACATTATGAAACAGGGGCAGGATTTGTATGATATCACGTCACGTGTTTTACTCGGGATGCGTGACATCCTTCAACAAGTCAAACCGGATGTCGTATTAGTTCACGGCGATACCACTACTTCAACTGCTGCGGCATTAGCTGCGTTTTATCAACAAATCCCGGTAGGTCATGTAGAAGCCGGTCTGAGAACCTATAACATCTATTCTCCTTGGCCGGAAGAAATGAACAGGCAAATCACTTCGCGAATAGCCACCTATAATTTTGCTCCTACCCCTCTCTCGAAATCTAACCTCTTAAAGGAAAATGTAAGAGAAGACAGTATCTTGGTAACAGGCAACACAGTTATTGATGCGTTACACCAGGTCGTACAGCATATAAAATCCAACGACTCTGTTGCGACGGATATTTCTAATCATTTGCGGCAAGTAGGTTATGATATGTCACGACTTGATGCAAACCGAAAATTAGTTCTAATCACCGGGCATCGGCGTGAGAATTTCGGGCAGGGTTTCATAAATATATGTACCGCTCTGCGCGATCTTGCAGGCATTTTCCCTAATGTCGATTTTGTATATCCGATGCACTTAAATCCTAATGTCCGCAACCCTATACACCAAGTTTTCGGAGATAAGCCGGTTCAATGTAAAAACGTATTCTTTATTGAACCGCTTGAGTATTTGTCGTTTGTGTATATGATGGAAAGATCATATTTGGTGCTGACGGACAGCGGTGGTATCCAGGAGGAAGCTCCGGGCTTAGGAAAACCTGTATTAGTCATGCGCGATACAACCGAGCGCCCCGAAGCTGTGGATGCCGGTACTGTGCGTCTCGTAGGTACCGATTACAACACAATTGTTTCATCTGTAACCGAGTTGCTCAACAATGCAGAGACATATCAGCGTATGAGTAATGCTGTAAATCCTTATGGGGATGGACATGCTTGCAGCAGAATTGTGAATTGCTTTAAATAAAATAATATGATACCTAAGATTATTCATTATTGTTGGTTCGGGCGTGGCAAAAAGCCGGAGCTTGCGGTGAAATGTATTGAGTCATGGAAGCGGGTTTTGCCGGAATATGAGTTGAAGGAGTGGAATGAGGATAATTTTGATCTGGATATGTTTCCTTATGTCCGAGAGGCATATAATAGTCGTAAGTATGCTTATGTGACAGATGTAGTTAGACTGTATGCCCTTTATACAGAGGGAGGTGTTTATATGGATACCGATGTTGAAGTTCTTAAACCTCTAGACCCTTTTTTGCATCACACTGCTTTCTCCGGATTTGAAGATGATGAGAACATTCCAACGGGTATAATGGCAGCAGAAAAGGGTAGTCGTTGGGCAAAAGAAAATCTGGATTATTACCAAGGCAGACATTTTATTAAGCCAGACGGATCTTCAGACACGACTACGAATGTAGTTACCATCACCAATTATATGTTACCGCTCGGGTTGAAACGGAATAATACTTATCAGGATTTTCCGAGGTTGATAACACTCTATCCAAAAGACTATTTTTGTCCCAAAGATCATATTACCGAGAAGATTTATTTAACTCCAAACACAGTAACGATTCACCACTTTGCTGCCAGTTGGCATTCTCCTATGAATCGGATAAAGCACCAAATAATACGCTGGGTGAAGGTTCATACCGGAATCCGCATAGGACGACGTAAATAATATTTATACTTATTTTAACCGGATTATTAGCTACATCAAAAGAATACTTATAATCGCCATTATATGCACATATAACCGGGCAAAGAATAGTGAATCAAAAAAATGTAATATCTTTACATAAAAACTGGAAAAGTTGTTAAATCCTCTGAAAATATATAAAAACGCAAAATTGAGGGTGTTAGAAAGCATAAAATAAAACACTGAAAAAGTCTTAATAATAATCAATAGTATATGGCACTACCGCTGAATATAAATCAACTGTTGAACGGCTCCGTAGTAGAGTGGGAGCGTTTGGACTTCAAGCAAGGTTGGAATCCGGAAGATGTGATGCATTCCATGTGCGCCTTCGCCAACGATATTCATAATTGGGGAGGAGGATACATTATAATTGGTGTGGCAGAACAAAACGGGCAACCTATATTGCCACCCAAAGGCATTGATCCTGCGGCTATAGACAATATTCAAAAACAAATGGTGCAACTTGGCGAATTGGTGCAACCCGCTGTCAATTATATCGTTGAACCGGTTGTTTATGAAGGCCAGCACATCCTTATTATATGGATTCCAGGAGGAGATGTGCGTCCATATAAAGCACCGGCAGGTCTTGGTAAAGATTCTCTCAAGCAAGGCAGGCGTTACTATGTGCGCAAAGGCTCGGTAACTTGTATTGCCGACGCGGAAGATGAGCGGAGGGTAATCTCATTGACCAACAGAGTGCCTTTTGACGACCGTATCTGCCATGAGGCATCGCTTAATGACTTTAGTAAATTGCTTATTGAGGATTTTCTTCATACTATCGGAAGTTCGCTCACTGAGGAAGAAATTATCAATATGCCGATGGAGCAATTAGCGTGGGACTTGCAGATTGTAGGCGGTACATCTGAATATCTACGCCCAAAGAATGCAGGCTTGCTCTTTTTCTGCAAAGATCCGGAGCGTTTTATTCCGGGAGCGCACATAGAAATAGTCCGTTTCGGAGATAACCCCAGTGATGTATTCGAGGAGAAAATTCTTCATGGTCCAATCCATAAACAATTAGAAGAAGCACTTAATTACTTAAAGTCCCAAGTTATTACAGAGAAAGTACAAAAAGTGCAAGGTGAAGCCAAAGCATTACGAGCATTTAATTATCCGTATGAAGCTTTGGAGGAAGTTGTATCTAATGCCGTTTATCATAAATCATGGGATGACCGCAACCCGATAGAGATTAACATCTATCCCGACCGCATTACGGTTTATAATATAGAAGGACCTGTGCCGCCAATCAGCAATGCCGACCTGCAAAAAGAACACGTCATATGCCGTAACTACCGCAATCGTCGAGTAGGGGATTTTCTCAAAGAGTTGGATTTGACCGAAGGACGAAATACAGGGTTTCCGAAGATATATCGTGAAATGCACAAGAATGGTAATCCCGATCCTATATTCGAAACGGATGACCGTAACCTGCATTTTATGGCGACACTACCGATTAATCCGCTCTTTGTATCCCAATATGTCACTAGAAATGTTACTAGAAATGTTACTAGAAATGTTACTAAAAATGTTACTAAAAATGTGGCAGATAGACATAAGAGAATCAGAGCATTGGTCGCTGATAACCCCTATATTACCATAGCTCAGTTAGCCAGACTATGCGATGTGACTTTTATGACTATTAACCGTGACTTGGAAAAACTATCCGATTACATAGTCCACGTAGGATCTAAAAAGGGAGGGCACTGGGAAATAGTTTCAAAGTAACAAGTCTGTGTTATAAAATCAGGTATAACTATGCTAACCGCCATTATATGCACATATAACCGGGCGAAGTATATTGGCAATCTCTTGGAGAGTATTGCTGCGAATGATCTGCCAAAGAATGAATATGAAATTCTCTTGGTAGATAACAACTGCACGGATAACACCCGTGAGATATGCGAGGCGTTCGCTGCGGCTCATACGGATGTGCAATTCCGCTATACAACAGAACCCGAGCAAGGCCTCTCTGCGGCTAAGAACCACGGAATTAAAGAGGCGCAAGGAGATATTATTGTTTATATAGATGACGATGCGTTGGTGGATCCGTGGTATCTGCGAACCTATGCCGAGTGGTTCACAGCCCACCCTGAGACGATAGCCTGCGGCGGTCCTATTCTACCGCTATACGAAACGGCTGAACCCGAGTGGATGACACCTTATACCAAAGCCCTACTTACTGCATGGATGGATTACGGAGACAAGCCGCGTGAATATCCTAAAGGGCGTTTCCCCGGAGGAGGTAATGCTGCGTACCGCAAATCGGTCTTTGACAAAGTGGGATACTTTAATACCGCATTGGGTCGCAAAGGAAATAGTCTAATGGGGGCTGAGGAGAAGGATATTTTCGATAAAATGCATTCCTTTGGCATGCAGATTATGTATATTCCCTCTCCTGTGCTGCATCATATTATTCCGCAAAAAAAATTAGAGAAGGATTACTTTGACCGTTGGACTCTCCAAATCGGCATGAGTGAACGCAAACGGACATTAGCTATCAGCAAAACAAAATATGTAAAACGCCTCTTTAGCGAGGCTATCAAGTGGGGTGGGACAATAGTTTTGTTATGCCTATATACAATCAGTTTCCACCCCGCGAAAGGATGGAAACTGATTCAATTCCGCTATAATGTATCCAAGGGATTGCTCGGACTTATTTCTGCCGTTTGATTACACCTCTCCAGAACGGAAAAGTAATTCCGCCCAAAGCGATAATCAGTAGGAGTATTGTACAGGCATAGCTCCATTTATCCATTTTCAATGCTTCCGGCACAAACTCCATGCGGAGAGTGTGTTCACCTGCCGGAATGACAGCTGCACGCAAAGTGTAGTTGACACGGCCAATGGCTGTTTCCTTATCATCTACATAGAGATGCCATCCTTCGGGATAATATATTTCGGAGAATACTGCAAGACGGTCATGCGCCACATTAGCCTTGTATTCCAAATGGTTAGGCGCATAGGTGGTTAGTGTGATTTCATCGCTCTCACTCGGCTGGGCTTCACATGCCAGTACTTCGCTGAACTTCTCATCCGCAACGGCTGTAGTTCGCAAATCCATTGTATTCAGTGCAGCGCTTTCTTCATCCGGGGTAGAAACAAACTGCACATTCTCCACAAACCATGCATTACCCATGGCGTCCGGATTCGGCATCACGCCGTGTTGGGTGATAATATACTTGGTGTTGAGCATATTGAGCACATTCCAGTTCATCTTGCTGATATGCTCGTCTATCAAGTCCTGATACCTGCGGAGTTTCACAGCCGAATAGCCGCCAATAGATTTCAAACGGTAACTGGTACGCGAGTCATTGAACGTGCTGGTGGTCAGGTTCAAAACACGGTAGTCCAGACTCCTGTCTTGCAGAATCTGTTCTTCCCACGGTTGCATCTTGAAATATGCATCCGCTTCTTTTGCCTTAACAAAGTTACCGTTATTGAAGAACCGCTTGTCCACAGGAACCATGTCCGCTAAAATCAGGAGACCCAATACGCCGAAGAAGATAGCGGTGTTCTTTGTCTTTGTTTCTTTATTCTGCTGCCAAGCATACCAGAAGGTCAATGCAAATCCTGCGACTACGAACAGCAGGCTGCGCCATGCATCGCTCTTCGCCATCGCTGCGCGTTGGTTCAGAATAGCGTCATACAGCCATCCCGGTATCTGTCCCTTCCACTGAGCATCATAACTGCTGGTCATATCAAAGCTGCCTGCAAAAAGAGCCACAAACAAGCAGATACCGGCAGTCACTCCGCCTGCAATAAACAAACTATTTTTCAACTTCTTCCATTCTACTTCGCCGTTAACAATCTTCTGCAAGCCCATGAAACCTAATAACGGTATCGTGATTTCCGCTACTACAAGAATCGATTCTACTGCCCGGAATTTGTTATACATCGGGAAATAACTGAAGAACAGCTCCGTCAGCCACATCATATTTCTTCCCCAAGCGAGGAAAACAGACATCAATGTGGCGAAGAGCAAAGCCCATTTATAGGGTCCGGGAACAATCAGCAGACCTAATAAGAACAAGAAACAGACAATGGCTCCGACATATACGGGTCCGCTGGTAAACATCTTTTCTCCGTGATAAACAGGAGCGTGCGCACAGAACTGTTCAGCATCGCGTTTCGCTACTCCCTGCTTGCGCATGGCTTGGCTCAGTTGGCTGTCCTTGCCCAAGTCATAGCCGCTGGCACCGCCTTCCCAGTTCGGAATGAGAAGCGTCATGGTCTCATCTATTCCATAACTCCAGTCAGTGGCATAGTTGATGTCCAGACCCGCAGCAGGTTTGTCTTGTGCTTGCTTGGTCAGCTCGCTATGACCGCCGCGCATCGTCTCTTTGAGATAAGACTGATTCATATTCAGCCAACTAAATTTGGTTCCTCCAACCAACAAAACGCATATTAGCAGAACTGCTATTGACAGTCCAAGGTCTTGCCATCGTTTATCACGGATGTGTAGGTAGAGTTCGGTGATGAGCATGACTCCGATGAGCATAGCCACATAGTATGTCATCTGTGGATGCAGGGTAATGCCCGTAAAGCCATACACAAGGAAAATCGGAGCCCCGAGGTAGTATTTTTTCCGCATAATAGCATATGTGCTTCCTATGATAGGACCCAAGAACCCCAATGCCGCCGCCTTAGTCATGTGTCCGGCAGGAATGATGAGCAGGAAATAACTGCTTAGACCAATTGCAAAAGCTCCCACTAAACTCAGCCATGGAGAGACTCCAAAGCATAGCAGCATAAGGAAAAAACCGCAAAAGTAAGCAAATATCAGTCCGATAGCTGCGTATTGTTGTGGTAACCATAGATGGGCAATCCTCTCCATATTGCTGCGGAGTTTGCCAGACGGCATACTACCTGTAATCTGGTAGGTCGGCATACCTCCGAATTGAGAGTTGGTCCACCATGTGGTTTCTCCGGTTTGTTGCTTGTATTCCAATGCTTCGTTGGCAGATCCTCGCCAAGTGTTTACATCCCCTGCCTGTAGCACTTTCCCTTCCAGTATCGGGCTGCAATACAGCACGGCAAAACCGACAAACACTACTACCGCCACCAAGTAAGGGGCAATTTTTTTCCAATTGATATTTTTCATTTTATTTAATCAGTTTTCGGATTTCACAGAGTTCCTCTTTCACACGGAGGAGGATATCCAATGCCGCCTGCCGTTCATCAGAGTGTTTCCCGTTGCCGTTCAGTTCCTTGCGGATGGCTTCTATCCGTGTGATTTTCAGTTCGTCACGGATATATTTGATTCGTTTGATAGTCTCTTGGTCCGCACGCGTATAATAGCGGTTGCCATGTCCGTCCTTGCGCGGACTGAGCTCCTCGAACTGCTTCTCCCAATACCGCAAGGTAGAAGCCGGAACTCCGGTTTCTATTTCAGTCTCGCGAAGCGAATAATATGTCTTTTCGGACGTTGGCATGGTTGTTATGATTTCCGGCTACTTGCAAATCTTCAGTTTCTTGCCTGCGCGAATGGCATCGCCTTTCAGTCCGTTCCATTGCTTGAGCTGCTTGACGGAACAATGAAACTTCTTGGCTATCGTGCTCAGGCTGTCGCCGTTTCTGATAGTGTAATAGGTCACCCCTTTGACGCGATACCCTCCGCTGATAGAGGTTATCTTCGCCATATCTATCTCCGCGCGCCGGTTGTTAATCAGGCTGTCCGCTTTGTAGGCGAGAATCGAGTCCTGCTGGTCAATGAACAGTCCCACTTTTTCTGACGGCAGGCACAGCGCGTACGCATTGCCTCCGGGCAGAATATCGCGTGAGTATTGCGGATTGAGCCGTCGCAACTCATCCATCCCGATATCCAGATTCTTGCTCACTTGGTGGAGGTGCAGCCGTTGGGTTGTACGGATGGTGTCAGTCAGCATGGTCTTCTCCACAGGGGCTTTGCAGATACCATGTTCCTGCCCGTAATTCATGGCATAATTGGCAGCGATGAAGATAGGCACATAGTTCCTCGTCTCACGTGGCAGATAGGGGTAGATAGACCAGAAATCCCGTTTGCCTCCAGCACGCCGGATGGCTTTGTTCACATTCCCGCTTCCGCAGTTGTATGCAGCGATGACAAGGTTCCAGTCATGGTATATGGCATACATACTGCTCAGGAAACGGCAAGCGGCTTCCGTAGAACGGATGGGGTCCATACGTTCGTCCACCAACGAGTTCACTTCCAGACCGAAGAGTTTGGCAGTCGCCGGCATGAACTGCCAGAGACCAGCAGCACCGGCATGGGAACGCGCTGAAGGGTTGAGTGCGGATTCGATAATCGGAAGATATTTCAGCTCGTATGGCAGGTTATAGCGGCATAGAGCCTCCTCGAAGATAGGGAAGTAATACTCGCTCATGCGCATCATCCGCGCCACTTGTTTGGGACTGCGTTTCACATACCTTAATATGAACGCACGCACGCGCTCGTTGTAGGGCAACTCTATCACGCAAGGCAGGGCTTGCAGACGTGCTTTATATACCGAATCGGGCAGGGTGGTGGTGTCGTACACCGCCACGCAGTCTGTGGTGTCCAGCCATCGCAGACTCCAGTCCAATGTACGCATCTCGATGTCCGTCAGGCTGCTGTCGTTCCATAGCAGATAATAGGGCACGACGGGTGCTATGCTATCCTCTTCTATGCTGTCCGCCACTTGCAGCGGCACTAACTCCAGCGACTGCACATCCATTGCAAGGGTGTCAGCCTCTATGCTATCTGGTGTGACGCTGTCCGCCGCAATACTATCGGCTATGATATTGTCTGTGACGATGCTGTCTGTAACAAGTTCTTGCGCCCACAGGCTTATCGCGGCGCACAAGGCGAATACTGTCAATAAGGTCTTTCTCAAAATTGTATGGCTAATTTTAATTCAGCACTTTGCTGCTGGTGTTGCAGGTCATAATAGATCTGCGGTTCTACATTCAATGTCAAGTCGGGAGAGATGTCATAGTCGAACAACTGTGCATCCACATAGGCATCTATCAGGCTGAGGGCATAGGCTACGATGATGGCGAGAATGGAGTAATCCCGGTATCGCCGGAAAGTGCTCTGCCGGTTCTTCAGGGTATTCATCCATGTGCCGGAACCTCCTACACGGCTCAGGTCATACCCGTTGGGCAGCACGGCAATATAACTCTTGCCCGGGTCTTCGCTCACTGTACCTGCCTGACTGTCGTTATAGAGGTCGAGGTATGCTGTCTTGTAGTTGCTGTAGCGGTTTTGTGTCCAGCTTATCGCGTATCCGCAGCCCATGAAGGCTCCATAGACAATCGGCAGTTTCCAGTATGACTTGTTGTATATCTGTCCTGCGCCCGGGAAAATCGTTCCCAGCCAGACTGCTTTGATGGCGTCCGGTTTCTTGGTCAGGTCGATATAATACCGGTAGTTCTCCTCCGATGTGGTGTCGGGGGTGTGATAAATCCGGTCTTGTGCGCCCAGCGCCAATGTCACCAGAAGCAATCCTATGGTCAGGTGTACTCTCAACTCAGTCTGTCCGCTATACGGCTTAACTCTTCTTCATTGGCAAACGCGATGACCACTTTGCCGCTCTGTATCTTCACGCGCAAGCCGGAGCGGAGACTCAGCTCCTGTTCCAAACCGGCGTATGGGTTCTCGCTTTTGACTTTCGCTTTTTGACTTTTATCCTCTTTGCTTTCCTGTGCCAGCACTTCCACCTTGCGGACGGACAGTCCCTCGCGCAAGATCCGCTGATACACGTCCAACTGCCGTTCCGTGGAAGGGATGGCGAGAATGGCTCGCGCGTGCCCCATCTCAATCTTCTTCTCTTTGATACCCACTTGTATCTCTGCCGGCAGTTTGAGCAGTCGCAGGTAGTTGGCTACTGTAGCACGTTTCTTGCCCACACGCTCGGACATCCGTTCCTGCGTCAGGTTGTAGTCATCCATCAGCCGCTGGTATGCCAAGGCAATCTCTATGGCATCAAGGTCCTGGCGCTGGATGTTCTCAATGAGAGCCCATTCCATCACCTGCTCGTCTTTCGCCGTACGGATGTATGCCGGTATTCGTTCCAGACCTGCCAGTTTGCTGGCTCTGAAACGGCGCTCTCCGGCAATAATCATATAGGTCCCGTCGCCATTGTCCCGCAGGGTAATCGGAGAAATCACGCCGTGTTCGCGTATAGAGTCCGCCAGTTCCTGCATAGCCTCCTCATCGAAGTTACGGCGAGGCTGGTCGGGGTTCGCCACTATCGCGCTCAGTTCAATCTCCGAGATGGAACTGCCGCCGTTGGTATCTACATGCGAGGTGTCTATTAAGGCATCCAGTCCTCGCCCTAAGCCTGTCATCTTTTTCATGTCTCTACTTTTGTCTCTTAATCAATTCTTTTGCCAAGTCTCTGTAGTTCTTGGCGCCTTTTGAACTCGGGTCGTAATCCAGTACGGACACACCATGTGATGGCGCTTCGCTCAGACGTACGTTGCGGGCGATGACGGTGTTGAACACAAGGTCTCCGAAATGCCGTTTCACTTCTTCATACACTTGGTTGCTCAGTCTCAGACGGTTGTAGAACATTGTCAGCAGGAAACCTTCTATCTTCAGTCCCGGGTTGAGCTTCGATTTGATGATTTTGATGGTGTTGAGCAGTTTGGCGATACCTTCCAGCGCAAAGAACTCGCATTGAACGGGGATGATCACGCTGTCGCTGGCAGTCAGCGCGTTTACGGTAATCAGACCCAGTGACGGGCTGCAGTCAATCAGTATGAAGTCATACTCGTCACGCAGGGGTTCTATCACTCGCTTCAGCAGTTGCTCGCGGTGCTCAAGGTTCAGCATCTCTATCTCTGCGCCTACAAGGTCGATGTGGCTGGGAATGAGACTCAGGTTCTTGGTCCCTGTGGCTACAACTGCCGTGTGCGGGTCCACGCCGTTGACCAGACATTCGTATATGGTGTTGTCCAGTTCGCGTATCTCCACGCCCAGACCGGATGAGGTGTTCGCCTGCGGGTCGGCGTCGATGAGCAACACGCGTTTGCCGGCATGAGCCAGAGCGGCTGCGAGATTGATGGAGGTCGTCGTCTTGCCAACGCCTCCTTTTTGGTTTGCTAATGAAATGATTTTACTCATATAGATGTTGTATAATTGTTTCTGCTTCTATTTGTTTGCATGCAAAATTACCGTATCGGCAATGGTTGGTGCCGTGGCATGTACACGGCCGGCATCGCAGGTCGTTCCGCTGGATGATGTCTTCGGGTCTCTGTTTCCATCCGGCGAAACCGATCATCGGGTGTGTGGCGCACCATACGCTCACGGCGCGCAGACCTACCAGAGAGGACAGATGTTGGTTGGCGCTGTCCATACATATCATCACATCCAGCTGCCGCATCAGCTCCAGTTCTTCCTCTAACTTCAGACAACCGGCAACGCTCTCCGTTCGCGGGAAGACGCTTGCCCACTGGCGTAGCATCTCACATTCTATCGCCCCTGCTCCGAAGAGGAAGACACGTGTCTGCTCGTCTTTGGTCAGCCGTTCGATAAGTTCTTTGGTCACGTGGTATGGCAGCATGTTCGACTTCGATTTGGCGAACGGAGCGAGACCGATCCATCGCCCTTCTTTCCCGCCGTATCGGGAGCGTATGGATTTTGCCGCTTCCACTTTCCCCGCGAGTCGTTCGAAACTGTCGTCGGTCTCTAATCCCGCCCGCCGGAAGGTGTCTGCATATCGCTCGAACTCGGTGGGCAGAACCCGTTTTCCGATGCCCCAGAAGGTTATCAGATGTTTGCGTATCCGTCCGTAGCGTATGCGTGTCACCGGTTTGCCGCTCAGCCACATCAGCAGGTCGAGCACACGCGTACGGAGCACGTCCTGCAGGTCGATGACGGCATCTGCCTCATCACGCCATGCACGCCATAGACGGACCACGCCTTTCCATCCCAAATGGTTGTCCACCTCACGGAACTCCACGTTCGGCAGCGCGGTGAACATGGCGCCGAGATTCTTCTTGCCGGCGACGATAAACCGACTGTCCGGATAGCGCTTGCTGAGTGAAGCCACAACGGGAACCGTCATTGCCACATTGCCCAAAGTCGCCAAACGGATAATCAGATAGGTCATCTCACGTACAATTTGGTCATTTGCGATTTACAAATGTATTGCGTCAAACCAATCTTGGTCGGTCGGGAACGATTGCTCTCCGTCGCTCCATCCGCTCCAGCAAGCGCCGAAGAAATACGTCAGCGTGTCGCCCAACTGGTAGGGCTGGACGCTGAACAACGTGTTGTCTTTGATGTCCTGCCATCCGCCATGAGGCGTTACGACGGCGAGATAACTGCGGCCTTGGCTTGTCGAACCGTTGTATTCGTAGTTCATCTGGGCTGCCGTCTTGTCGCTCAGCGCATCTTCTGCGTACGCGGCGATACCGCAATGGTCGCAGGTATAGACATTCTCCACGCTGTCATGCAGATAGATTCCGCCACCCGCCCATAACTCTTCTTTGCATTCGCCGCGCAGCACCACCTCTGCCTTATTCAGTATTTTACCTGCTTCGGCGGTAATAATAATGGTCTCTTGCAGTATATTTCCGTTCACCTCCAGACTGTCGTATTCCAACCGGAAAACCAACTTGTCATTCGTCTGTTCCAATATCTGCCACCGGTCGTACGGTCCGCCTACATAGAGATTGTAATCCTCCGCGGAACTATCCGCCTCTCCCTCAGCATGAGGTGTGCTTGCCAGAACCACTAATCCTCCGGCACCGCAGGTATGACCTACTTTGTAGCAGTCCAGACCTTTGCCGTAGTTGATATGGTAGGGCAGTCCTAACACATGTTCGCGGTAGTAGAAACTGTCCACGATGAGTTCGGGCGAGGCTTTGAGCCAGAGGTCCACACCGTTCGACGGGTTCTCCGGTCGCAGCGCAGGTCCGTACATGCGGAAGGCGGCATATTCGTTCTCCCATGCAAAATCATCTTTCCGTTCCGGCACAAAACGGCCATATACTTTCGGCTGCACGGCTTCTTTCTGGCACGCCGTCAAGGCAAAAAAAGCAATAATGATAAATAAATACTTATGCATCTTTCAACTTTAAACTTTTGAACTTCTTTCAACTCTCAACTTTCAACACTCAACTATTTGGGCTGTCTCCCAATATACGCCAATATACCTCCGTCCACATAAATGATTTGTCCGTTCACGGCGTCCGAAGCGTGTGAAGCCAAGAAAACAGCGGTACCTCCTAACTCATCGGGGTCAAGCCACCGTCCGGCAGGGGTTTTGGCGCATATGAATGCGTCGAACGGATGTCTGCTTCCGTCCGGCTGCGGCTCGCGAAGTGGTGCCGTCTGGGGCGTAGCGATATAGCCCGGACCAAGACCGTTGCATTGGATGTTGTACTCGCCGTACTCCGAGCAGATGTTCTTTGTCAGCATCTTCAGTCCGCCTTTGGCTGCGGCATAAGCACTCACCGTCTCGCGTCCGAGCTCCGACATCATCGAGCAGATGTTGATGATTTTTCCTTCGCGGCGTTCCATCATCTCCGGCAGCACAGCCGCAGAAACGATATACGGCGCAACCAAGTCAATATCAATCACTTGCTGGAACTCCTCGCGTTTCATCTCGTGCATCGGGATACGTTTGATGATACCTGCGTTGTTCACCAAGATATGGATGGCGCCTACTTCTCGGTGGATTTGCTCCACCAGTGCTTTGACGGCGTTCTCGTCCGTCACGTCGCACACGTACCCGTGCGCGTTCATTATTCCTTCCGCGCGATACGCTTCTAAGGCTTTGTCTATCGCCTCCTGACTGCGGGCGTTGAAGATGATGTTGGCTGCGCCTGCCTGTGCAAACGCTTTCGCAATTGCAAAACCTATTCCGTAGCACGCGCCGGTCACCCAAGCGTTCTTGCCTTCCAGCGAAAAAAGACTGTTCATACCTGTTTGTATTTATTAGGTTATTATTAGGTTATTATTAGGTGATTATTAGGTTATTCAGCACTCACCTCTATACTACAGCCTATTTCAGGTCGGTAATCTTGCTGAAATCTTGGTCGCCGTAGTCGAGGTTCTCGCCCCCCATACCCCAGATGAAGGTGTAGTTGTGTGTGGCTGCTGCGCTATGGATGGACCATTCGGGCGAAAGAACCGCCTGATTGCCTTTCATCCAGATATGGCGTGTCTCTTCCACCTCGCCCATGAAATGGCAAACGGCTTGCTCCTCGGGCACCTCGAAATAGAAATACGCCTCCATACGCCGGCTGTGAACGTGTGCAGGCATGGTGTTCCATACGCTGCCCGGTGCCAGTTCCGTCATACCCATCTGCAGCTGGCAGGTCGGCAGCACTTGGTTGACCAGCATCTTGTTGATGTCGCGTTCGTTGGACATCTCCAGACTGCCCATGTGTGCCACTACGGCGTCTTTCTTCGTCACTTTCTTATTCGGATAAGCGCAGTGGGCGGTCGTCGAGTTGAAATAGAAGAGGGCGGGGTGGTTGGCATCCACGCTCTCGAACTTCACTTCGCGGTCGCCGCGACCCAGATAGAGCGCCTCTTTGTAATCCAGTTCAAAGACCTCGTCGCCGGCAATCACACGTCCTTTGCCGCCCACATTGAAGATTCCCATCTCGCGTCTTGTCAGGAAATAGGGGGCTTTCAGCGGGTCAATCGCCTCTAACAGCAGTGTCTCGCCAACTGGCATAGCGCCGCCGACAATCATGCGGTCGTACATCGAATAGACCATGTTCACTTCGTTGGCGGCAAACACGCGCTCAATCAGAAAATCCCTGCGGAGACGTGTGGTGTCGTAACTCTTTGCGTCAATAGGGTTTGACGCGTACCGTACCTCATAATTCGTTTTCATATATACTTAATTTAGTCTTTATTCTTTTAGCGAAGCGGTCTTTTGTCTTTCAGCAGCCTTGCGGCGGTCTCTTATTGGCATCATCCATGCCAGATTGATGCTCAGGTCCATCGGAGACGCCATACTGTAGTTGTCCGTGAGGCTGGTTCCTACGACTCCGCCGAAGGAGAAATCATAGCGTATCTCCAACTGGTACAGACCGGCTTTACGGGTCCGGATATATAGTCCGGTTCCGGCTGCAAGCCCCCAGTCGAACGGATGGTCGGTCCGGTTGCTCTCGTCCCAGACGCGGTAACCGATTTGCGGACCGAAGTTGAAGAACCAGCGGCATACCTCGCTGCCGAAATTAAGGTGCATGAAGATGGGCAGCTCTATATAGTGCAGGTTGTATGCCGTGCGTCCCTCGTCTGTCTTGGTCGCCCATCCGCGATGCAGGTAGTTCAGTTCCATCTGGAAATGACAGTATTTGTGTCCGGCGTAGCGGAATACCAGTCCTCCGTTTCCGCCTAACACGCAGGCGTTCGTGATGGGGCTCATACCAGCCACGGAGGGGTTGAAGAGCACCGTGCCCGCACTCACACCGCCATGCACGCCCAGCCAGAACTCCGGTGTGCGTAGCCGTGGCTGCGCATTGACCCGCAGACCCAACGCGCATAACACCAGAACCACTATGTATTTCTCAATTCTCAACTCTCAATTCTCAATTCTCCACCACTTTGACACTTGCGTTTTGCCATCCGCCTTTGCCTGTCTGCGTCCATCGTATGTCGGTTTGCAGCCCTTTGTTCTCTTTGCTGCCGTTGATCCATGCCACCAGTGCGTGCATCAGGTCGTAGCCCAACAGGTCATAACGCGGTGACTCGCTCACATGGCTGCTGCCGAAGAAACGCGTCCACGTCGCGTCATACGACTCATGCGATGCCTCGGATGTGAACACTGACGTATAGAGTTGCGGCATACCAATGTTCTCTTTCTGCCACGAGTACTGGCTGAGGAGGCGGATTCTGTAACCTGCCTCTTCCATCTTGCTCAGATGCGGCAGCAGGATACGCACATGCTGGTATCTGTCGGAATGAAGGATGATGAGGTTCTCGCGTGCCGGGTCCAGTGCATAGGTTGCGGAGTCGTTCATCAGGTCGTGCAGAGGAAGACCGGTGCTGACGATGCCGCGTTTCTTCATCTCGTTGCGCAGTACGCGTATCGATGACGCAACATCCGACTCGCGTACTTCCACATGGATGCAATGCACGTTGTGAGCCGCTATCCATGTGCAGAGACTGTCCGCCTCCTGCCGGTCGGTGGAGTTGAACTGAAGCAGCTGCGGGTTCTCCTGCATCTCGACATCGTCGCTGAACGGAAGCAGCAGCGGCACTTGGTTGATGAAACACCATGATGCCATCCGCTCTATCTGTATCGGATAGACCAGTCCGAGGATACCCCTCACACTGTCTAACTCCGTGCTGTCACAGAGGGCGTTGATGCGCCGTTCGCTGCGCTCGGTGTCATAGACGCGCAGACGGTAACGCACGCTGTCATGTTGCATCTCTTTCAATGCTAACAAAGCGCCTTGATAGAACTCCGACATCCGTTCCGCGTTGCCGCTCCGTTTGGTCTGATGGCTCTCGAAGGGCAGCATCAGCGCCAGTTCTACCACAGGACGTGTGTCGGGAACGGTGTCTGCTACGGTGTCTGCCTTGGCTGTGACAACTGCGGCTGCCGTGTCCGGGACGGTGGTTATGGTTGTGTCTGCGGCGATGACTACTGCCGGACTTTCATGCACAAGGCTCTCCTGTCCGGATGTCTCCGGCTTTTCCTCTTGCTCCGGCAGAGCGACGGACATGATGGTTATCGGTCCTTTCGGCGCTTTCGGCTCTTTCACCGTCCTGCCCGTAGGCAGATAGATAATCTCGCCGAAATGCAGTCCGCGTTCTTTTAACTGCGGATTGAGACGTACAATCTCGTTTTGGGACACATTGAAGTTAACCCCTACGCGGTACAAACCCACACTCCGTTCCACCTCATAGCGGTACACTTCTTCGCCGTTGATGGTGTCCAGCGGGTAATCCAGCAGTGCCTTTTCTTGCGCCGCCTCCTGTCCTGCCACCGGCATCACCGCCGCAAGCGCAAACAGAACCGGTATAAACTTTCTACTCATAACTTTCAAACTTCTTTCAACTATCAACTATCAACTATCAACTCACCTCTCGTACTTTCTCTTTCTTATCACAAATACTATGCCGCCGATGACGGCTAACAGGGAAATGGGTGTGATGGTACTCACCAGTTGCACGCTCAGCCGCTGCTCATGTGCGCGGCGGTCGTTCAGCAGTCGCAGTGCCACGGTCTTGTCCCGCAGCGCAATCAGTCCGTCCCGGTCGGTGAGCCACAAAACGGCATTGGCTATCAGGTCGCGGTTGGAGAATTGTATGCCGCTGTAGCGGTCGTAACCCATAGGCAGCGGTTGCCCTTTCTGCACCTCGTTGAGTAGCACGCTGCCGCTGCCGATGACCACCTGACGCGTCTTCACGCCGGACTTGCGGACGGGCTCGTCGCTGCGCACCCCTTCGGGAATCATCCGGTGCGCGAAAGCGCTTGCAAACGCTCCTTCCATGGATACGCCCACAGGCACATATTCGTACCGGAACTGCTTGGGGTCGGGATTTACGTCATTGAGGTTGACCTCTCCGGGGGTCGCTGTCACGCTGCTGGCTGTGCTGGTGGCGAGCAGGACACGTTTCTCAATCCCGTCATTGCCGCCCACTGCATCTATCGGACTGACGAACGTGCTCATCACTTGACCTGTGTTGCGTGTGATGGGACTTCCTTCGCTCGTCAGCAGCAGAGGGGCGAAGGTCCATGGCATCGGCTGCAGGTTCGGCTGTTGCGGGTCCGTGCTCACATTCACGGGGATGGGCAGACACTGGATGTCCTGTACCAATGCCGGATTGATGCGTACGCCGTAGCGGAAGAGCATATCGGTCAGACCCAGTTCCAGCGGCAGGATAGGAGTGAACCCTTCGCTCTGCAGCACTTCTTCGCTGAACCGTACGCCGTTCACCGCCCATAGCACCGCTCCGCCGCGCATGATATACTGGTCAATGACAAAACGCTCGGCATCGCTGAACGCGGTCTGCGGATTCACTACCAGCACCGCCTTGTATCCGTCCAAGATATGCACATCAATCAATTCATCATTGAGCGACGCAGTCGCGCTCATTCCATCATTGGAGGCAAGCCGCCCTCTGTCCACCTGAAAATACTTGCTCAGCACGTTCATCAGGTCATAGGTGTGCGCTTCGTCGGGTTCGCCGTGCCCCTCGAGAATGGCTACGCGGGGGGTCTCCGGCTGCGTCAGAAGATGCAGCGTCTCCATGAAGGCGAACTCCAGCTGCTCGATACTGGCGTTCAGGTTCTCCTCGCCGCTCAGTCCGCGTGTGTTCTTCAGGAGCGTGACCACCGACCGTTTGCCCTTGTATTCCATGATAGCGTACGGATAGACGGTTGTCTGCGCCGTCTTGCCGTTCTGTTCCCGCTCGTGGATGACTATCGGGCGCAGACCCAATGCCGCAAGGCTGTCGGAAGAAAAGGATTGTATGTCGTAATTCGTAATTCGTAATTTTCCATACACATCCATTTCCTCCAGTGTCTCTTCCGTGGCTTTCTTCAGCCGTTTGAATCCGGCATTCAGGTCGCCGTCTAACAGTACGGTCACTTCTATCGGCGCGTCTGTCTCGCGGAGCATGCGTTTGCTTGCTTCGCTGAGGCTGTACCGCTTGTCGTCCGTCATGTCCCAGCGGACAGGACGGACTTGCAGTGTTCCGTATAGACAAAGGAACAGACCTATGATAAATATGTACGGCGAGTATTTCCGCATTTAACGTTTGATGGATTTCCAGACCTCTTGGTTCACTACCACCGGATATTTGGCACGCAGAGCCTTGACCCATTCTGCCTCAAGGTGGTCTTGGTAGTCGGTGACGATCTCACCCTTCACGTCGCTCCATTCCTCCGGGTGTTTCAGCGTCTTGCCGATGCACTCCACGACGGGGAACTCTTCGGACGGCGTGAACGTGGCGTCTTTCACTTTGAGCGCCTTGGCATCGACGATACTGTTCTGACCTTTTTCCCAGAGACCTTGCTGCACTTTGGCATAGGTCACGCTGTCGCAGTTGACGCGTTTGCTGATGTAGCTCTGGATGGAGTCTTTGTCTGCGCTCTTGATGATGGAGCGGGCTGCCTTGGCGCTGTTCTTGTCTTTGGCTTGAAGGATGATACCTTTCCAGTGCGGAGCGGACCATGCTTTCTTGTATTTGGTCTTGTAGTTGGCTTTGAAGAACGCCTCCAACCCTGCGGTGTCTTTGGCGGCTTTGTCCCACACCTCGCGCAGCGACACCTCGAACAGAAGGATACCGTCGTGGTATTCTTTTACGAGGTTCTTCAGCTCCGGATATTTGTCCTCCAGATGCTCGTCGGCATAGTTCTTCACCTCTGCGTCGCTCATTGTGGCGGGCAGGTTATACTCGGCGCGGGTCTTGCGGATGAAGCTTTTCTCCGCCTCGTTGGCGCGTTCGTCACGCATCACTTGGCGTTGTACCTGAGTGCGTATCGAGTCTAACGGCTGGATGCCGCGCTCGCCCTCTTTATAGAGGATGTGCCAGCCGTAGGCGGTGCGGAACGGTGTACTGATGGCGCCGGAAGGAAGGCTGAACGCCGCATCCTCGAACTCTTTGACCATCATTCCTTTGCCGAACCAGCCCAGCTCACCGCCGCGTGAACTGCTGCCGCGGTCTTCCGACTCGCGTTTAGCCACCTCGGCGAAGTTCTCCGGAGTCAGCTCCTTGGCTATGCTGTCTATCAGCGCACGTTTGGGGGCGTCCAGACTGTCAGCCGGAACCATCTTCATGATATGGCTGGCTTTGACCTCCTTGTGCTCACGCTCCTCTTCCACGAGGACAATGTGATAGCCGTATTGTGTGCGGAAGACCTCGCTGATGGCGCCCACCGGGGTGTTATATACCGCCTCTTCCAAGGGATATACATAGCGGAACGGAGTGATCCATCCCAGCTCGCCGCCTGTCTGGGCTACGTTCGGGTCGGTGCTCACCTCGCGTGCCACGTCGGCAAAGGGCTCTACCGGCTCGCGTTTCTCAATCTCTTTCCATCTGCCTCTCACTTTCTTTCTCTCGACTTTCAGTTTGCCGATGGTCACGCGTTCGCGGGCTTCGCCAATCTGCCGCAGTGCCTCTGCCTGTGCGGCGCTGTCGGCGGATGCCGGACACTGGATGGCTATGTGTGCGGCGCGGCGGTCTTTCGCCATGTGACGCCAGCTCATCTCTACCAGACTGTCCATCGCTGCCTCGTCCTGCAGATACTTCGGCGTCGCTTGCGCGCGGTAACCTTTCAGCTCTTTGCGGAACGACTCTGTCGTGTCGATACCCAGTGCCTCCGCTTCGGCTACTTTGAGTTTGAAGTTGATAAACATGTCCAGATACTCGTCCATGGACTTGGGGTCCACGGCACCGGCTTGGTTGTTTTTCTCGTAGATGTAGAGGAACTCCTCTGCGCTCACGTTCTTGCCGTTGATGGTCATCAGCGTCCCTGCGGACGCAGGTCTGACCTCGCCGATGGCTGGCATCTGGCAACCGACTGCTGCCAGCAATGCAATACTTAAAAGTGTCTTTTTCATTTGTTATAGTTGTTTTTCTGTTTGGACTTTCTGCCCTTGCCTTGTAGTGTTTGTCTTCGGTTCTTTTACCGAAAAGCCCACAAAAAGCGTACAAAGGTACAACAATTTTTGCACATATGCAAGGGGGAAAGGATTTTTTTTGCAAAAAGTAGTGTTATTCACTACGTTTTTTGATGATTATACAGGGCACTCATAAATCCCTTTCCCCTTGCATATGCACCGCAAAGTGCGACTGTACTTTCTGGGGGACCCTGCTTTAGTAGAGAGGACCGAAGGTACAACAATGGAAAAGAAATCCGGTGCAAAGATACATCAAAAAAAAGGAGCCGCAAACTATTGCGACTTCTTTGCTTATCATGCTACTCTTTTGATACCGTAGCGTAACTTTGAAGACAAAAATCTCATTTGGCTTCAGCTCCCTAATCATATCAGGAGTAAATGGTCTGTTGTACATAAGGTCTATAATTTGATAAGTATTATTACTATTGGAGGGCGATAATCTGTGCTTGGCGGTTGTTCATGTTGGGCATGGTTCTGCCTACTCCGGCGTTGATATAGGTCGGGTCGCAGACGATATATTTGTGGTTCTTGTACATCAGCCAGTCCCCGTTGACCTCTTCGTTAAATGCCACGGCTGTAGCGAGGTGCCCGGGATAATACAGCAGCACCACATCCAAGCCCACAAGGTCACGAACCAGCCGCGAGAAGAGTATCGAACGGTCCTCGCAGTCGCAGTAGGGATAATAAAGCGTCTCCTGCGCAAAAAATGCCCGGTCACCTCCCCATATCTTGTCATCATAGCCGTACTCGAAAGCGGTCTGCACCCAGTTGAGCAGGATTCCTACCGCCTCTTTTTCGCTCATGCCTTTGATGGTTTTCCTGAGCGAAGGATAGAGCATGTCCTTGACGGACTGCTCGACCGGTGTATTGGCATATGCCGCCCAACGGGTGGTCTGGTCGCCGTTGAAACATGCCTGCGGATAGGTGTTGAAGAAATCAATCAGGTTCTTGTTCACACTCGCCGAGGCAGTGACACCTTTCTTGGACGTGAGCGTCCGTTTGGGCGTAGGCTCGGAACCGAAGGATGGCAACTCTGTCATCTGCAGCGAGAGTGATTTCTCCTTGTCCCATTTGGCTTGGGTGATGTACATCTGATGCGGTGTCTTGCCGCTGATATTATAGAACTTCGCACCATCCAAAGTATAATAGGGGTATTTGAATATGTCATACTGGCTTGCCACCAGCATATAAAGTTTGTCCTCTGTCATACCGAGCCGGATGCGGTAACCCGACTGAGTCATTAGAAAAGCCTGCATCAGAACGGCTTCGTTGGTCTTGCCGTATTGTTTCTCTGTCGCTTCACGCAGCAGGCTCATATATGCCCAGTCACAAAGTCTGTTTGCTTTGCGCGCATCAAGAGCCGTCTTGATACAGATGTCATATTTGCTCTCCGCCAACTGCTTCCATGCATCTACGATGGCACTTTCTTTCAGAGCCTGCAACAGCAAGTCATCATCCAGTGGAAAACCTATCGTTATCAGCGTGCCGAAATAGTTGAGCGTCACTTTCTTGAACGGTTCCTCTTTGGGCTTCACGGGCGCGATAGGCTCCGGTGCGGGCTGGGGTTTGGGAACAACCACCACCTTGGGTTTGACGGCAATAGGCACCGGCTTGGTGTCGATGGTCGGCTTGGGTGTCGGAAGCGGTTTGATGTCCTCTTTGGGCAATGGTTTCTCTTCCTCCCGAGGCTTGGGTTGTGGTTTAGTTTGCGGTGCCGGCTGCGGTTCTGGCTGTGGTTCCGGTTCCGGCTCTGTATAAACTACAGGAGGAACTGTCTTCTCTTCTACGGGTTTGTCCGCCTCATGGGCGGGGAACGCCTCCCATTGTTTTCTCATGAACTCGGCATACTGCTCGTTGACGCGTTTGCGGAACGCGTCAAACTCCGCCTGTTGGTCGGTCTTGAACTTATCAAACTTGCTGTTCTGGCTCTTTACGAAATCGTCAAAACTGCTGTTCTGCGCGACCGCCGTCAGCGAAAGGGCTGAGAGGAAAAGGATGAATATCTTTTTCTAATATTATTTTTTTTTCTTGATTTCTCCTATACTGCTTGTCATGCAATAATTGTGCAATGTTATCTCATTGAATCGCTTTTCCCTGACTATTAGTCGGCTTCCCTATTCTTCCATTCCCCCGATATAATCGTTGCCCGAAGGGCTAAGAAATAATCGTGCCCGAAGGGCTAAGAATAAGCAATGTCCATTTCTCCGGCATATCATGCCGGTGTCCCGTCTCTCCTTTATAGGTTTTTTTCGTCCATTGCCCCGGCTGAGAGCCGGATTCTTCTTCCATTTCAGGCGTTTGCCAAACGCCGCTCTTCTTCTCTTTCTTCGTATTTCAGGTGAATCTGATTCACCGCTCTTTTTTTAGAGTAACAGCGTCCATTTCTCCCTAAATAATATTCGTGTGTCTGTGCTTTCATTTTGCATTCAATTTCATACGCATCTCATTCGCATCCTGAACGTCACAGATGGGTGTCTGTAGGGTTTTATTGTTGTATCTTTTCTTCAATCCCGTCTTCCTGTATCCGTTTCTCGATATGCGCAAAGATTTTCTTGTATGCCGGACAGAGGAATGTCTTGTGCTTAAAATCGCCCGATGCAAGAAATCCGTCATGCAGACAACCGCCGTGGCAGATATGATACCATTTGCATTTGGAGCAACCGCTTTGTGCTATGTACTCTGCGCGTTTGTAAGTCTCCGTTTGTTTGACACGTTGCATGATTTCTGCCAACGGCTCGTCATGCAGATTGCCGTACGAGTATTGCAACAAATCATTGTCGCAGAACCGTCCGCATGGCATCACATCGCCCGTCGGGGCAATCGCCATGAAGTTATCTTGGCAGTTGGGCGAGAACATACACCCGGACGGTTTACCGGTTGCTATGTTGCTTGCAATCTCTACGAAGTTCGACTCGGTTATCTCTCCTTCTTGATCGTTATACCAAAGGTCAAACAACTCTATCGCCATCTGTGCGTACTCATCCGGGGTAATGCCGTACTCGTCCATATTGTTCTGCGCCTCGCCGGAACAGAACAGGGGATTGAACTTGAAGCTGATACCCTCGTCCCGCATAAACCGATATAGTTCCGGAATATGCCCGATATGTTTCTTGCTTCCAACTACAATGCACCCTATCCGCATTCCGCGCTCCTTGCATCGGTGGTAGTTGGCAATAATGCGCTCAAAAGTCGGCTCTCCATGTACACCTACCCGCTGTTGATTATGAATGTATGCCGTGCCATCCAATGAAAACCCGACCCGCACATTATATTGCAGAAAGAGGTCTATCCACTCGTCATTGACAAGCGAAAGATTGGTCTGCATAGAGTTCTGTACTTCGTATCCGCTCAATTCTTGCTGCATAAAGGCAAAGATGGAACGATAGTTGTCTATTCCCCACAACATAGGCTCCCCACCATGCCAGATGATGGTAATTCTCCTGCTGGGCTTTGCTTGCAGCAACTGTTTTATTGGGCCTATAATGCGCTTGGCAAATTCTAAATCAAACAACCTCGACAGTCTTTTCGTCTCGTTGCTCAAATAGCAATACTTACACCGCAGATTACACGAGTATGTGGGTTTGATGATAAAGGTCATATTTTATTCCTCATCATTATTCGTAAGATTCAAAACAGGAATAGTTTTCTTTATACCTAATTTATTCTGGTAGGTTATAGTTATGTTTAATATTGCATTCGGGTCATTAAACACCAGTTCTGTTTCTTTTGAACCATTCAGATGAACATTATGTTCCCCTCCTGAATGTTTAAGTACAGGAAGAGTTAATGTCGTTCTGTATAACTTCTGAACTTTATTATTTGTATCGTGATATATGTACTCAATATAGCATATCACTTCATATGCATCAAACAATCTGTTTTCATTATATATTCTTATGTATTTTTTAATTTTTCCATGTTGTACTTTTTTATCAGAACTAATAGCAGGAGCTAATATATAATTTATAATTAGCCAAAAAAACCATGAGGAGATTAAGCCACTGATAATACCGATGATTATCGCTTTTTGTACTTCGCAATCCATAATATAAAACTTTTAATCGTAATCGGCATAATCACTATGATAATCACTATAATCATATTGATGGTCTGCAAAATGGGACTCTATTATAGAGTATTTTGCTACAATCTTTCGTTGGATTGCTTTGCTGGCATATGTTTGTTTTTTTGTTTTCATAGTGCTAAATTTAATATGTATCGACATCATAGTATTTACTCATATCATCATAATCATTATAGTCCGCATATTCACCCCAAGGAAGCCCACATGCGAGAGGTTGTAATTTATGAATGACTAATCGAGAAATTGCCTTCTGGGCATGGGTTAATGCTTTTGCAATCATAAAAATGTAGCGATTAACCTATACATCGCGAGGTTTCTAATGGATATTTAATATTGCCGAACAGGACGAACTCCATATGTTCCTTGACCATAGTCAATAGAGCCATCGCTAAAACTTATATAATAATAACCATATCCGCCTCCTCTAAAAGTACTACTCCAATAAGCCCCCCAAAAACCGCCTATCGCATCTTTATTTTCATACATAAGCATCAAGACAGACAATGCTGGAAGCGTCCAGTCATCATAATCGTACGCTACTAATTCGTTACATAGTCTAAATGCAGGTTCATTCCCCGTATTATCATGAACCCCCATCCATACCCTTTCTATATCGTAAGGAAGCACTAGGTAGCTAACTCCTTGATCAGAAACCTTATATAAATTATAGGGATTACGATGGTCTATTTTGATTGCTTCACCGTATGCAGTACCGGAACCATTTGTAGCATATGCGCGGATATACAAGTCTTGTGTATGCACATTACTAACTGTTAAGCTACCCGAATAACCACCGAGACCATCACCATCCGTTGTTTTTTGGTTTGCAATGGTCGGAGTAGAAGTTCCCCAGCAAATACCACGTTCCGTTACTGGCGAATCACCGACATCAGTAACACTTCCTTCGTAATAAATCATAGTTTTACTATCAACACGAACAAGTGTTGTTTTTACGGTCGGGACTCCACTTTCTGTTCTAAAAGTCACTTGATTTCCATATGCGACTCCTTTTTCATTTTCCGCATAGGCGCGAACATAATAAGTAGTATTCGGTTGCAGATTCCCAATATTACTGAAGAATTCACCGGCTCCTGTTCCGTCTTCTGTATGGTCATTGATTATTGTCGGGTATTGCGAAGTGCCCCAACAAACACCACGCTTTGTGACAGCAAAACCACCACTACTCGTTACTTTACCACCACCAGTCGCCATTTTGGACTTGATATTGGTTACCTCTGCGGTTTCAACTGTAGGCACAGTTGGACCTTTGATAGTGATTATGCCTAAGTCATACCGTCCGTTACCAAACCCCGGCAAATCCACACGCTTGGTTCCTATACGTGCATTGCCTAATAACACGTAATAGTCTTGATTGACTTCCTGCAAACGTACATCGACAGAGAAATAACCATCCGAATTAGTTTGGGTGGCGGTATGGATTCTGTCTCCGTTAGTGACCTTTACATCCACTCCTTCGAAAGGCAAATCAGTCGTTTCGTCAATCACGGTGCCATAATACGTTGCCACGCCACTCGATGCAGATTCTTCACAACTGCTGAATCCGCATAATACGATTGTTACCACAAGTGCAAATAAAGAAAACTTTTTCATATTCATTAAAATTTAATTGTTGCACCTAATCCAAACGCATAATTGCTATTAGTCGTATTTTCCACTGGAATAATCGTAGGATAGAACGCATAATTACGCTGCTTGGGTTCCATCGTATAGGCTCTCCATAGATTGACGCCATAAAGTACAACGGCTAATCCAAAACAAGTATAGGAAACGCCTTGATAAATAGGTTTTGCCTTTTGTGCAGACTGGTAAGTCGCATAGTCTATGCCGTAACTATTCATAATCTTTGTCTGTTGTTTGGCACCAAAATAGGTTCCGACACCGGCACCTAACAGAGCGACCTCGCCAACGAGTGTAAGCGCACCTTCTGTATAGTGGCGTTTTACCATCTGCCCCGCTCCGGGAATAAAGACAGACGCAGCCAACGCTTTGCCATTTTCACTTTTCACAAGGCGCAGCGAATCTTGTCTCTGTTTCTCCGCTTTTGCTGCCAAATCCTTTTGCCGTTGGTCATAACGCTCATGTTTGAAACACTCGTTGAAATCATCAAACCGAGCATTATCAGCATAGCCTACTTCCGGAATCTGGCACAACAACCAATAAGTCCAGCCTCCGAACTCATCATTCGGACGCGAGCAATAGCACGCCACATTCATAGGAATAGTGAAACGCTGTGAAAGCAATTTGACATTTGTCCCGCTGGCAACCGCTTCACTAATATCCTCGGTATTCAATGGAATACCTAACTTCAGAGCCACTTGCATGAATGCCTGTGTGTAAGCATTATTGCGTGCTTCTGTCTCCGTCTCGCCTGTTGCACGCTCCACATGGTAATAGAATGTCCGATTACTCCGTTCCGGTTTCTCAAACACCCAGTCCGGCAACGGAGGTCTTTTCCTGTTTTGAGCAACTACATCCGGGCACAAAATCCCGAAGGTTAAAAGTGCATAAAGCACAAAAAGGTACTTACGCATACTAAATCTTTTTTTGTTATTGACAATTAGTGAAATCTTCAAATCTTGGTTCATATCTCCCGTCATCGGCTATCTGCCATAGTACATACAGGCGAATCTGTTTGGCAGATGCTACCGGACGATACTCTTCCCAATAATCGCATACTTTGTTAATTGGGATTTCCATGTACTGCTCTTGAACATTTACGGCATTCGTCACTTGGTCTTCCAACGCAGCCATATCATCTGAAACTTTCACCTTGACGCCGAGTTTCCATTTCGCTTCCATGATGGCTTTGGCAAAAGCATTGGCATATGCCTTGTCATAGGTAGCACCTTCGCCTACCGTTACCCGGTAATAAAAGTGCTTCTGCGGATTAGAGGAAGGCAATTGGCTTACCCATTGAGGCATCTCACGCCCAACCTGAGCGAATGCCACAACGGGTAAGCAAATTAGAAGAATTGAAATAAACTGTTTCATGGTATTATTCTTCTATTTCAGCGCGTTGCTGCTGTAACGATGCATTCTCTTTAGCTGCATTAGCATCCAACTCGGCTTGCATACGTTTGCGGAACATGGCTTTGTCCACATCTACATCTTTTACTTCCTTCATGATAGCATCCAGAACCTTGTTCATTGGAACATATAATGCCTCATAGCAAATCCACTGATTATATCTATCTTTGGCGAACTGACGGCAATCAACAATATAAAACTCGTTTATAGCTTTTTCGCCAACAGAAAGAACCATACCCTCCAACGATCCTTCGGTCACGCGATTCCCCTTCGGAGTACTGGTATCTTTATTGTAACTTTCCATAGCATTCTTTACTACTCCGGCAAACCGATGACCAATATCGTCAATAGCCCTTTCATTTGCTACCTTTTGTGCTAACTCTTGTGTCTGTTGTCCGGTTCCAATTCCTTGTGCTGCCATTTGTTCCGGCACTTTATTCAAAGCAAGAAATTCATCCATACAAGGAGTGTAAATAAGTTGTACTCCGCCCTCTAATATCTGCTCCATTGCATCCTTTTGATCCTCACGACGTCTTTTGCGGTCTCTTGCACGCTCTTCTGCTTCTGCCCTTTCTTCATTAACTCTTTTGATGCTGTCCATTCGCATCTGATGAAGCAGAGCTGCCTCTTCTGCCTTTTGTTTCTGTTCCATCTCCCACTGGGCTTTCTTAGCAGCTTTTTTCTCCTTGCGAGATTGAGCATTGGCTGGCATAGCCACAGCCATTGACATTGCTACAATAGTAGCGAATAACATAATCTTTTTCATGATGATATAATTTGATCAGTACGTGCCTACTCACTTATGGCTTTTCGGCATCCTCCACTTCGTTACGGACGTCGCCAGTCTTGGCTTCGGCGAGTTGTGTAAGCGAGACTTACACTCGCTCTTGCACAAGACTTCGGCATTCTCCGTTATATTTATTTTGTACTTTTTTGATAGCGTATAGGGCACCCGTTAGGGCTAAAAAGGTGCAGGAAAAGGGTCGTTACCTATACATCCTAGACTTTATTAAAATTTTTATCGCATAACTACATGTGTTTCAATACATTACACTCTATTCAAATTCCCTCAAAAATCACCGTTTTTGCAGTTTCATTTGCACTATTGAGGCTTTTTCACAAATCACTTACTCATACACACATACACGAAAAAGCGCAGACTTCGCTATTGCTCATCTACGCACAAGGACCCTCGAACTGTCCCTCAAGTCAAATAAACAACAATGAAACCTACGCCGATATGACAAGCCCAAGAAAATGTACAAAGTGACAATGTACAAAATACAATGTTCCCATGTACGGGGCTGATAAATGTCATACCCGTAGGCGTAATTGCTTACTTTGTTTTTGACTTGAGAATTTGCAAAAGTGTTCGAGGCTTTTGTGCGTCAAATACAAAGCGTCAATAAACGCCTTTTAATATGTAATGAATCCCCTCTTACCCTCCTGTTCACGACAGGCGCGGCGTAGGTGGAATCCTTATAAATGAGTGCCTTCCCGCGCGTACACTCCACGCACAGCACTCATTCCGCCTGCAAAATTACAACAAAATTTTCATATACGCAAATTTATTGTACTTTTTTTCTTATTTTTCGATTATCAGTGTTCATTAGTGCCCACTTAAAATAAAAACATTGTATTTATAAACTATTGTTATATAGCTGATTATATAGATATTTCAAGTGAACGGATTTGACAATGTTTTTTATGTGCCCACTTGGCGGTCTTTGAGTGCTTTTTACTCGCAGAGTTGTCAAATTGGTAGTAAAAGCTGTCTGTAAGCTTGCTTACAAGGAGGTTTTAGTAGCAGGGGTCCCCAGCGTAAACCGAACGAAGTGTTTGCGATGGGGAGGGCGTAGCGTAAGGCGAGTTTCCATTGAGCGGCAGAGCCGCGAGTCGTAACGAGCCTTAACGCAAGCGTGCATCGCTCCTAAAGCACTCAAAGGGTTTTATTGGTTTTTGTTTATTTTTTTTAATGGACAGTAGTGTTTATCTTTGTTTTTTCTTAAAATTATCGCAACGCTACTTATTTTGATAATTTTGGACGAACCGTCAAGTCTCCGCCGGATTTCCGTCGAAACGGCTACCTTTGCGCTACCTTTGCGCTACCTTTGCTGTTGCATTTTGTATATCCTGCCTTACCCTTTGTGTGGCAAAAAACGTCCGTCGGGGTGTTTTTTATTTGCATATGTCAATTTTTTGTTGTACTTCGAGGGCACCGACACGGCTTTGCCGTCCCACCTCGAAAGTACTGTCGCGTCCTCCAGACCATATGCAATGGGAAAAGGGATTTTTTTTGCAAAAGGGCAAAAGCCCTGTATTTCTGTGCACTTATCGGTCGTCTTATGCAAGCATAGCCGACCGATAACCGCCCATAAATAGTAGTGAAAACACTACTTTTTGCAAAAAAAATCCCTTTTCCCTTGCATATGTGCAATTTTTGTTGTACCTTTGCAGCCGATTTTGTAAAATGGACGAAAACGGGCTTATATTCAGGTGTTTTGCCAGCGGAAGTAGCGGCAACTGCTATTATCTGGGCACACATCGGCGGGGTATTCTCATCGATGCGGGTATCTCAGCCCGTTCCATTCAGAAATACCTGCACGAGATGGGTCTGGAGTTCCGAAACATCATGGGCGTGCTCATCACGCACGACCACGCGGACCATATCCGTGCCGTAGGCACGTTGGGCGAGCGCGTCAAACTGCCTATCTACTCCACGCCGGAGATTCACGCGGGAATCGACCGCAACTACGGCGTGCGCGAGAAACTGCGCACCAGCAGGCGTTTCTTCAACAAGGGCGAACAGTGGGACCTGTACAGGATGAACATCATCACGTTCGGCATCGAGCATGACTCTACCGACTGCGTCGGGTACAGCATTGACTATCGCGGTCAGCGTTTCGTCCTGATGACCGACTGCGGCAGCGTCAACGAGGAGATGAAGGAATACATCCGCACGGCGAACCACCTTGTGATAGAGGCGAACCACGACGAGCATATGCTGCTCAACGGACCCTATCCGACTTATCTCAAAGAGCGTATCCTGAGCCCTCGCGGACACCAGAGCAACGACACCTGCGGGGAGCTGCTGAAGCAGAACTGGCATCCCGGGTTGAGGAACGTGTGGCTCTGCCATCTCTCGCAGGAGAACAACGACCCGGAAGTGGCGTACAACACCGTGGCTTCCTATCTGGAGCAGATAGAGATTGAGCCCGGCAGCGACATCTTCCTCAAAGCCTTGGACCGGACCACACCCAGTCCGGTCTATGAACTCGACGATCACATGATCGTCGAGACGTTAAACGGTTAAATAGTTAAAATGGTTTTTTCTTTGAAAAAACGTTAAATAGTTAGATATGGAAAGACTTGTAATTATCCCGACTTACAACGAAAAGGAAAATATCGAAGCAATTATTACCGCGGTGATGGAGCTGCCGATAGTGTTCCATGTGCTCGTTATCGATGACGGTTCGCCGGACGGCACCGCCGCCATAGTGAAGAAACTGATGGCTGGTCCCTGCAAAGACCGGCTCTTCCTTGTGGAGCGAAGCGGCAAACAGGGACTGGGAACGGCGTACATCGCCGGTTTCCAATGGGCTATTGAGCACAAGGCGAATTATATCTTCGAGATGGACGCCGATTTCAGCCATAACCCGCAGGACCTGCTCAAGCTGTACGACGCCTGCGCCAACCAAGGTGCCGACCTTGCTATCGGCAGCCGTTACATCACCGGAGTGAATGTGGTGAACTGGCCTATGGGACGTGTGCTGATGAGTTATTTCGCCTCCAAATACGTGCGTTTTGTGCTGGGCGTGGATATACACGACACCACCGCCGGATTTGTCTGCTACAGACGTCATCTGTTAGAGACGATGGAGCTGGACAAAATCCGCTTCAAGGGATACGCCTTCCAGATTGAGATGAAGTTCACAGCCGGCAAATGCGGCGCGAAAATCATCGAGGTGCCTATCGTCTTTGTCAACCGCGTGTTAGGCACCAGCAAGATGAGCGGAGGTATCTTCTCCGAGGCGCTGCTCGGCGTCATACGCCTCAAAGTCAGCAGCTGGTTCCGCAAATACCCGAAGTTATAGACCGCAGCAAAGCTGCTCAAAGAAGAAAGACCGCACCTTTGGTGCTCAAAGAAGAAAGATATAATGAATACATTAGAGCAACAGATAACAACTCTCGCGAAAGCGGCGGTGAAAGCCCTCTATGGCATCGATGCCGAGGATAGCCAGATTCAGTTACAAAAGACCCGTCCGGAGTTCGAGGGAAATATCACTCTCGTGGTTTTTCCGTTTGTCAAACTCGCTCGCAAAGCCCCTGCACAGGTGGCAGCGGAGATTGGCGAATGGATGTGCAATAATGTACAAGGGGACAATGTACAATGTACAAAAGGAATCATCTCCAAATACAACGCGGTGCAGGGTTTCCTCAACCTGACCATCAGCGATGCCTTCTGGGTAGAACAACTCAAAGCCATCGATGCCGATGCTAACTACGGGCGTTTTAAATGTCCAAATGGTAAATGTGAAAATGAGAAAATGCCTTTGATGATGGTGGAGTATTCCTCTCCGAACACCAACAAGCCGCTGCACCTCGGGCACGTGCGCAACAACCTGTTAGGGTATTCGATTGCGCAGATTCAGGAGGCGAACGGATGGCGGGTGGTGAAGACCAACATCGTCAACGACAGGGGTATCCACATCTGCAAGTCCATGCTTGCGTGGCTCAAGTTCGGCAACGGCGAGACACCGGAGTCCTCCGGCAAGAAAGGCGACCACCTCATCGGCGATTACTATGTACGCTTCGACAAGGAATACAAAGCGCAGATAGCCGAGCTGATGGCGGCGGGTAAGGACGAAGAGACCGCCAAACGCGAAGCGCCGCTGATGCTGGAGGCGCAGGAGATGTTGCGCAAATGGGAAGCGAACGACCCCGAGGTCCGCGCCCTCTGGGCGAAGATGAACGGATGGGTCTATGCCGGTTTTGACGAGACCTACAAACGCATGGGCGTCTCGTTCGACAAGATTTACTATGAGTCCAACACCTATTTAGAGGGCAAGAGCGAAGTGGAGAAAGGTCTCGCTTCCGGTGCTTTCTACCGCCGCGAGGACGGTTCCGTCTGGGCGGACCTGACCAAGGACGGGCTGGACGAGAAACTGCTGCTGCGTTCCGACGGCACGTCGGTGTATATGACGCAGGACATCGGCACCGCCAAACTGCGTTTCCAAGACTATCCCATAGACAAGATGGTTTACGTGGTCGGCAACGAGCAGGAGTACCATTTCAAAGTGCTCTCTATCCTCTTGGACCGGCTCGGTTTCCCCTTCGGCAAGGAATTAGTGCATTTCTCCTATGGAATGGTGGAGCTGCCCAACGGCAAGATGAAGAGCCGCGAAGGCACAGTGGTCGATGCCGACGAACTGATGGACAAGATGATTGCGGACGCCAAGGAAATCAGCAAGGACAAGGTCAACACCCTGCAAGGTATCACCGAGGAGGAGGCGAACGAGATTGCACGCAAGGTCGGGCTCGGCGCGCTGAAGTATTTCATACTCAAAGTCGATCCGCGCAAGAATATGCTCTTCAATCCTGCCGAGTCGATTGATTTCAACGGCAACACGGGTCCGTTCATCCAATACACCTACGCACGTATCCGTTCGGTGCTCCGGAAAGCGGACCTCACCCCAACCCTCTACCAAGGAGAGGGAGCTTCTCCCCTTGTGGGAGACGGGAGAGAGGTGTTAGACCCCAAGGAACTCGCGCTCATTCAGCGCCTGTCGGAATACCCGTCGGTGGTACGGCAGGCAGGCGACGATTTCTCGCCAGCACTCCTATGTAACTACGCGTACGCGCTGGCGTGTGACTTCAACTCGTTCTATCACGACCTGAGTATCCTCAACGAGCCGGACGGGCAGAAGAAAGCGCTGCGTCTGCTGCTCTCCGCGAATGTGGCGAAAGTCCTTCGCTCCGCCTTTGCCCTTCTCGGTATCGAGATGCCCGAAAGAATGTAAAGGGAAGGACGAAGTACCAAGTGACCAAGTACCAAGGGACTAAGTACCAAGTGACCAATGTATAAAGGACAACAAAAAAGCGAGCCGTCCGGCTCGCTTTCTGTTTAGCGTGTTACTGCTGATTACTCCTCGTCTTTCTTGGCAGCCTTCTTGGTTGCTTTCTTGGCAGGAGCAGCCTCGGCTTCCATCGAAGCTTTGAGGTCAGCCAGTACGGAGAGGTCACCGAGGGTGGTCTTCTCTACCTTAGGCAGCTCTACCTGCGGTTCTGCGGGTTTGGCTGCTTTCTGTGCCTTCGGAGTCTCTTTGCGCTCCTCCCATGTGCGGAGGTGCGATACGAGAATACGTTTGGCGTCGCGGTTGAACTCGATAACGCGGAACGGAAGTACGTCGCCTACGGCTACCGGACTCTTGTCCTCTTTCTGAAGATGACGTGTCGTGCAGAAACCTTCTACGCCTTCTTCGAGAGATACGACAGCACCCTTGTCGGTTACCTCGACAACTTTGCCTTCCACTACGGTATCCACGCCGAACTTAGCCTCAAGTTCCTCCCAAGGATTCTCCTCGAGCTGCTTGTGACCAAGGCTCAGACGACGGTTGGCTACGTCGATGTCGAGAACGACAACCTCGATCTGTGCACCAATCTGGGTGAACTCGTTCGGGTGTTTGATTTTCTTGGTCCAGCTGAGGTCGCTGATGTGAATCAGACCGTCCACGCCTTCCTCGATCTCTACAAAGACACCGAAGTTGGTGAAGTTGCGAACCTTAGCCCAGTGGCGTGTGCCGACTGCGTACTTGGTCTCTACGTTTGCCCACGGGTCAGCCTTGAGCTGCTTGATACCGAGGGACATCTTACGCTCAGCGCGGTCGAGAGTCAGGATAACGGCATCTACCTCGTCGCCGACTTTGAGGAAGTCATTAGCGGAACGGAGGTGCTGGCTCCAGCTCATCTCGGATACGTGAACAAGACCCTCTACGCCCTCTGCAATCTCAACGAATGCTCCGTAGTCAGCCATTACGACTACCTTGCCGTGTACCTTGTCGCCTACCTTGAGGTTCGGGTCAAGGGCATCCCATGGATGCGGAGTGAGCTGTTTGAGACCGAGAGCGATACGTTTCTTCTCCTCGTCAAAGTCAAGGATAACGACGTTGATCTTCTGGTCAAGCTGCAGCAGCTCGTGCGGGTCGTTTACGCGTCCCCAGCTGAGGTCGGTGATGTGGATGAGACCGTCAACGCCACCGAGGTCGATGAAGACACCATAGTTGGTGATGTTCTTGACTGTTCCTTCGAGTACCTGACCCTTCTCCAGCTTGGAAACAATCTCTTGTTTCTGTGCCTCGAGCTCTGCCTCGATGAGGGCTTTGTGGGAAACGACTACGTTGCGGAACTCCGGATTGAGTTTCACAATCTTGAACTCCATGGTCTTGCCTACGAGGATGTCGTAGTCGCGAACCGGCTTCACGTCGATCTGGCTGCCAGGGAGGAAAGCCTCCATCCCGAGTACGTCCACAATCATTCCGCCCTTCGAACGCCATTTGATGTAACCGGTAACAATCTCGCCTGCGTTGTAAGCCTCGTTAACACGGTCCCAAGCGCGGGCGGTGCGAGCCTCTTTGTGAGACAGCACGAGCTGACCCTTCTTGTCCTCTTGGCTCTGAATGTAAACTTCTACTTTGTCGCCTACCTTCAGCTCCGGGTTGTAACGGAACTCGGCTGCCGGAACGATACCGTCAGACTTGTAGCCTACGTTGACAACTACCTCGCGTTTGTTAATGGAAATAACGGTACCCTCAACCACCTCGTTGTCCTTGATTGCGGAAAGGGTCTCGTTGTACTTCTGAATTTCTTCTTCGTTTTGTTTGCCTTGCTGTTGTGCTTCATAGGCATCCCAGTCGAAGTTCTGGAGAGAAAGATTTTCTGCCATTTAAAATGGTTGTGCTACACACGTTAAAACGTTAAACCGTAAAACCGTTCAATCGTTAAAATGGTGCTACGCACGTTAAAAAATTAAACATGTTAGCCTTTTTCCGAAGAAAAAGCGTGCAAAGGTACTGCTTTTTTTTGACATATGCAAATATACGGTGCATTTTTTGTAAAAAAAATAAAACTTTTCTTCTTCCTCTTTCTCCTTCAATAAAAATTTGCATATGTGCATTTTTTTTTGTATCTTTGTGCAAAATTTAACAAACAATCCATGAAAGGAAGTATTACAAGGCTCATTATCATTTTCTTATGTGCGGTTGCGTATGCGCTGCCGGCTTGGTCGTGGGGGCAGAAAGGGCACCGCATCATTGCCAAGATTGCTTATGACAACCTCAACTGCGGGACGCGCAAGAAGGTGGACAAGATTCTCGGCAAAGGCGGAATCGTGTATTGGTCCAACTGGGCGGACGAGATAAAAAGCGACACTATCTACCCCGACAGTTACGACTGGCATTTCCAAGACTTCAACGGTGGCTTGAGCGACAGCGTTGTGGCAGATGCCCTTGTGCATTATCCCGCCGAAGGCGGCAATCTCTTCAAAGCCTTGGACAGCCTTGTCAAGGGGCAAGGGACAAAGGACGATGGGCAATGGACAAGGGGAATGACGGAGGAAGTGCTCTTGCGGTTCATCGTGCATCTGTCCGGTGACAGGTATTGCCCGATGCATATGGCGCATATGGACGACAAAGGCGGCAACACAGTGCGTATGGCGTGGTTCAGCAAACAGCCCAACACCAACCTCCACGCCGTTTGGGATACCAAACTGATTGACTCGCAGGGCTATTCCTATACCGAATATGCACAGAAGTTAGAGCGCGAATATGCGTGGAAGAAGAAAGTTATCCGGAAGATGAGCGACGCCGAACTGCTCGTCAGAACGTACCACCTGACGGAAGCCATCTACCGCTACCAAGACGACTGGGACGGCAATACCTACCATTACATCTACCATTGGCGCCAACCTATGGAGGAGCAACTCTACATCGCCGGTATCCGCCTTGCGCAATTGCTGAACAGAATGTATTGAGGGGAATTACGAATTACAAATTACGAATTACGAATTACGAATTACGAATTACGAATTACGAAAATAATTCTGAACAGGTAATAATACCGATATAATACCGTAATAATATAGTGACACTTTCAGCCCCTCAGTAAGGTGGAGAAAGTCCGGAAGCGAAAAAATACGAAATGCTGTAACAAACAAACTTTATAAACATGAAGAAGATCATTGTAATTCTGATGTGCCTGTGCGCGGCTGTGATGACGTACGCCGAGGCACAGAAAGTGAGCGGAACCGTTCGGGACGCCAAGACCGGCGAGGAGCTGATAGGCGTCTCCGTTCTTGAGACCGGCACCACCAACGGTATCGTGACAGACCTCGACGGAAACTTCACCATCGGTGTCCAACCCGGTGCCACCCTGCAACTGTCGTACGTAGGGTACAAGACTTTTGTAGTGGAGAGTCCAAAGTCGAAAGACAAAAGCATTGACCTCGGTATTATCCAAATGGAACCGGAAGCCGTGGCTCTGGAGGACGTGACGATAACCGGTCAGATGGCACGCACGCAGCAGACACCCGTCGCCGTGAGCCAAGTGACGGCACTGGAGATTGAGGAGCGTCTGGCAGGGCAGGAGTTCCCGGAAGTGCTGAAGAACACCCCGGGTGTACACGCCAACGGTCAAGGCGGCGGCTGGGGTGACAGTGAGATTTGGATGCGCGGATTCGACAACACCAACGTAGCCACAATGATTAACGGTGTACCGATGAATGATATGGAAGGCGGCACCGTCTATTGGTCCAACTGGCAGGGACTGAGCGACGTGACCTCCGTTATGCAGACCCAGCGCGGAATGGGTGCCAGCAAACTGTCGGCTCCATCCGTGGGCGGAACCATCAATATCGTCACACGCGGAATAGACGCCAAGAAAGGCGGCGTACTCTCTTATGCCTTGGGGAACGACGGATACAACAAAGTGACGTTCTCCGTCAGCACGGGTTTGCTGCCCAAAGGCTGGGCAATCACTGTGATGGGCAGCCGCACGTGGGGTAACGGATACATCCAAGGTACGGGCTTTGAGGGCTACAGCTATTTCGCCAATATCTCCAAACGCATCAACGAGAACCACCAGCTTTCCCTCTCCGCTTTCGGCGCACCCCAGTGGCACTGGCAGCGTCCGAGCGGCAGTTCGGGTGCGCTGACGCTTGCCGAGTGGAACCGTGTGGCGCAATATATGCCTTCCGGCATGGACCGCCGCCGCTATAACCCCTCTTATGGTCTGGGCAAGGACGGCAAGCAGGCCGGTACCAATTACAACAATTACCACAAGCCGCAAATCAGTCTCAACCATATCTGGCAGATAGACGACAACAGCTCGCTCAGTACCACGGCATACGTGTCCATCGGTCGCGGTTTCGGACGCACGGCGGAGAACGGACTGAACTCCACCTATTCCTATTCGGACCTGACACGCGGCGCTTATAACGGCGTAGTGACAACCACCTTCCGCGACCCTGTGACCGGAATGTTCGACTACGGAATGGTACAGGACATCAACGCCGCCTCCGAATACGGCTCGGAGTTGGTTATCTGCGAGAACCGCAACGACCATAACTGGGTGGGCTTGGTATCGACCTACGACAAGAAATGGTTCGACTGTCTCGAACTGACTGCCGGTGTGGACATCCGTTATTACCAAGGTATCCACAAAGCGGTCATCAGCGACCTTTTCGGCGGCAGTTATTACATCGACGCCACGCGCTCCAAAGTGCTGGCGGCGAATAACCCAAAAGCGAACGACCCGGAATGGGTGAACGAGAAATTAGGCGTGGGCGATGTAGCCTACCGTGACTACACCGGTACTATTGTGCAGGAAGGTGTCTTCGGAAGCCTTGAGTACAGCAAGAACAACCTCTCCGCTTTTATCAACGCGTCCGTCTTCGGTCAGCATAACTGGCGTACCGACCGCTATTACTACGACAACGTGACGGCGCGTGACTCCGTGCCGCGTATCGGCGGAACCGTCAAAGGCGGTGTCAACTACAAGTTCGCCAAATGGCATAACGTCTTCTTGAATGCCGGATTCATCAGCCGCGCACCGAAATACAATGCCGTGTATATGAGCGTGAGTACCTCCAACGCCATCAACAACGAGGCGAAAAACGAGAAGATCGCTTCCGTGGAACTGGGCTACGGCTTTGAGAACCAGTACGCCTCCATTCATGTGAACGGCTATTTTACCGAATGGATGGACAAGACGATGACCAAATACGGCAATCTCAGCGACCCGGACCAGACCGCTTTTTACATGAATATGACCGGTGTCAACGCACGTCATATGGGTTTGGAGTTCGAGGCGAAAGCCCGTCCAGTCAAATGGCTGGAGTTGAGCGCGATGGTCTCGCTCGGCGACTGGAAATGGGACAGCGACAGCGTCATCGGCCGCGCCTATGACGAACACGGCTTTGCCATGACGGTTGACGGCAAACAGACCACCATCGGCGCTCCCGACCATGCTTGGGCGAAAGTGAATATGAAAGGTATCCACGTGGGCGGTCAGGCACAGACAACGGCTAACTTCGGCATTCTTTTCAAGCCGTTCAAAGGTTTCCGTATAGGCGGCGAATATACGCTCTACGACCGCAACTACAGCTATTACTCCTTCTCCGGCAGCAACCTCAGTCTGGGCAAGGATATGAACATTGTGGAGCCGTACCGCTGCCCGTTAGGCGGCTCTATGGACCTCCGCGCAAGCTATTCGTTCGATTTCGGAAAGGTGCGCGCCACCATTGCAGGCAACGTGACCAACGTCCTCAACCAGTATTATATCGAGAAAGCGTGGTCTGCCAACACTGCCACACAGACTGTCTCCGAGAACACGAAGGATAACATCTATTTCTTCTATAACAAAGGAAGACAATGGAATATCCGCCTAAAATTGCAATTTTAGGAATTAAAAATTAAAAATTACGAATTACGAATTACGAATTACGAATTGGGAATGCTATGAAAACAAAGAATATAACAAGTATAGCACTGTTGGTCGGCGGAATGTGGCTGTGCCCCTCCTGTGATAATTATTTCGACGAGAAATACATGGACAACGGCGACCCGCAGATCAGCGTAGTCAAGACGTACGACTACTCTTTGGCGGCGGAGGACTACAAGACCATCGCCAACAACAGCACCAACAAGAGTTACGCCTCGTCGCTGGACGAGGCGCAGCAGACGGACCTCTTCTCTGCCGCCTTGACGCAAGTGGGCGAGAACGGTTATTTCAACAACGAGGCTTCGGCGGATATGTACGTGCCTGCGTTTATCTACGGCAAATACCCGCACCTCGACCCGGGCTCTGTCTTCAACGTGACCTACCGCACCGACGACGGAACACCCGCCTATCTGGAATTCTACAACCAGACCATCCGCTATGAGCTCAAGGCTGCGGATTACAAAGCCGTCTATGGCGACACCGAGACCAAGTACCTGACCCCGGAGAACGAGGCGCAGGCGGTGCTCTTCCTCCCGATGGTGGACGATAACTATCTGGCAGGTGTCAAATATGCGTTTGCCGAGAAAACCGGTGCCCCTGTGAAAGAGAAAGAAATGCTTTATATCTACCGTGACGGCGTGGTGTGGGAACCATATACATCGGCTGCACCGGAGGTCTTCGTCCTCCCTGCCGAAGCGAACGGTCAGGCGGAGAAATGGCTGGCGAACACCCATCCCTATGCCGTCAAAGACCAAGTGGCGGTGCTGATGGTTTTTGACTCCGACGTCAAACTCTACCACGCTACCGAATATACTTTCGACGGCACGGCTTGGCACGCCAACACCGGCATTATCGAGGAGACGATGTCGTTCGTCCTGAGCAAAGGCTGGGCGGCTAACCTCTCTACCTATTACCGTCAGGCGGTGGCAGGCGAGGGTAACCTCGGCAAGATAACGCTCCACCATTACGACCTTGAGGAAGGTATTACTTATATCTGGCGTTTCGACAACCTCTATGGAATGCGCGGTTCCGCCTATGTCAGCGGACCTCACTACGGCGAGGGATGGTTCGTCACACCGAAAATCAAACTGAAGAACTCCACCGCTCCCGCCCTCAGTTTCGACCACGCAGTCAACTACGGTCCCACCGACGAGAGCCGTTATACCCAGCTGACCGTCTGGGTGTCCACCGACTATACCGATGATGTCAAATCCGCCACGTGGACCCAGTTGCCGTGGAACGAATGGGACAACGAGAAGAGCACAGGATTCCCGGACGCCAACAGCTGGACCTTCTACAACAGCGGACGAATGGACCTCAGCGCGTGGAACAACCAGACCGTTTATATCGGTTTCTGCTATAAGACCGAAGCCGGACAGACCTGCCCGACATGGGAGGTGAAGAACATCCTCGTCAATGAGCCGGAGAAAGAAGAGGAGAATTGAAACGGACGAAAGACATATTATGCGCCTTGCTGTGCCTGTGTTCGCTGACGGCGGGTGCCGGTACCAACCTGCAGGTCTATTATGACTTCGGCAGTCTTGGCACGGCGTGCGGGAACCAGCGTACCAACCGCGTGACGACGACCTTGGAGCTCTTCTACGCCGACCCGTGGGGCAGCACCTTCGCATTCGTGGATTTTGACTATAATATCCATCCCTCGGACCCGAAGAACACCCCCTTCCTTGCGTACGGCGAGATAGCCCGGTGTCTTAATTTCTGGCAGAAAACCAAACTCGGCGACCTGAGCGTACAGGTGGAGTACGACGGCGGTCTGGGTCTCTACAACGGCGGCGACGGCATACGCGGCTACGGCATCAACCACGCCGCACTCGTCGGACTCAACTACTGCCTCCACACCAAGGATTACAAGAATATTTTCAATATAGAGCTGCTGTACAAATATATCGTCGATGACTACAACAAGACGCGCAACAGCGTGCCGCTCCAGTTCACTTTTGTCTGGGGCTGCGATGATTTCTGCACGGCGCCGGGACTGCGTTTCTCCGGTTTCCTCGATATCTGGGGTGCCAAACAGTCGGTCTTTGACCGCACCACCGGCACCTATACCGACCCGACGAAGCAGTCCTTCGTCCTCATCAGCGAACCGCAGCTGTGGTATAATATCGGGCGGTGGTTCAAATGCCCCAACCTGAACATCGGCACCGAGATTGAGTTCAGCTATAACTTCACCGGCAAAGGATTCATGTGCAACCCCTGCGTCGGCATCAAATGGAATTTTGACTAATCAAATGAGAACAGAACAAGAACTGCAGGGTGTAACCCTGCTTGGCAACCAGCACGTGCAGTACAGCGACCAATACAACCCTGCCGTGCTGGAGACCTTTGAGAACAAACACCCCGAGAACGAATACCTCGTCACGTTCAACTGCCCGGAGTTCACCACGCTCTGCCCCAAGACAGGGCAGCCGGATTTCGGACATGTATACATCAGTTATATCCCGCGTGAACGGATGGTGGAGAGCAAGAGCCTCAAGCTCTACCTCTTCTCTTTCCGCAACCATGGCGATTTCCATGAGGACTGTGTCAACATTATCCTGAATGACCTCGTCCGCCTGATGGACCCCAAGTATATCGAGGTGACCGGTTATTTTATGCCTCGCGGCGGTATCAGCATCTATCCTTTCGCCAACTGGGCGGATGAGGAGCACCAAGAGCTCAAAGCCAAAAGACTCTTTGAGCAAATGACCAAATGTCAAAACAAATGATTAAATGGTAAATGACCAAACAGTAAATCTATGAAAGACAGTCTAATCGTCTTATCGGGAGGCTTGGACTCCACGACCATGCTCTACGAATACCAATACCGAATAGGAATGGCGCTTTCATTTCACTACGGCTCGAACCACAACGACCGTGAGTTGGAGTTTGCCAAACTGCATTGCGACCGACTGGGTATTCCGCACATGGTCATCCGCCTGCCGTTCATCAAGCAGTTCTTCCGTTCCTCGCTCTTGGAAGGCGCAGACGCCATCCCCGAAGGCAACTACGACGAGCAGAATATGCGCTCCACCGTGGTGCCTTTCCGCAACGGTATCATGCTTTCCATCGCTGCCGGCATAGCGGAGAACAACAAGTTACAGTACGTGATGCTTGCCAACCACGCAGGCGACCATACCATCTATCCGGACTGCCGCCCCGAGTTTGTGGAGGCGATGAACAATGCCATCCATTTTGGCACATGGAACGGCGTGCAGCTGCTTACACCCTATACGCATCTCACCAAGGCGGAGATTGCCTCGCATGGCAAGGAACTGAACATCGACTATGCCGAGACATGGAGCTGCTACAAGGGCGGCGAACACCACTGCGGCGTGTGCGGCACCTGCCGGGAGCGCAAAGAAGCCCTCGCACAAGCCGGTATAAAAGATAACACTGTTTATGAAAACTGATTAAACCCCTCTTTGAACGCGATGTATTACGTAGAAAAACGAGTAGAGATTTCGGCAGCGCATAACCTGACGCTCTCTTATGAGAGCAAATGCGAGAACCTGCACGGACACAACTGGATTATCGTCGTCTATTGCAAGGCGGCGGAGTTGAACCAAGACGGCATTGTGACCGACTTCACGCACATCAAACAGGTGGTCAAGGACACTTTCGACCATAAGTATATCAACGAGGTGTTGGATATCAACCCTTCGGCGGAGAACATAGCACGCTGGATATGTGACCATGTGGAGAATTGCTATAAAGTCTCCGTGCAGGAGTCGGAGGGCAACACCGCCATCTATGAGCGTGACAATGACTAATGGCAAATGACCCAAGGGTTAATGTCTTATCGGGTTCACGAAATATTCTTTACCTTGCAGGGCGAGGGGGCACACAGCGGCATTCCTGCTGTTTTTGTGCGTTTCAGCGGATGTAACCTCCGTTGCCCGTGGTGTGACACCGATTTCGCTGAGTACCGTGAGATGACTGCCGGAGCCATCGTCTCGGAAGTACAGGAGTTGTACGACGAGCCCAACGAGCGGCGGAAGATGTGTGTGCTCACAGGCGGCGAACCGTCTCTGCAGGTGGACAAAGAGCTGGTGGACGCACTTCACGAGGCGGGGTTCTACATCTGTATCGAGACCAACGGCACACGCCCGCTGCCCGAAGGAATAGACTGGGTGACCTGTTCGCCTAAGTTAGTCGAAAGTCCAAAGTCGAAAGTCGAAAGCCCTGCCCGTTTGGCATTGTGCAAGGTCAATGAGGTTAAAGTGGTCTTCACCGGCACCTATGACCCGGACATCTGGCGCGGACATCTGGAGGCGGAGCATTGGATGTTACAGCCCCTCCATTACACCGGCGAATGGCTGATGAGGAGCGGTATAGACGAATGGGAGGACGACCGCAACGACAACCTCCCCGAGACGGTGAGGTATATCCTTGCGCATCCCTTCTGGCGGCTGAGCGTTCAGTTGCATAAAATAGCCGGAATACGATAAAATGACAGATAATATGCAAAAAATACGGTAAAGATTTGCGTATTCCGTTTTTTTTGTGTAATTTTGCGGCGCAAAAAAGACAATCATCCTATTTGTGAAAAAGGCAATCACCATAGTAATGCTCTTGTGCGCGATAACGGCGTGCATGTTTGCAGAGACCAAGACGGACTTCATCTACCGTCCCAACGAGGTGCGTATAGGGTGGGGTGACCAGCTCTTCGAGAGCCTGATGTGGCACAACCCTACAGCCGTCATCACTTCTATGCCGGAGAGTTATGAGCAGACCTACCGGGAGCGTTTCCGGCACAACCAGCACCTCTGGGCGGAGTACCAGCGGCGTTTTGCGCACTGGTTCGCGTTAGGCGCAATGGTTGACATCAGCGAGGTGGGCTGGGATAATGTGGTCCGCAACGGCGCAGGCACGGAACTCAGCCGCGACAAGAAGCATTATTTCTATAACTTGGTGATTATGCCGACTTTCCGTTTCACGTATTTCTTCCATCCTAATGTGAATATCTATTCGGGTCTGGGTATCGGTCTGGGTATCAATGGCGGTACGGAGACCAACGGCAAGGGCAAGCGCACGGATGTGGGTGCCGCCGTCAACCTGACGGTGGTGGGCGTGAGTGCCAACTACGACCGCTGGTTCTGGACTCTTGACCTCGGTGGCATGTATTCGCTCAAAGACGCCAACACCATCTTCATGGCGTCCTCGCGTATCATCAGCATAGGCTTGGGAGCAAGGTTTTAATGGATAATAGACGATGGACAAGGGACTATGGACATATTGTAAGACGAAGGGGATGTTTCTTCTCCTGTCGGGCGTGTTGCTGATGAGCACCTCCTGCCGCTTCCGCGATGATGTGACGGTGGATTTCTGGAATGTCGAAGGCGCGGACAAACTGGCGTTTCAGGTCATCGGACACCATGTGACGGATCTGAGTCAGGGGCTGCCCTATAACTGCTATCTGCCGGACGGCACGCGTGTCTCTGAATATACGGATGCACAGGAGGAAAACGCCACGGGCGAAGCGGCGCAGCATATGCCGCCGCGCAGGACCAGCAGCGTCACGGGTGCCGCTATCCTGCAGGAGCTGCTCAAATACGGCAACCAGAACCATATCATCGAGATTGTGGGCACGTACCCCAGTTTTGACTCGGAAGGCAACATCGTCACTCTCTCCGGCAAGGTGATGCTACCCAAGAACGGCAATCCCAAACGGATGATTCTCGTCAGCCACTATACCGTCTGCTCCAATGCCGAGGCACCCAGTAACTGTTTCTCGCTGGAGGGTATCTTGGTGCGTTCCGGCTACGGACTTATCATTCCCGATTATATGGGGTACGGCGTTACTGCCGACAAGGTGCATCCCTATCTGGTGATGGATGTCACGGCGCGTAATGTGGTGGATATGTATCTGGCAGTCCGGCAATGGCTGAACGCCGTAGGACGCAGCCCTATGGAAACGGAGCTCGACCTGATGGGCTATAGTCAGGGAGGCGCCACTACGATGGCGGTCCAGTATCTGCTTGAGAGCGAGTTCGACGACCCGGGCGATATAGACTATTATGTGAAGCTCCATCGCGTCTTTGCAGGAGGCGGTCCGTACGATGTGAAAGCCACCTACGAGCGCTTCGTCACCACCGATACAGCCGGTTATCCGGTAGCCGTTCCGCTGGTGTTGCAGGGAATGATTAAAGGCAATAACCTGAATATGAAGATGGAGGACATGATGCAGCCGTGGCTATGTGAGCACATGGATGACTGGATCAACAGCAAGCGCTTCACTTCCGCACAGATCAACAAACTGATTGGCACCAAGGTCACACACAACCTGCTCACGGAAGAAGCCATGGAGCAGCGGTCCGAGAAAGTGGCGGAACTATACAAAGCCATGACCGTCAATTCGATTCTCTCCTATGACTGGGAGCCGGAAGCCTCCGTTTATATCATGCATTCGATGGACGACGAGACGGTGCCCTATACCAATGCCACCAACGCCAAGTCCCGGTGGGCGGACGCGAATATCACCTATAACTTCGGGCACTACGGCACGCACGTCATGACCGCACTCCGGTTTATTTATTCAGTACAAACACTCTTGCAACAAGAGGAAGAAGAACGGGAAAAATATGAAAACTAATCTTAGCATCTTTTGGTTTTTGAGCATTCTTGTGTATGTTCTCTCTTCCTGCAACCCCGAGGCGAATTGGGAGACGCAAGACGTGGAGGTGTATATGACGCAAAAGGCCCTCTCGGCGGGCTTTGCGGAGTTTGAGTTTTCTACCAACAAAGATGCCTATTACCTCATCGCTATCTGCGACCCGTGGGAGGATTACAACCCCGTGGCTAACCAGAAGCAGTTTATGCAGCTGGCGTTAGACAGCGCTTATGCCCAGTACCTGCTTTGGCGCAACTACCTCCTGCGCGAGAAGGAGTTCAACGTAGCGCCTTTCTCCAGCCATAGTTTGCAGTACGGCAAAATCAACCATTTCTTCACGGGGCTCAGACCCGACTGTGATTATTGGGTGTACGCCTTCCCGGTCGATCCAGAGACGATGACGCCTGCCGGAAAACTGGTCTTGGAGAATATCACGACCAAACATGGCAGCACCGAGAAAGTGCATTTTGACTACCGTGTCAGGGGTACTTGGGACTATATCTATCCTCTGGACTCGACCGGAGTGATTAACAACCATTACCCCTATATCGCTACCACGCGGGATAGTGCGGAGATAGTCGGAGGGCTGGACGAACAACTTGCCACACAGGCTTATTTCTTGGAATGGCTGGTGCAGATGTTCGATTCTCCGGAATATGCCGAAGTCAGGTACGGAGTGCAGGTAATCAACAACAACGGCGAAGAATCCTATCTGGAATTTGAGGAAGGGCATACCTATTATACAGTCATCTGCGGCTATGACTTCCCCTCTGCCGTAACCGCCGCAAAGGAGCATCTCGCCATTTATAAGTTCCGCTGGACAAAGAACTGTGACATCTACTTGCATCACTCCGGTTCGGCTAACATCCTCAACAATTAGTCTTCGATGCGGATTACTCTCTTGGTCATAGGGAAGACGGCTGACGCGCGTCTGCAATCGCTCATTGAGGACTATCAGCAGCGGCTCAGACATTATGTCCCCTTTGAGCTTGTCATCATCCCGGATATCAGGAACGCCAAGGCCCTCAGCGAGGAGCAGATCAAGACGCAGGAGGGGAACGAGATTCTGCGTCTGCTGACGCCCTCCATGGAGGTCTTTCTCTTCGACGAGCACGGCAGGGAGTTCCGCTCAATCGAATATGCCGGATGGCTGCAAAAGAAGATGTCCTCCGGCAGAGACCTGACCCTTGTCATCGGCGGACCGTACGGCTTCAGTCAGGAGGTCTATGCACGCGCGGACGGAAAACTCTCGCTCAGCAAGATGACCTTCAGCCATCAGATGGTACGGCTCTTTGCCGTCGAGCAGCTGTACCGCGCCATGACCATTCTCCGCCACGAACCGTACCACCATGAATAAACAAACGCGACTGAAAGCCGCGTTTGTTTTATGTACCATTTGGTCATGTACCATGTACTATTTATGTACCATTCGGCTATTTAGCCATTTGACCAAATGATTAAATAATCAAATAAATGACCAAATGGTAAATGACCAAATGGTAAATCTACTTGACTCTGATTTTTTGCCCGATTTGGAGCACTTTCGTCTCTTTGATTTTGTTCAGCTGGCATAGCTTCCTCACGGTCGTGCCGTAGCGTTTGGCGATGCCGGAGAGCGTGTCGCCGGAGCGCACTTTGTGGTATTTCATCGCAGCCTGTGCGGCACGTTGCTGCTTCATGGCTTTGATGCCGATGACGTATTCGTCTTTGTGCTTCAGCTCGCCTGTGTTGAAATCGATGAAGTCAGCCGGGTTCATCGCCTCGCCTAAATAGCGGATCTCCAAGTGCAGGTGGCTGCCGGTGGAGCGGCCTGTGTTTCCGCCCAAGCCGATGACATAACCTGCCGGCACGCGTTCGAACTCGTCCACTAACGGACGGCTCAGGTGCCCATAGACGGTCTCCAAGCCGTTGTCATGACGCATGACCACGAAATAGCCGTATCCGCGCGGGTCCCATCCCACGATACGGACCTGACCGCTCCACGCTGCGCGGATGGAGTCGCCCACCTGCACTTTGATGTCGGTTCCTTTGTGCATCCGGTACCGCCGCCAGCCGAACGGACTGGTCACGTAACCCGGTGCGGGCAGACGGAAACCTGCCATCGGGATGTGTACGTCCTCTTTGAGCGAGTCGAAGATGGTGCCGTACGGGTTCACGCGTTCGTCAGTCCATATATGACGGTAGAGGCTGTCCGCCGGATGGTTGGTCATCAGCGTGGTGTCGCCGAGTATGAACTGCGGAGCCATCTTATAGACGATGTCGCCGTTGTTGGTGTGTACCACCAACTTGTGCGGCAGCGCCTCCTGTTCGCACGCGATATATAAGGTGTCGTTGGAGAAATGCGAGGTCAGCCATTCGGGAATACCGGTGGCGTGCACGTCCAAGTCGTCCAGCTCCTCCAGCTCGTCACCCTCGCTGTCTGAGGCAAGGCTGTCGATGGGAGGGTTGGGATTGGACTTGAGCTTCAGGTCGTCCGTGAAGACGTTATCAGCCTGTGCCATGACGGCTGCCGCTATTCCTATCCCTACAAGGATTGCTCGTGCGCGGCTCATGCGGCGTCCTCCTTTTTCTTCTTGGCTTTCTTGAGTTTGGGCGCTTTCACAAGCGGGAAGGCTACTTGCTCCGTCAGCGTTCTGCCGAACGGCACGGAGATGATGGCATCCGCGTTAACCGCCCAGCCGTTGGCGTTGAGTACCGGAGCAAGGTTCCGCCGGCGCAGCTTGAGCCATGCCATAACCATACTCGGACCGCTGATAATCAGCAGGATACCGATGAATACCAAGATCTGCTGCCACCATGTCAGAGTCACCCAGCCTTTCGCTACGCTCACTAACATCGTGCCTATCATGCCTAACGCCATGCCGATGGCGGCAAAGATTCCGGCGAACTTGGCGATGTCGAAGGCGGGTTTCGGAGCCTCGCCTTCTTTGACGGTCGCGGCATCGGCTTTCGTCGTCATATCGTCAAACGCTTTGGCGTCTTTCTCGGCGGCGGACTTGTTGATTTTCTCTTCTATCCATTTGGAGAACTTGCGGTACGGGGTCCAGAACGCCTGACGGATGGAGATGGGGTTGTCGATAATCTTCGTCACGGTGGCGTCATAGTCCAGTCCGTCGTTGTCATAGAAGACGGCGTTCTTGCCTACACTCAGGTTCTTGATTTCGCCTTGTGTCACGGCGGCTACTATCTGCATCGTCTTGCCCGTTTTCTTGTTCTCGCAGGCGCAGTACAGCAGATACATGCCGGAGAGCGGAGCCTGTGTGTCGTGTTTGGGCAGGTCGTTCACGCGGATGCACAGGTGGCACGCACGCTGGTCGATGATGAGCGTACCGGCTTGGAAGGACGCGATGGTCTTCTCGTTATGGTCGTAGAAATCCTCCAAGGTCACGAAGTTACGCAGCAGACGGTAGAAATCGCGGTGGAGCAGCAGCAGCTTGCGCAGCGGCATATACTCCGCCTTGGCGGCAGACAAGGCGCTCTCTTCTTTCTCCTTGAGAGCCGCAACGGCACCCTCCCATTCGGCTATCTGTGCGCCCATCTCCGTGAATTTCTTCTCCGGCATTCCGGGCTTTGGAGTGTCCTCGGAGATGACTGCCAGACCGAGTTTCTGCAGCTTCTCCTGCTCGAAATATGCGGCGTACTCCGCCTGTTTCTCCTTGTAGGCGGCTATCACGTCCGCCTCGAACGGAGCTGCCGGAGCCGGTTCTGTCGCTACCGTCACACCATCTATCGCCGTCTGGACATCCGCCAGAGAGATGCTTTCTGCTTTCGACTTCTGACTTTCTACTATCTTCTCCGCTACGGCTTTGATGCTCTCATCGGCGATGTTGTCAAGGGCGAGGCTGTCTTTCTGCTCGAAGAGAGTCTCGGCGTTTTTAAGGGCGCCGCAGAGATATTCGGCGGTCGCGATGACCTCTTTCATGCGCAGCTTCCCGTCGCCGTCAACGTCCATCAGAGACAGCGAATCGCTGCTGATCTCCAGCCCGTTGACCGGGCACGACAGGACTGTCCACATCTTCTTGTCCAACTCGCCTAAATGGCGGATATCATCCGCCGATTGAATGCGCACGCGGGTCACGCCGCCAACGTTCGCAAATGTCCATTTGTACTTTGCCATAAGATTATTTTGATTTTATATTTTCATTATCTGGTGTCCCCGGCGTAAACCAAGCCGCAGGCTGTTTGCGCAGTCATTGATCTCCAATTCCGACGACAAAGGTACGGATTTTTTTTGACATATGCAAAAAAATAACGAAAAAAGCGGCGTATTGCCGCTTTTTTCTGTTGTCTGTCGCCTCTCATGGCATCCGCTTTTTCTTTTGCGCGGGATGCCATCCCGCATTTCCGTTCATTGTTTTGGTCCATTCCCGGCACCCGTTCAGCACCTTTTGTACGTCCCCATTTCTCAATTAAAATTATCAATATGTCGTATGTTGCATATAAGAACCCGTAACAGCCTGATAATCAGCACTCTTTTTCTCTGAAAATCACCAAAAATATAAAACATCTCTTTCTTTTAAATAGCAGATTGTCAATCCTTTATATTGAACATTTGCCTGTCCGCAAAAAGGTACATTTTTTTGATACCACCAAATGTTTTGGCAAAAAAATTTTCTTTTTGCTATCTGTACTTGGCAAATTGCCTTATTTTGCAAGATATTCTATTTGTTTCCTTTAACGTGCATATTAGACATCTCCACGAGCGGAAATGTTGTAAATATCCGACATTTCGAGCGTTTTGGTGGGTCTATTTAAAGGTACTATTTTTGTACCCGGTTTCAGATTTGTGGTTTCAGGCATGGGTGTAGAGACTTTTTGTATCTTTATTATTTTCTTTTTTTCCTCTGCACCTGTGCCGCCACTTTTGAAACAAAATGACCCTATATTTGCCGAACGCGAGAGCGACTGTGGCGGATTTGCACAGGTGCAGGACATATGTTTGTACCAAGATTTTGTTTTCACCCCCCCTGCACCTGTGCTGCCACTTGAAGAAAATAGATAAATGTAAGTATCAAATAACCAAATGGTCAAATAAATACCTAAATGGTACATGACCCAATGGTAAATGATATTGTTCTTTGACATATTCGGACTCCGCCTTGCTTTGTGCAATTCCCCCGAATATAAGGGAGGAAGCTTTGCATATTTTGCCAAGGCAGACGCCTGAATATCTATGATGCTATATGCGGCTTCATGCGAGCATAAACCGCCAATAGCATCATATCTATGCCGGACTAACGTCCTACGGCAAAATATGTTCTTTGACATATTGGATTACCGCAAAAATACAGATTTCTTGTATTTTTATTGTTCAGAAATTTGCGCATGTCATTTTTTTGTTGTAACTTTGCAGCGTCAAAATTAATGAACAACAAATATAAAAGGAACGACTTATGGCACGACCAATTGCTGAGACTCCGATTTTGTACGGTGAAGACGCAGCGCGTTTCATGTACAATATGAGACATGTGCAGAAGATTTCTCAGGAAGAGAAGGAAAGACAACGTAAGGCTTACGAATGGATGAAAAGTATCGCGACTTTCCAAATCTGATTGAGGGATGCGTCTTGTAAAATTGACTGATATCGCAGAAATCAAGCCTTTCGATTGTGGAGATCAAGACTTGAACGACTTTTTGTATGATGATGCTCGTTTCTACAATGAGCAATTGCTTGCGCATACATATGTTTTGGAAGGAGAAACCGAAACGGTCGCTTATTTCAGTATCTTGAATGACAAAATATCCCAAACGGACTTAGATAAAAGTTTGTGGCGTAAGTTACGCAAAAATATTCCACACGAGAAGCATTATGACAGTTATCCCGCAGTAAAGATTGGTCGTTTTGCCGTTTCGCAAAAATATGCAGGAAAGAATATCGGTTCTGATATCATAGATTTCATTAAACGTAAGCTTGCTGATAACAATGAATATTCTGCATGTCGTTTTTTGACTGTTGATGCTTATCGTGGCGCTATATCTTTTTATGAAAAGAATGGCTTTTTGCCTTTATTGAAAAATCCTCCGGAAGAGCTGCCTACAGTTCCTTTGTATTATGATTTGAGTATGTCGAAATAAAAAAGTATAAAATTATTTAAGCGGTAATCCAATAAAGCGGATTACCGCTTTTCGTATGCGTATATGCGCATATATATATAATAATGTATAGTATAACAATAGTATAAATTAACTGAATATTAACAAAAAAAAGAAAACAAATTTGGTATGAAAACAAAAATTCATTCATGTGCAAAACTCTTTGCATTATTTTGCGTGTTCACGCTATGCGTCACGCACGCGTGGGGACAAGGTGCCATGACCGTGGTTGCCGGTATTGGCGAGAATGCCGACAATCCCACAGCATGGTACTATGTCAATCTGACAGCCAGAGTTTCGAATCCCGGTAATGGAACGACCAAGCCCGGACAAGTCTGGCTCGTTAATGTCGCTTCTGCAGAAGCAAGTGCCGATGAAGCGTACAGCTTATGGGTGCCGAATAACCCGAGACCTGAGACGCCGGCAAATCCCTACACTGCGGAGGTGATTACTGATTTGATGAACAAGTGGAATGAAGCGCATGTGCAGGGATTGCGCGATACACTTGCACGCCGTGCCCAAAATTACCCTGTGGAAGAGAGCTGGACCGATGAGCAGAAAGCGATAGCGCAGAACGGATATAAGAGAGCCTATCGATGGTATAAAGACAGAAATCCGTATAGTGCAAGTAATATAAGTGTCACAGGAACATCTAATGCAGAAAACGGAGTAATGATACAATGGAATAATGGATGTGGTTTTGGTATGCATGATGCGGTAAGAGATACGACCATAACATCAGGTATGGGTTATACTGTATGGCAGGAAAGAGAAGCGGCGTGGCAAGACGGATATGCTGCCGGTAAATTATGGTATAATACAGAAGATGTTTCAGAAAGTATGCCAACCAATCCCTATTCGCCCTCTACAGAAAAGAATAAGTGGACTAACTGGCGTTTAGGATTCGGTTCCGGCATATCGGATGTGATGGCAGGGAAGGAGAAGAACGCTACCGGTACAACACAGAGAAAGGAGGGATATAATGCTGCATACGACTGGTTTAGCGAGGTCGTTAATAAGCCCGAGAACCCCTTTGCTAATCCGGTCTATACTGAAGCATTGGCTGCACAATGGGAAACAGGATGTGATGCCGGTATCACAGACGGTCTTGCCGGAAATGAGAATAACGCTCCGGAAGAAACCGTGGAAAATTATGGCTACACTGCTGCTTATACATGGTGTACGGACACAAGAAAAGGATATATGAGCACGAACAATGCTACTTATGGCAATTTATATTCATCGTACGATTGGAGTGAGAGAAACAGTTCACCTCTCGGTAAAGAATGGGATGAGTATTTTGACTATGGAAAAACATATGCAAAACAGGGATATACCCCTGAACAATTCGCAGAATACATAGAAAGAAATGCGTCATATGGAGCAAGCGAAGATTCACCAAGCTATAAAAAATATTGGGCAAGGAAAAACGGGGGCTATGCCGCTTATAACTGGTGGACGAACTGGTACAACGACGGGCATTGGTTGAACAAGACCAATCCGGTCGGTTTTGCGGAAACGGTATCGCTGAAAGGAAGTGCGTTGGTGTACGCTCCCGGTCTTGACATGAGCGAAATGGCTATGTATGTCAATATGCTGCTCGGTCCTGACGTGAATGCTTCGCCATATGCTTATTTCTACGGCAAGGCACAGGAGAATGACGGTTGGTATCTTGCCGGCTGGTCTTACACGGAGGGCAAGACAGACCTCGGAGGTTCAGACGGAACCCCCACGTTGCTCTCCGTACTCCCCTCTGCTACTGCGGGAGAAGCCAATCTACGCAACGAGTACGTCTATGCTACATTCCAGCCTGTCATGGTGGCGGATTACAAAGTAAACGGATTAATTAACAAAAGCGTCAGCAATTCCACTACTATTGTTTTTGACGCGGTGGGAGAACGCGTGTCGGCATCCGACTTCAATGTCTCCGTTGTACATGCCACCACCGGAGACAAAGATAGTAACTGGGCTGTGGAGATAACATCGTGTGCGGATAACAAAGTAACGGTAACCGTGACGTACTCCGGTACCTCGAACGGCGAGTTCCGTGGCGATGTGACGCTGGCGTCCAAATCCGGTTGCTCGCAACTGACTGCACCTGTCTATGCACGTGTGGGCACAGGTACCACCAATGAGGCAACGCTCTATGACGGCAAGAACCCCACCTCAACTACCGGCACCTTGGCGGAAATGATTGCAGCCGCAAACGGTACGGACAAGATTGTCGTCCTCAACAAGAACTATACCGGTACTGCATTGGATAATCTGAGTGCCCGTGTCACCATCAATCTTAACGGTAATACCATTCAAAACCTGACTGTTACAGGCGGAGAAGTGACCATCGCGTATGACAAATACGGAAGTAACGGAGAAGCCATCTCCGTGACCGGAGGCAAGCTGATTCTCAACGGTGGTGAGTTCACTTCTCTGACAATCAGCGCAGGCGCGACGGTAGAGCAGAACGGTGCCACCATTTCCGGTGCTGTTACGAATAGCGGTTCACTCACAACTACCGAAGGACGGTTTGAGGGAGGTCTGACTTCCTCCGGCTCGCTGACTATTGACGGCGGTACGTTCGAAGGCAAAACGGCTATAACCATAAGCGGCGGAAACGCCACCCTTGACAAAGGTGTTATTTCCGGTAGCACCTATGGCGTGCATGCCAATGGAGCCGGAAGCACTACAACCATCACCTCCAAACTCGTATCCGTTTATGGCGGCACCAATGCAGTGAAGCAGACAAGCGGTACTGTCACCCTTTCTAACGGAAAGTACGACGGCGGTACAGCTCCATTGGCGGGCTCTGTCAGCCTGCAGGGTGGCTATTTCAAAGTGGACAGCGGACATTTCGGCGTTTCTGTTGCGGCAGGAAAGAATGTGTTTAATGTACTTGCCGGGACAGAGTATGCGGAGGGCTATCGCTATTTAGTAGGGGAGGATGCCAGCAGTGCAGGTGTATGCCGTATCGGCAGAACATCCTATCCCACATTGGAAGGAGCACTGGATTTCGCCAATAATACAGGCGAGACCGTCACTATCATCATGACCAATGATTATACGCTTCCTGCCGGATATTACACTTTGCCTGCCACGGCAACACTCATCGTGCCGATGTCCGACGAACAGGAGACCGGTAATACTATCATTCCCCGTGTGTCCAATAACGGCTCGTCCCCTGTTTCCTATGTCAAACCTTATGAGTTCCGCCGTCTGACCTTTGCCAAAGGCGTGAATATCGATGTACACGGTACTATCGAACTGACCTGCACCCAGCGTGCCAGCGATGACGCCTATGCTGCCATGCCACATGGAGCGTACGGTCATCTTGTGATGGAGGACGGTAGCCATATGACCTTGCAATCCGGTTCTCTTCTCCGTGCATGGGGATACATGACCGGTAAGGGCGAGACCGATGCGCGACGCGGCTCCACCGTCCGCGAGCAGTTCCAGATGGGTGACTGGAAAGGCGGACAGAACTCCTTTAACATGCTGAATACAGCTATGAATACGGGACGCGTGTTCCCCATCACGCAGTATTTTATCCAGAATATAGAAGCTCCTGTCAAGTATCACCCGGGCGCCATATTGAGCACCACCACTTCCGTCTCAGCCTCTTTAGGTAATATGGGCATGACAGCCATGGCGAATGATATCATTATTGTAGGTATCGGAGGAGGTGCCCCTGCCATGTTCTACATGGACAATGAAGCGGATGCGGAGAATACATGGGTGCGCAAGTGGTACGATGCGGAGAATGACGTGCAGACCTATGATGTGAACAGCGGTGCGCACATCGGCTCGATGTTACTGGATCTCGGTAAATTAGGCTCAAGTCCTTTGGTCATGAACTCAGGTATCTTCGTGCTGCCGATTACCAATAACATGAAGATTCACCTGCTATCCGGCTCCATGGACTTCACGCAGACAACGGCTTTGTTGCCGGGTGCCGAGGTGGAGGTGGACAAGGAGTCCGTCGTGTCTATCGTACGCAATTCTGACCCCGACGTCTATTCCGGAGCATTGTATGTCTATGACGCGGACCAATGGGGCAACTATGCCAAAGGCAAGAGTGACTCAGGAACCAAATATACCAAAGTGGTAAAATACTCTCCGAGTTGGGACGGCAGTCTGGTACCCGGTAAACCGGCAGACGGCAAGCCGACCAAGCGTAGCGAAACAGCCAAACCCGGCGATGCCTCCATCAATGTGCACGGCAGGTTTGACTCCGGCGCGGGAGCCGTCTATACCACTTCCGGAGGAGCAAATATCTTCTCCTCCAACGAAGATGCCGGTACGTTCGTCTTTTCTCAGGATGCACCGACAACTACATCTCTTGTCTATCAATGCAACAGTGGTACGACCTCCTATCAGTCCACCGCAGCCGTCTCCGCCAAACTGAAGAACGGCAACGGCGATTATGTGGAGACGGCAGGCTCTTCCGCATACCAGACCTTCCTCTATATGGACGGTGAATGGAAGGGTAAAGAAGATATGTTCCTCTATCTGGATTGCTTTACCGCAGAAATGGATGGGGTGCAAATGGCTCTTGCGCAAAGCGCAGAGGACATTGCCGCTGCTGTGAGCAAAGTATATATCAAACCGCAGGAATATGTGGAAATCGCCTACTCCTCACTGAGTATCGACCTGATGGAGACATCGCTTTCGCTTGAGGTGACCGGCAATGCCGACCATACCTATTCCGATGCCGCCGGAGCCGGACGATTGTTTATTCTGACAGACAACTGCCAATGGTGGGAGGTGGAGAAAAAAGACAATCTCTATCACTGCATCCATCCGGATAACGACACGTACTATTACTGGGACGACGATGAGGATTCCGACACGTATGAGTCTTGGCAGGAACAGAAATTCTCTATCACATGGAAGAACTGGGACGGCAGCATCGTCCGTACGGCTAACGCGGACGGAGACCTGCAAGACAGTTACAGAGTGCCCTACGGCACACAGGCAGAGTTCCTTGGCACCAACCCTACACGTGATGCGACGATTGACTATACTTATGACTTCATAGGCTGGAATCCGGAACCCGGCATGGTCACAAACGATGTTACCTATACGGCTACTTATGACCAGAAAGAGCGCAAATACACCGTCATCTTCAATAATGCCGGAGGTACGGAGATTGAGCGTCATTTCCTGAAACACAATGAGGTGCCGGTATGTGAGAACGTACCGTCCAAGGCGGGTTACACGCTTCAGTGGACTCCTGCCCTTGCAGCCGTGACCGGCGATGCCACCTATACAGCAACATGGCTGGAAGAGCCCCCCACAGAGTTCGCAATCACCTTTGTGGACTATGACGGAAAGACTGTTCTCAAAAACAACTCGGTACTGAAAGACAAGATGCCGGAGCCTCCTGCCAACCCGAAAGGAAAACCTGCAACGACTGAGTTCTCTTATGTCTTTGACCACTGGTCTCCCACGGTCTCTAAAGCAACGCAGGCGATAACCTATACTGCCGTATATCGTGAGGAGAATAGGACGTACGCCATCCGTTTTGAGGATGAAGACGGTACTGAGATAGAGACAAAACAATATGCTTATGGTCAGACTCCGGTCTGCTCGGAAACTCCGTCTAAAGCGGCAACGGCGCAATACAGCTATTCGTTTGCGTGGGTACCGCAGATAGAGAGTGTAATGGCTGATGCCACTTACCGTGCTGTGTTTACTCCCGTCACCAACAAATATACTGTAACTGTGAAGAGCAATCCTTCCGGAGCATGCTCTATCTCCGGTGCCGGTATGTATGAATATAACTCCCCTGTTACATTGACGCTTTCAGTCAATGACGGTTATACCTTTATCGGTTGGAGCGACGGACAGAATGGCACGGCTACTTCCCGTTTGATAACGGTGAGTGAGGACAAGGAACTGGTGGCGAACTTCACGGTCGCCAATCCGGATTATACTATCACATGGAAGAATGAAGACGGAAGTGCTGACTTGGTCACTCCTGTAGGGCAGAAAACCGGTACGGCAACCACCTATACAGGTCCTACACCGACCAAAGCTGCTACCGCGCAATACTCCTTTACTTTTGATGGTTGGGCTACTGAAGCTAATGGTCCGAAAGTGTATAAGAACGGCATGACACCAAAAGCGACAGCAGACGTCACCTATTACGCGCATTTCAGCAGAACGGCGAATCGATATACGGTAACCCTTGCTTCCTCTCCCGCAGGGGCTGCCATACTGACAGGCGCAGGCACCTATGAGTACGGGACGAGCGTGCCGGTATCCTTCAGCTATGACAAGACAGCCTATATATTCTCCGGTTGGAGTGATGAAACGGCTACAGAGACGCATGACAACCTGACTGTCAACGGCGACATCAGCCTCACCGCCATCTTCGTGCCGAAGGCATACACGGTGATATGGAAAAGTGAGGACGGCACGTCCGTACTGGAGACGGACGAGAACCAGTCTTACGGTACCGCAACGGCTTTCAACAGGGCAACACCGGTCAAGCCGGCTGACTCGCGTACGTATGTCTTTGACGGATGGACAACGGCTCCTGACGGAGAGGGGCTGTTCTATTCAAACGGGACAACACCGATTGTAACGGAAGCTGCTACCTATTATGCCCATTTCGCTACTGTTGTCAGTGTTCTGGAGATTCCTGTTGACGGAAGCGTCACCCTGACGGAGACGACGGAGAAGAACAACTTTGTCATCACTTCCAATGGTACAGACCAATCCGGGCAACTCATTGGCTCCGACTACCTGACTCTGACAGGTGATGCCTACTTCGATTTGACGCTCAATGCGAAAAATCATACGTGGTACGCCATCGCCGTACCATGGCAGGTAGATGCGGAGAACGGTATCTCCGTCAGCGGACGCACACTGACCTTGGGCAAGGACTTTGACCTCCTCTTCTACGACGGTTCCGTCCGGGCTGCCAATGGTGCCAACAAGAGCGCATGGAAATACTTGGAGAAAGAGTCCGGCACAGGTAACCGTATCATGCAACCCGGCAAACTCTATATGATTGGTCTGCTGAGGGACGTTCCTGTTCTCCGTTTCGTCAAGAAAGCAGGAGCAAACCTCCTGACGACAACCACGTCCGTCAAAGAATATGGTTCCGGAACAGGCAGTGATATAGATGCCAACTGGAACGGTATCGCCAATCCTGCTCTTTTCCATGCCTATGTGAATGCAGGTACGGCAGTCGGACAAATATACAATGCGAATAGCAGCAGTTATACCACGATAGATCTGGAGCACACCAAACTGGTGGTTGGGCAACCTGTCTTTGTACAGGCTCCGGACGACAAAGATATTACCGTTGCTTACGGAGGTGTATATGCTGCACCAAGACGTGTTGCACAGCCCGATAACCGATATGACGTGCGGATTGCTCCTGTCGGCGAAGAGACTACCGACCGCCTGTTCTTGGCAACCGATGAAGACAAACAGACGGACAGATATGTCATCGGCAAAGACCTTGCCAAGATGGGTGTCAGCACAAAAGTGGCGCAGATATGGGTCAGCAACTATGATGCCAAACTCTGTATGAACACCCTTGCGCCCGTTAATGACGTGACACTTTGTCCGTTGGGTATCTATGCTCCGGATGCAGGCGAATATACCATCTCTATTGCCGGAACCAATGCGGATACCGACCTTTACCTGACATTGGACGGTCAGCCGGTATGGAACCTGTCGGAGGGGGCTTTCACCGCAACCTTTGAGCAGGGCACGACAAAACGCTATGGGCTGCGTATCAGTGCCAAGACACCGCATATAACTACCGGCTCGGTGAATGTACAAAATGACCATGTACAATGTACCAAAATACTCATTGACAATCAAATCTATATTATCCGGAACAACAAAGTCTATACGATAGACGGCAAATCAATTAAATAAGGAGACAGAATTATGGAAAAGAAAAGATATACATGCCCTCAGACGGAGGTGCAGTTTATGACGGCGTTGCATTGCATCATGGAGACGAGTATCAATTTCCTCCCCCCAGATCCCGCTCCCGAACGCAAAAGACCGGTATTCTAATCCGCCACCCTATGAGAAAGGAATATCGTTGGACGTTGGCGGTTCTCATGCTCGGTGTCGTGTCTGCTGTGCAGGCACAGATGCCGGGCACGACCTGCCAAACGGCTATCCCCTTAGGGAGTGAGTACAAGGCTACTATCGCCAGAGCACAGACCGTATGGTACACCGCGTGGACGTTCGACCTGCCGCTGGCCGTCTATTTCACACCGCAGAACGAAGACGACCCCGCCCCTGAAGTTGAGATGGACTTCTCCTGTACCACAGGTGTCTATACTGACAGTATCCTTTGCAGCCTCTTCTGTCCCAACACAGGCAGCGGAGTACAGATAAGCATGCCGCACAAACCCAAACTGAATACCGACATGGTGGACGGCAAGTTCGTCTATTATATTGTCATGGGAAAGGAGTACCGGGACATGCTGCTCAAGATGGGAATCTCATACAACGTGGAGGTGTTTGTGAAGGTTATATACCACTCCGTCGGTGTTATCTCTATCGCGCCGGATGATATGTTTTCCAACTGCATGGACGGAGCCAAATTCTTGCAGCTCGGCGATACGGTGCGCGTTAAAGCCAATGACAAGGAAAGGCATGTTGTGGTGCCCTACGTGCAATGGCAGCAGGACTCTATCTACTACAAATGGGAAGGAACGGCATCAGCCACACTGACTGTTGCCACGGAGTGCAAGCATGACCCTACGGACGGAGAGGACGAGAGCATACTGCAACGGTTGAAGATTCCTGCCGGAGACTCCGTCAAAGTAACGAGCGAGAAACTGAAGAACTATGTTCAGTTCGGCGAGGCGGGAATGCTGTTCGCCAAATGTTATTCGTCTTCGGACGGCGTACTGACCGTCAGGCGTGTGCCGCAGGCTCCGCCGGAGGGAGGGGCTGTATTGTTGCGATACGGACAGCAGGTGACGCTTGACGCCAATGACACAAATACGCTCTATGCCATCCCGCAGTCGTGGGACACCGCTACAATTTTTACAACACCGACAGACCATGTCTTCCGTATGTATGTCGGCACGGAGCCGGATTTCGGCACCGGTGACGCCATCGCTTCTTATCAGTTCCTCCTTTCAAAAAAAGGACACTGGCTCGGACTACTCACTGATGAGATGAAAGCCCTGTGGAAGCATACGGAGGAGCGGTATCTTTATGCGCGGTTTCAATGTACCGGGCGCACCACGTTCCTTGCACAGATATGGAACCCCTCTGAGTGTATGAACAAGACATTGATAACCCCGGGCACAGGCTCCATAGAGGTGCAGAAAGGCTCGTACGGGGCGGTGTTCTACCGCTTTTATTACAACGACTGGCGGGGAGGAGACATGACATTCCGATGGTCGGTGAAGTCCAACAACTGCCCGACATACATCGGCGACACGTGTTATTTCCCTGCCGAGGCAGGAAATGCTCATGTGGTCATCAATAAAGCCGTTCCCAAGAACGGTACATGGACCATCCCGGCGGAGCAGATAGAGGAATGGGCGGATAGGACGGACCCGGATGGTTATCTGTATCTCCGTTTCAATCCCTCACAGGGAGGAACAATGGAAATCACTACCACCGCCCCTGCGGAGCAAGACCCTGAACTGCCGCATGCCATTGTTCATGTCTCCTGTATCGACGGCTACCCGCATATGCTCCTCGTCACCGTCTCCGTGCCGCAGACCCTCACCGTCACAGCCGACGGCACTACGGTGGAGCAATGGGAAGCCACCCCTGCCGAACCGCACACCCTCACCCTCTCCGCCGGACAATACACCCTGACCGGCACCAAAGAGGAAATCTTGCTCTTCGTGCCATAAGACACTTGTCCCTCGTCCATTGTCCCCTTCGGCGGCATTTTTGCCGCCGTTTCCTTTCTTGGTGGTTTCAGGGCAATAGGATTGCCCGCTCCTTTCGTCCATTGCGCCGTCTGAGAGACGGCTTTTTGTTTACTAATAAATCAAAACATTAGTGTCCACTTAAAATCAATTATTGTATTTATGAACTATTGTTATATATCATCTTATAAAAGTATTACTCGTGCGACGATTTGATTTGACAATGTTTTTTATGTTTATGTCTTTGAGTGCTTTATACTCGTAGGGTTATGCAAATTGTTAGTAAAAGCTGTCTGTAAGCTTGCTTGCAAGCAGGTTTTAGTAGCGATTTGTATAAGAAGCATCGCTTCTAAAGCACTCAAAGGGTTTATCTATGTTTTTGTACTTTTTTAGTGGACACTAATAAATCAAAATTCCAATCATTATGAAAAAAAGAATTCTTCTATCTCTTGGAATCGACGGTAGAACGCCGTTCCCGTCGTAACCGTGACATCAAAGCTCTCTTCCAGCACCTCGTTGTGGAAGAGGGCTTTTCGTTTATGGACGCCTACGAGGCGGTCGGGTATCAATTTTACCTGTCCGCAGGGCAAATACGGGACATTTTAGCCCATCGGAAGTAAAAGTGCGGAAAACCCGCACAATACTCTCAACAAAAACCCGTACCTTTGCACCGGATTTCACCAAATCCCCCTCAGTATCCGCCAAGATTGGCGGATCTGATAATAGCATCGACCATGCATGGGCAATTTCACCATCCGCCAATAGCATAGACCATGCATGGGCGATCAAAAAGAAAGCGAATAAGAAAAAAGAACCAAAAAAGAATTAACAAGAAAAAGTCCGACCGACCAGTCCACAGCGTAGCTGTCATATATACGCGCATAGCGCATGGTCGGTCGGACAAAATAATTATCTTTATGGAAACTCCCTTTATTGACTTTTGGCATCTGTACGCGCCACAAGCGCAGTACCACAACCGTTTTCTGGCATGCCGCAGACTATGGACGGACATGGACGAGACACACCGCTCACTC
>JAFSLP010000099.1 GCA_017448345.1 Paludibacteraceae bacterium | reverse complement strand
CGGTTATTAAGATTCGCGTTCGGCAAATGGATCGCAAGAGCCAAACCGCTCTGCTAATTGGCAAGTGCGACCATTGCCTCCGAGGTTCTATGTGTTGCTTGCAACACTCGAAGTGCTATCCGAAGCACTTCTTCACCCGCACAAATTGAAATTTGCGGGGACCCCATTTCACTTCACCAAATGAAGCAGTCAATCAGTCACTCTCAAGCCACTCTCGCGCCACTTTCGGACATAGCACATGAAATGTCGGTTGTTAAGATTTTTCTATGCAAAAGAGTATACAAATCCCTATTTATTAATAGTGGCGAAATAATTGCTGCGGATGAGTTTATCGGATAGTTCATAGGCCTCTTGTTCTGTTATGGGGCGGTTATGTCTGGCAATTGAATCCAATAGGTTCACTCCAAAACCTTTCCAATAATAATCCTCACAACCGATTAGATGCATAATGGTCGGGTATATATCCATTTGATAACAAGTGTCCGTAACTTGAATGTTCTCTGTAATTTGCGGAGAGTAGACAATAAGAGGCACAAAAGCTTCTTCGATTTGATAATTGAGATTGTTTGCTTTGCAGGCAGATGCATATTCTTTTCTCATATCATCTGGAAATATTGTATGGTCGCCCGTAATAACTATTGTCGCTTTTGATAACAAAGAATCGTTCTCAATCTGCGATAGAAGTACTTGTAAACCGGCGTCCATATAATGGAGACTTTTGAGGTAGTCCGACATGTATGTGGGCATCTGTTTCGGTAATTCCAAATGTGAGCGGGAGGCCCCATAATGAAATGGAGAGTGGGATGACATGGTAATCGTTTGAATCATTTGGTAGCCTTTGTGCAGACGCTCCAATGTTGTCTGGAATAACAAACTATCGTTTTCATTTCTTATGAAGGTGGTGTCATAAGCATATGCCGGACTCATATATTGTTGATTCCAAACACCGATTTCATGCGGAAGTATAGTAGCAGAGTTTCCTTCACAACACGCTCCGATAGACGGATATTTATTTGTAGGGAAGCGAAAACAAACCGCTCCTTGACTAATTGGTAACAAACCTGTATTAAGTAACATTTGTCCGTCGGCGGAGGTCCCTCCTTTAGTCTGTTTGCAAATTTTAGTTGCATGCAAACAAGGATGTGTCTGCATGAAATTATACAAATATGGAGTTGAGACCTCGTTAACACCCCAATTCTCCAAACTTTCGACCAAAATCAGTATTAAAGGAGTTTGGAAGGTTACATTTGTAGTATCTTTATCTACAAAAATACATAATTCTGCTTCGTCAATATTCTCCTCAGATATAAGATTTCTTGCTTTAAGATTTTCTACTTCATCAGTCAGAATGAACCCGACAGAATGAAGTAATGTAAAATCTTTCACATGGTCATTATATGAAAGCGACGATAGAGTAGTACGCATAGATAACCCTATAGGATTATAAAACATTACGCCCATATTTTCTCCCCAACGGCGTGTCATAGAATATATTCCTCCAAGAGAAATGCAATAAGAAAATACTATACCTGCAATCGTATATTTCCAATTTCTGCTCATCTCTGGTATCTGAATGAGCAGTATAGTATAGAGTATGGAAATAAGATAATATACACCATCCTTCCAGAAACAATAGAACCACACACTACTCCAGAAACCGTCCATATTGCCAGCCATAGAAAGAGCAAAAACATCAAGGAACGCCGCATTGGATCTATAGTAGATTAAATTAGCGAGAATCCATGTGTCAAAAATTATAGAAAAGGCAATCGTCCACCATGGACGCTTAGATACAAAAATAAAACTTGCAAAGAATAAAGCGACGGCTATTTTAGGACACCAAAAAGCGAAAAACTCAGCCGGAGCATTCCAAAGACTGGAAATCAAAATAGAGTGAAAACATTCCCAATGAAACAAGACGCATTTAATAAAAATGGTTAATGCAAAAAGGAAGAATACACACCATTGTGCGCGGTTGCCTTTTGACAGGAAAGATTTGATTTTTTGTAACATGATTGATAGTTAAATTTGTGCATAACTATCAATCCGCAAACACATAAAAAGCATGAACTTCTTATGCGTTTACCAAGGCAGCGTAGGAATAGAAGCCTATATCATCAATAAGAAGTCCATGCTAAAAGTGCATGGCATTACCTTATACGATGATATGAGCATCCCTATTCCGGAACACTCTAATTATTTCTTCGTTTTATATCCGTAAAAGTTTCCTACGCTTTCGGTAAACGCGAAATAATAGTAATGCTTTGTTATTATTTAATTAGCGCAACGCTTTGCGCTTGTCTTTCTCCATCTTTTACGTCTCGGAGAGGGACGATGTATTTTTATAAATTGTTTTATGCCATAGGCGGATTTTTGTTTCTATATATTTGCTACTTCATTTATCTTTTTCTTGCAGGCGATAGATTTCTTTTTGACGCTCTATCTCACGACGGAGTTCTTCTTCTGTTGGCATATAGGTCAGATATTTCGCAGCATACAGTTGTTTGCTGTCATTCAAAATGGAATACCGTGCAATATCTTTACTCGTTTCCGCACAAAGCAAGTATGCTTTGCGTAATCCGTCGTCTATTATACGGCGGACATCCGCAAGCAAGGCTTCGAAAGATTTGGTACGCGTGCGTGCCAAATCTTGGGGAAGAGGTGCTTGATTGGATATGTCTGATGATTTCATAGGCATGAGTTTCTAAATTACGCCTGCAAAGGTACTGCTTTTTTCTGATATATGCAAATATATTCGCGAAATTCTGTTTCGTGCGGGCGATTGTTAGGGCGTATAGGGCGATGTCATTTATTTACGCAGCAGGCACAGGCTCAGTGTTTTGCGGATGAGCCAGGCGAGGATGAAATAGATAATCGTGATGACGAGCAGCGGGATGAGCGCATCGAAGGTACGGGAACGGATGAGGTCACTGGCACGCGTGAGGTCGGCGATAGCGATATAACCCACAATAGAGGTGTTCTTCAGCAGCGAGATACACTCGCCTGTGTAGAGCGGCAGACCTTTGCGCAGCGCCTGCGGGAAGACGGTGCCCATGAATGTTTTGAAGGGCGTAAAACCGAGACTCAGTCCGGCTTCTGTCTGTCCTTTGGGGACCGCAGAGATAGAGGTGTCGAAAATATTTCCCGCCGAGGATGCAAAACACATGGCGAACGCTATGATTGCGACCAGTGTAGCACTCATGCCGGAGTTGGCGAAGACTACATAGAACAGGATGAGCAGCAGGACGAGTGTCGGGATACCGTTGATGAAATCGCCGTAGAGGTCCGCCAGTCCGCGTACCCATCTGCGCTTGCTGCGACGGCAGGCACACACACCTATGCCAAGGACAGTGCCTAATAGTATAGCGAAGAACGTAATCTTGATGGTCTCCACCAGACCGTCCCAGATGAGTTTGATACGGTTCTCTTTGATAAGGTTCATGTGAATGCGCTCGCCCAGCCCCATACGTGCGTCACGGGAGTGGTCCACGATGAAATAGCCCGGGTGGCATTTATAGTAGGGGACAGAGAAATCCATTGATTTCTGGCGTTCCTCCGTGATGAAAAGACAGCCGGAGAACACATCCGCCTTACCGGTGTTGATTGCCATGATAGCCGAGCCGATGTCCACAAACTGCATCTCAAAAGGTCTGCCGAGGGAATGTGCAAAACGCCGGAGAATGTCAGCATCCAAGCCTTGCCACTTGCCGCCTTCGCCCACATAACTGATAGGAGCTATATTCACAGCACAGACACAGCGCAAGGGCTTGGTTCCTTCGGGGATGGTATAGGCAGGTTCCTCCACATAGGAGCCTTCGTTGATCCAATAGTTGGTGATGGCTTCCAGCGGAGCCGAGGCAAGGAAGGCGTTGAGTTGTGCGGCTATCTCGGTGTTGCCTTTGCGGATGGCAAAAGCCACATCGAAACACTCCTCGCCGACAAAGGCTTTCTTCATGCCCAGGCGCTTCAGGTCCGCCTTTGTGAGCATCACTTCGTCGCTTACATAGACATCGGCGTGCCCTTGCCGCACAGCCTGCACGCCGTCTGCTTCGCTGGACGTAAGAAAAAGTTGCACATCGGCGCGTTTCTCGTACTTCTGCTGGTAATAACTGCCGTTGGAGGCTGCCAGTACAAGTCCGGAGAGATCCTCCTCCGATTTGGGCTCCCGATAGTCCTCACCGCCGGAACAGGATGAGAGCAGTCCGGCGAAAGCAAGAAACAGGAGTGTTAGTCGATACATTTTCATTGTTGTGTATTGTGTGTTAGCTGTTATTTCTTGTACCATCCGCAGCCATATAAAGGATCTCGATAGGATGGTAGGCGTGTATGCCGGTAGTGTCGGCTATCTGGGTGCGGCAGGAGGTGCCGGGCGCAACGACATAGACAGAGGGATTAGCCGCTTGGGCTTTCTTCAGAGCCGGCACCAGCGTGGTATTGGCTACGCGCATGGAGTCCTCATAGTGCTTCGCTTCGTAGCCGAAGGAGCCCGCCATGCCGCAGCAGCCGGAAGGGATGACATGCACCTCTAATCCTTTGACGAGGCGCAGCAGCGAGGCGGTTTTCTCTATGCCGACCAGTGCTTTCTGGTGGCAATGGCCGTGCAGCCACAGTTCGCCCTGCAGTTCGCCGAAGGCTTCTTGAGACAGCCGTCCGGCTTCCACCTCGCGCATCAGGAACTCGTCGTAGAGCAGGCAGTTCTTGCCCAGTCGTTTGGCTTCCTCGCGCAGGTTTTCGGGCACCAGACGCGGGTACTCGTCGCGGAAGGAGAGGATGCACGAAGGCTCGATACCCACCAGCGGCGTGTCGGCGGAGATGAGGTCTTTGAGCAGTTCCACATTGCGTTTGGCGTAGCGCGAAGCCTGTTTGAGACAACCCTTGCTGATTGCCGCCCTGCCGCTCTCCACATGCTTTGGGATAACCACATGATACCCAAACCGTGTCAAGAGTTGAGCAAAACGCAGACCCAGTTCCGCCTCCGCACGGTTTGTGAACTCGTCGGCGAAGAGATAGAGTTTCTTAGTCGAAGGTCGAAAGTCGAAAGTCGAAAGATGATTATTCACCAGCCACTGCATGGAGTGGCGGCTGAGGGTGGGTATATGGCGTTCGGCAGCGAAGCCAACTATCTTTTTGATAAGGGATGAGGTCAGGCGGTTGGCAGCAAAGAAATTATAGATACCCGGTACAAGTCCTCCGAGCGTCTCGATGTCCGCCATGTGCGCTACCAGCCATGTGCGGAAAGGCACACGCGAGTGGCTGTACCGCTCTTGCAGGATCTCGCTTCTGAGACGCGTCATGTCCACATTGCTCGGGCACTCGCTGTGACAGGCTTTGCACGCCAGACAGGAGTCCAGCACCGTTTTTACTTCCTTGGAATAGATACCGTCCGGCGAGTTGGCAATCATCTCACGGAGCACGTTCGCCCTTGCGCGGGTGGAGAACAGCTCATCGCCGGTCGCTTTGTAAGCCGGGCACATCGTACCGCCTATGACCGCCGACTTGCGGCAGTCTCCGGCACCATTGCATTGCTCAAGCAGAGGGAGCAAATCTGATTGGTGATTGGTGATTGGTGACTGGTGATCGAACCTTAGATATTCGTCCATCGGCGGGGTGTCCACAATCTTGCCCATGTTGAACAGCCCTTCGGGGTCCCATGTATGTTTGAGGCTGCGCATCATCTCATAGACCTCATTGCCGTACATCAGCGGTATAAACTCTCCCCGCAGGCGTCCGTCGCCGTGTTCGCCGGAGAGACAGCCATGGTGTTTCTTCACCAGCGCGGCGGTCCGTTCCGCTACCTGACGGAAGAGTTGGCGGTCATGCTCTTTATGCAGGTCCAGCACCGGGCGCAGATGCAGTTCGCCCGTAGATATATGTCCGTAATAGACGCAGTCCAGTCCCAGTTCCGCCATCATCGCCCTGAAGTCTTTCATATAGTCTTCCATGCGCTCCGGCGCTACTGCGGTGTCTTCCACCACGCCGACCGGTTTGGCGTCGCCCGACATGGCTGACAGCACGCCCAAGCCTGCTTTTCGCAGCGCCCAGACGCGGCTCACATCGCTGTCATAGACGGTGGTGACGGTGTGCGGAATGCCGGACTGCTTCATCGCTTCTATGAACGCCTCAGCCTGCTTGTCCAGCTCCGCACGTGTCGCGGCTCTGAACTCCGCCACGATGACAGCAGCCGGCGTGCCATCGACAAAAAAGAGGTTCTTGCTTGCTTCTATGTTTGTGCGGGCGAGGTCGATAATCTTGCCGTCAATCAGTTCCACAGCGGTAGGCTGGCAACCCAGTGCGATAAGGTTGGTGCGCCAGCTGTCATCCATCCCGCTCAGGTGCACGCAGACTACCATCTGCTCTTTCGGCGGCAGGACATCTAATGAGAGAGTGATCTCCGTCACGAAACATAGGGTGCCTTCCGAGCCCGTGATGAGTGCAGGCAGGTTGAGGTCTTTGCCCTCACCATAGACATCCAGACACTCGTCTATCGCATATCCGCACGAACGGCGGCGGATAGACTCGTCGGGAAAGGCTTCCCGTACCGCCTGCATCACTTGTCCGTCCTTCTGCCATCCGCGCAATTGCGCCAAGATAGCATCCATCAGGGAAGCCCCCGCTCCTTCGTACCTCGTACATCCGTCCTTCGTACATTGCACTTTGTGCATTGTTCCGTCCTTCGTACATTGCACTTCGTGCATTGTTCCGTCCGCTAACATGACCCGCAGTCCCACTACGTGGTGGCGCGTGGAGCCATAGACGAGGCTGTGTGTGCCGCAGGAGTTATTGCCCACCATGCCGCCTATGCAGCAACGGTTGGAGGTAGAGGTCTCCGGCGAGAAGAACAGCCCATACGGACGGAGCGCGATATTCAGTTCGTCACGCACCACGCCGGGTTGCACGCGGGCTATGCGCCGTTCGGGGTCTATGGAGAGGATACGGTTCATGTACCGGCTCACGTCCACCACGATACCGCTGCCTACCACCTGACCGGCTATACTCGTTCCGCCGGCACGGGGAATGAGGTGCGTCTTGCGCCGGCGTGCTTCGTCTATCAGCGCACGCAGGTCGTCCTCCGTCTTGGGGTACGCCACTGCCAGAGGCATCTCGCGATAAGCACTCGCGTCCGTAGCATACGCCATCCGGTGCAGCGCGTCGGTATGTAGCTTGGGAGTGGTCATTCCTATAATTGCCTTACTGGGAAATCAAAATAGGTATCGGGGAAAGGCTCGTTGCGGAGCGTGAAATGCCACCACTCGCTGTCTATCGGTTCAAAGCCGTGACGGGTCATCGCCTTGCGCAAGGTGAGACGGTTCTCGGACTGGCGGTAGAGCTTGCATGGGTAGTCCGGATGGCTCTCCTCGCCGAACCAGTCGAAGGGCGAGCCCATGTCCAACTCCTTGCCTGTAGCCGCATCAATGAGTGTCAGATCGACCGTCGAACCGCGCGAATGGGATGAGCGTGCATAGATATAGCCCTGCTCAAAGAGCAGCGACTTGTCCACCATGGGGTAGAAAATCTTCTTCATCGCCGTGTCCTGCACGTTCTCCGCCCAGCGGATGAAATGGTTGACGGCGGTCTGCGGGCGGTAGGTGTCCCAAATCTTGAGGCGGTAGCCGTACGATTTCAGTTCGTCGCTGACGGCTTTGAGCGAGTCAGCCGCCTGACGTGTCATGAGCGCCACCGGCTGCTCGTAACCGTCGATGCGCTCACCCACGAAATTATAGGTGCTGTAATAGCGTATCTCCAAAATCGCATCGGGGATGATGTCTGTCAGATTGACAAACGCACTGCTGTCTTTCTCCGGCTCGGGAGCAGGCTGCTGTTTCTGGCACGAGAGCAACAATATAAGGGACAAAGGGACAAAGGACAATATACGAAGGAACGATATACGATATACGGAGGACGATGTACGAAGATATTTCATAAGAGTTAATAGATTGTATTCAATAAAATCGGGTGCAAAGGTACTGCTTTTTTTTGACATATGCAAGAAAAGGGCTGTTTTTTGTCAGGAAAAGAGGAAAAAGAATGCAAGAAGATCCGATTGAGTCATGGAAGTAGAGTAGCGTACCAGAAATAACGCGCTAACAACGCGCTTTTAGCAGTCAAACAGCAGTCAATAGTCCATACAAAAAAACGTGCCTCTGTTGAGAGACACATTTTTCTTTTCAGTTTACATTTTCTTTTCAGTTCAGGCAGCATAATCTGTACAAAGCAGTTTGCAGCGTAGCTGCCGGTTGCCACTGTAAATCAGTTGGCGGGAGCCCATTTGCAACGGACGGGCGAAACGATGGCGCCTTCTTTCTTGAGCTCGGCAAAGGCTTTGTCCACCTCCTTGCGGTCTGCACCGAGTGCGGTGGTTACCTCGCCTGCCGAAACAGGCTTGCCTGCTGCACGCATGGCAGCTAAAACTTGCTCTTTCATAACATTTACGATTTAGTTATTTACCATTTATTTGGTCATTCAGCCATTCAGGCATTCAGAACAATAGAGAGTTCCGGATCTGTTTATACAAACCAGAACATGCAAAAAAGCGTACGCCAGAGCGTGTCATACCACTTGCGCCCGAACAACTGCTGATAATCAATAAAGACGATGATGTTTGCCAGTATATAGGGGTAGGCATACGGGCGAAAATCTATCGTCGGCACAAACCATCCAGTAACCAGCACCCAAACAACGTTCAGTATCTGCAACTGTGCAAGGATGAAAATCTGCGCGGTCAGTATCTCTGCGAAGTTGAACGACGGGTATTCTTTGCGCGGCGACTTGCGGAACAACAGCCAAGTAAAGAGTATGACAAGGATAGACCTTGACAGCAGCCCGAACTCCAGATGCTCCTCGTTCCATTGGTGGTACTTGTCAATGAACGACGCTGTTTTCCGGGAGTACTCCAACACTTCGGGCGCCTTTTCCGCATCCGGGATTTCCTGTATTTCCTGCTCCAAGCGTTCCGAGAAAGTCTCCTCGTTCTGTACATTTGTCTCAGCCGGAACAATAAAGAGCGCCAATG
>JAFSLP010000098.1 GCA_017448345.1 Paludibacteraceae bacterium | reverse complement strand
AGCTGAATGATGGAATGATGAAAATGAATGATGGAATGATGAAGATGAATGATGGATTGAGGCGGCTCTCAGCCGGCACAAAAACGAAAAAGAGATGCCACCGCCCGATCCGCCATGCATGGCGGATTCAAAAACGGGCGGCGGCATGAGACGCAAAAAAACGAAAAGGAGGTCCCCTCAATCCCATGAATGGGGGAGGAGGGCGCGCGGTACTACCCGCGAGAGCTGGACCGGAGGGGAAGGTAACTCGCGCTCGGAGAGCACGAGCACAGGACCGGAGGGGAAAAAAGCTCGCCGAAACAGCGGCGAGGACTAAACGGACGGGCAGAAAGGACCGGCGGCGAGGAGTAAACGGACGGGCAGGAAAGGACCGGCGGCATAATGCTACTGAGGAGGGTAATTTATTAAAAAAGAGAGACAAAATATATTTTTTTAGCAGAAAAATACGTGCGCGCTTGCATATGTCAAAAAAAAGCAGTAATTTTGCAGGCTATTTATCGCGGTGCCGTTTCCGCACACGCGTAAAGAGAAGAGATAAGGGGAAAAAGGAAAAGGGGAAGAGAATAGCGGGGAGAAATACAAACACAGATTATGCAGAATATACGAAATATAGCAATTATTGCACATGTGGACCACGGGAAGACCACTCTCGTGGACAAGATGCTGTACACCGCCAACGTGGTGAAACAGCAGCAGTCTGAATTCAGCGACCAGCCGAAAGAGCTGATCCTTGACAACAACGACTTGGAACGCGAGAGAGGAATCACCATCCTTGCGAAGAACGTAGCCATCGAATACAAGGGCGTGAAAATCAACGTGATAGACACTCCGGGTCACGCGGATTTCGGCGGCGAGGTGGAGCGCGTACTGAACATGGCAGACGGCGTTCTGCTGCTGGTCGATGCCTTTGAGGGTCCGATGCCGCAGACCCGTTTTGTGCTGCAGAAAGCCTTGGAGTTAGGACTGAAGCCGATTGTAGTCATCAACAAAGTAGACAAGCTGAACTGCCGTCCGGACGAGGTGCAGGAAGAGGTGTTCGACCTGATGTGCAACCTCAATGCGACGGATGACCAGTTGGATTTCCAGACGCTGTACGGAAGTGCAAAGAACGGCTGGATGTCGAAAGACTGGAAGAAACCGACGACCGACCTGACAGACCTGATGGATGCCATCATCGAGTATATCCCGGCACCGGAGGAGAACCCCGGTACTCCGCAGATGCTGGTCACTTCGCTCGACTATAACAGCTACGTGGGCCGTATCGCCATCGGAAGGGTTCACCGCGGCGAGTTCAAGGACGGACAAGCCGTGACACTTGTCAAGGTACCAAGGGACAAAGTACCAAGTACCAAGGATTCATTAGACGGATGTACTATCATCAAGACGAAGATCAAGGAGCTGCACACGTTCTCGGGTATGGGTCATGTGAAGACCGACGTGGTGAAGAACGGCGATATATGCGCGATGATCGGTATTGACGGATTCGAGATAGGCGACACCATCTGCGACGCCGAGCACCCCGAACCGCTGAAACCGATAGCGATAGACGAGCCGACGATGAGCATGACATTCTGCATCAACGACAGTCCTTTCTTCGGTCAGGACGGCAAATATGTGACCAGCCGTCATATCCAAGACCGGTTGAACAAAGAGCTGGAGAAGAACCTTGCTCTGCGTGTGGAGAAAGGCGCAGAGGAGAGCAGCTGGCGTGTGTTCGGCCGCGGCGTGCTGCACCTGAGCGTGCTGATAGAGACGATGCGCCGCGAGGGATACGAGCTGCAGGTAGGTCAGCCGCAAGTGATTATCAAAGAGATAGACGGCGTGAAATGCGAGCCGGTAGAGAGCCTGACGGTGAACACGCCGGAGGAATGCAGCGGCAAAATCATCGAGTTCGTGAGCACCCACAAGGGCGAGATGACAAAGATGGAGATGGTGAACGACCGCGTGCATCTGGAGTTCACGATACCGAGCCGCGGCATCATGGGCATGCGTACCTACGTGATGAACGTGAGCGCCGGCGAGGCGATTATGGCACACCGTTTCCTTGAGTACCAGCCATGGAAAGGCGAGATCGTGAAGCGTACGAACGGTTCGCTGATTGCGATGGAGGCAGGTACCGCCTATGCCTATGCGCTGGACAAACTGCAGGACCGCGGCAAGTTCTTCATCGACCCGCAGGAAGAGGTGTATGCCGGTCAGGTAGTAGGCGAGAACGCCAAAGAAGGCGACATCGTCATCAACGTGACCAAGAGCAAGAAACTGACGAACATGCGATCGAAGAGCGCCGACGACAAAGCCGTGCTGCCTCCCCCCATCCGCATGAGTCTGGAAGAGGCACTGGAGTACATCAAAGAGGACGAGTACGTAGAGGTAACCCCACACGCGATGCGCATCCGCAAAATCATCCTTGACGAGCTGGAGCGGAAGAGAGCGGGGAGATAACCCCGGCCCTCAAAACCCCACCCCGTTTTGTTCTACGAATGTCCACCGGACATTCGATCGGGCAAAGCCCTTCACCCCTCAAGGGAGGGGGAAAAGAGAACTAGAACTACTAGTCTAACTAGTCGCACTAGTCTAACTAGAATAACTAGAAAAATCATTAAAACAACAATATTATGAAGATTGAACAAAGTGAATTGAAGGACCTGACAGGCGTGATTACCCTCACAATCGAGCCCGCCGACTATCAGGAAGAAGTAAACAAACAACTGAAAGAAGTGCGTCACAAAGCGCAGATGCCGGGTTTCCGCCCGGGAATGGTGCCAGCCGGTCTCGTCAAGAAGATGTACGGCAAGGGGATCCTCGCCGACGTGCTGAACAAGAAAGTAGGCGAAGGTCTGCAGAAGCACATCGAGGACAACAAGCTGCAGATTCTCGGTGACCCGCTGCCCAACAACGAGTTGACCCCGTCAATCGACATGGACAACCAAGACACGTTCACCTTCGCCTTCGACATCGCAGTAGCTCCTGAGTTCGACGCCAAGCTGAACGGCAAGAACAAGCTGACCGAATACGCGGTTGAGGTGACGGACGAGATGGTGGAGAACCAAGTGAAGAGCTATGCAGAGCGTTTCGGCGAGTATGTGCCCGCTGAGGAGGTAGCCGAAGGCGACATCGTGAAGGGTCTTGCCAAAGAAGTGGATGGCGAGATAGTGAAAGAGAACGCCGTGCTGAATCCTGCCTACATGAAACAGAAGACACAGCAGAAGAAATTCATCGGCGCCAAGAAAGGCGAGACCGTGACCTTCAACCCCGCCAAGGCTTTTGACAGCGAGGTAGAGGTTAGTTCGCTGCTTGGTATCACCAAAGAGCAAGCCAAGGAACTGAAGAGCGATTTCACCTTCGAGATTCAGGAGATCACCCGTCACGCCGCCGCCAAGATTGACAGCGAGCTGTTCGCAAAGGTTTACGGCGAGAACGCTCCGAAAGACGAGGCAGAGTTCCGCGCACGCGTGAAAGCCGAGATAGAGGCAAACATGGCAGAGGACAGCAAATACAAATTCGGTCTGGACGCCAAAGAGGCTATCATGAAGAAGATGGAGAAATTAGAGTTCCCCGTCGATTTCCTCAAACGCTGGGTACTCGCCACCAACGAGAAGATGACGCAAGAGGAGCTGGACAAAGATTTTGACAAGATGCTGGACGAGCTGAAATGGCACCTCGCCAAAGACCAGCTGATGAAAGAGTACAACATCGACGTGCAGAAAGAGGACGTGGAGGCTTACGCCAAAGAAGTAGCGCGTATGCAGTTCATGCAATACGGTCTGATGCACGTGGATGACCAGTATCTGACCAACTACGCGAACGAGATGCTGAAACAGGAGAACCAACTCCGCGGCATCGTGGAGCGTGTGGCTGAGAACAAAATCTATGATGCCCTGGAGGGTGTTGCCAAGATTGAGAAGAAGCAGATCTCGCACGAAGAGTTCGGCAAGTTATTCGCATGACACACATACATTTCATAGCTATCGGCGGCGCGGCGATGCACAACTTGGCATTGGCCGTAGCCTCCAAGGCAGGGTACAGAGTAACGGGGTCGGACGATGAAATCTTCGACCCTGCTTTGTCTCATCTGCGCGAGGCGGGTCTTCTGCCGGAGGAGACGGGCTGGCATCCGGAGCGTATCACTCCTGACATAGATGCTATTATATTAGGAATGCACGCGCGCGAGGACAACCCGGAGCTGGTGCGCGCACGCGAATTGGGGCTGAAGATATACTCATTCCCCGAATACCTGTATGAGCAGACAAAGGACAAGATCCGTATCGTGGTAGGCGGCAGCCACGGCAAGACGACTACAACGAGCATGATTCTGTATGTGCTGCAGCGTCTGGGTATCGAAGCCGATTACATGGTAGGCGCGCAGATAGAGGGTTTCGAGCGGATGGTTCGTCTGAGCGACACCGCCAAATATGCCGTGTTCGAGGGCGACGAGTACCTGACTTCCCCACTCGATTTGCGCAGTAAATTCCTCTGGTACCACCCGCACGTAGCCATCCTTACAGGTATCGCTTGGGACCATATCAACGTGTTCCCCACTTTTCCGGAATACGTAGATACGTTCCGTAAGTTTGTGGACAGTTTTGAGCCCAACGGCAGTTTCATCTACTATCAGGGCGACGAGAACCTGCGTGCGATAGCCGAAGGGGCACGAAAAGACATTACCTGTATCCCTTACGACGCCTATGAGGGCGATGTGAAGATGCAGGTGTTCGGACGGCATAACATGCAGAACCTGCAAGCCGCTATGCTGGCGTGCCACTGCATAGGCGTAGCACCGGAAGATTTCTACCGTGAGATCAGCACCTTCACAGGCGCAAGCAACCGGTTAGAGAAGATTTGCGAGACGGAGACGAGTGTGGCATACAAAGACTTCGCTCATTCGCCGAGCAAGCTGAAAGCGACCGTCAATGCGGTACGTGAACGCTATCCGGAGAAGAAACTGATTGCGTGCATGGAGCTGCACACATTCAGCAGCCTGATGGCGGATTTTCTGCCGCAATACAAGGGCTGCATGGCGGAAGCAGACATCGCCTATGTCTATTTCAATCCCAAAGTAATCGAGCACAAACGCCTGACACCGATTACAAAAGACGAGGTCCGCGATGCGTTTGGCACGAAAAATGTAGAGGTATTCACTGAGAGCGCGGCGTTACAGGAGCGTCTGAAGGAATTAAGCTACACTAACACCGCGCTGCTCATGATGTCTTCCGGCACTTTTGACGGGATTCAAGTGAGTGATTTCGCCAAACAACTGTTAGGAGCATAAGGTGAGCGAGAGGCGACATATCGAGGTATCAGCGGCAGTAATCCGCAACGCGAACGGGCAGGTCTTCGCCACCCAGCGCGGCTACGGCGAATGGAAAGACTGGTGGGAGTTTCCGGGCGGCAAGAGAGAGCCCGGCGAGACACCCGAAGAGGCTCTGAGGCGCGAGATACGCGAAGAACTGGATGCCGAGATAGAAGTGGTCCGGCTGCTCAAGACTATCGAGTATGACTATCCGGCATTCCATCTGACGATGCATTGCTACGAATGCCGCCTGGGTGACAGCCATCCGCGACTGTTGGAACACGAGGCAGCCAGATGGCTGGCAGGGGAAGAGCTGCGGAGCGTGGCATGGCTTCCCGCCGACAAAGAAATAATCGATTTACTGGTACAAGAGAGTACGAAAACCGACACATCATTATGACAAAACAAGAGAAACGCGACTACCTGTACATGCGGATGGCACGCACATGGTCAGAGAACAGTTACTGCGTACGCCGCAAAGTAGGCGCATTGCTGGTGAAAGACCAGATGATTATCTCGGACGGATACAACGGCACTCCTTCCGGATTCGAGAACATATGCGAGGACGAGAACAACGTGAGCAAACCCTATGTGCTCCACGCTGAAGCCAACGCGCTGACCAAAGTGGCAAGATCGAACAACAGCTCCGACGGCGCGACGCTGTATGTGACCGCCAGTCCTTGTCTGGAATGCTCGAAACTGATTATCCAGTCGGGCATCAAACGCGTGGTATATGGCGAAGAATACCGATTGAGGGATGGCGTGGAACTGCTGAAACGGGCAGGGATTGAGGTCGTTTATCTACAAGACCGTCCTGCGGAGTAAACGAAAAAAGAGCTATTATGAAGAAATATATATTACCTACATTAACAGTCATCGCGGTGACGTTAGGCATCGTCATCGGCGTGACGCTGAGTCAGAAAGCAAATGCCCAGCGCATCATCTACCAGAACGGCCAGTGGCATCTGGAGCAGACGAAAGTGGACCGCCTGCTGCAGCTGATGGAGAACGCCTATGTGGACAGCATCAACGTGGACAGTATCACCGACGAAGTGATGACCGAGATAGTTCAGAAACTGGACCCCCACTCCGCCTATATCCCCAAGGAGGACTTGGAGATGGTAAACTCCGAACTGGCGGGTTCATTCTCCGGCATCGGCGTGCAGTTTACCATCCAGCAGGACACCGTCCGTATCGTGGCGGTTATATCCGGAGGTCCGAGCGAGGGCATGGGCGTGCTGGCAGGCGACAAGCTCATCAGCGTGGACGACTCCGCCTTTGTAGGGAAGAAGATGAACAACGAGAAGGTGATGCGCACGCTGCGCGGCGCGAAAGGGACGAAGGTCAAATTAGGCGTACTGCGTGCAGGCAGCCCCGAGACGCTGTATTTCACCGTGACACGCGGAGATATACCTGTTCATTCGGTGGACGCCAAGTTCCTGATAGAAAGTGACAAAGCGACAAAGGACAAAGGAAAAAAGATAGGATTTATCCGTGTCAACAAGTTCGGCGAGACGACATACCGCGAGTTCATCTCCGCTCTGGCTGATTTGTATGCCAAAGGAGCGACACGGTTCATCATTGACCTGCGCGAGAACAGCGGCGGTTATATGGAGCAAGCTATCCGGATGGCGAACGAGTTTCTGCAACGCGGCGATATGATTGTCTATTCGGAAGGCCGCGCCTACCCGCGATACGAGGCTACGGCTAACGGTACAGGCAGGTTCAAAAATACTCCGCTGGTAGTGCTGATTGATGATTTCTCCGCCTCGGCGAGTGAGATTTTCGCAGGTGCGATGCAGGACAACGACCGTGCCACCATCATCGGACGCCGTTCGTTCGGCAAGGGGCTTGTGCAACAGCAGCTGCCTTTTGATGACGGCAGTGCCATCCGTCTGACGGTAGCGCGCTACTACACTCCTTCGGGCAGATGCATCCAGAAGCCATACACCTTGGGCGACCAGACCGATTACCAGCAGGAGTTGATGACACGGTTCGAACATGGTGAGTTCTACTCGGCAGACAGCGTGCATTTTGCAGACACAACGGTCTATTACACCAAATCGGGACGCAAGATGTACGGCGGCGGCGGAATCATGCCGGACGTGTTTGTAGGCAGAGACACGACACTGAACACACCGTGGTTCAACCGCTGCGTGAACCTCGCATACACGTACCAGTTTGCCTACCAATATACCGACAAACACCGCAAAGAGCTGAGCCGGTACAAAGACTGGCAGAGCCTTGAGCTGTATCTGCTCAAGCAGGACGTGATACGTGATTTCGCAGCATATGCCGAGGAAAAAGGCGTAGAGAAGAACGAGGCGGAGATACAAAAATCGCGCCCGTTGATGACGCGATTGCTGAATGCATATATCGTCCGTAACATGCTCGGCGACGAGGGTTTCTTCCCCTTGTTCGAGCGTGACGACGAGATTACAAAGAAAGCGGTCGATTATCTGACTACGACCAAATAATAGCTCTTTTTCCCTTTCTGGAAAAGAAGATACTTACCGTTCAGCAGATTAGCATCAGTAAGTGGTGTCTGCGGGTCGGTAAGTTTTTCTTTGTTCAGGGAGAAGCCGTTTGCCTGAATCATCTTCCGCGCCTCGCCTTTTGAGGGGAAGATATTGGTCCGCTCCGCCAGCAGGTCCAAAGGTCCGATGCCCGCTTTCATGTCCGCCATCGGTATCTCATAGCGTTCCACCCCGTCGAAAACCTGCAGGAACGTCTCCTCATCCAACGCGCGCAGCGCATCTGCCGTAGCATTGCCGAACAAGATATTGGAAGCCTCTACTGCGGCATTGTAATCCGCTTCGGAGTGTACCATGCATGTAACCTCTTTGGCAAGGCGTTTCTGGAGTGTACGCATATGCGGAGCCTCGTCATGCTCAGCAATAAGGGTTTCAATCTCCTCGCGGCTGAGGGACGTGAAGATTTTGATATAACGCTTCGCATCGTCGTCACTCACGTTCAGCCAGAACTGGTAGAACTTGTACGGGCTGGTGTATTTCTTCGAGAGCCATATATTGCCGGATTCGGTTTTGCCGAACTTGCCTCCGTCGGCTTTGGTGATGAGCGGACAGGTGAGTGCGAAAGCGGTCTTGCCGTTCATCTTCCGCATGAGTTCGATACCGGTGGTGATATTGCCCCATTGGTCGGAACCGCCCATCTGCATGAGGCAGTTCTTGTGCTCGTTCAGATAGACGAAATCGTAGCCCTGAAGAAGCTGGTAAGTAAACTCGGTGAATGACATACCCTGCGCGAACTCGCCGTTGAAGCGTTTCTTGACCGAGTCCTTCGCCATCATATAATTGACGGTGATGAGTTTGCCAATATTGCGGGCGAAATCAAGGAAGGTATAGTCCTTCATCCAGTCGTAGTTATTGACCAGTTCGGCGGCATTGGGAGCCGTGGAGTTGAAATCCAAGAAATGCTCCAACTGCTCGCGGATGCACGCTACGTTGTGGCGCAGCGTCTCCTCAGTCAGCAGGTTACGCTCAGCGGACTTGCCGGAGGGGTCACCTATCATACCTGTAGCACCTCCGAGGAGCGCAATAGGTTTATGTCCGCACGCCTGCAGATGGCGGAGCATCATGATACCGCACAGGTGTCCGATATGCAGACTGTCCGCCGTCGGGTCGATACCCACATAGGCGGTAGTGATTTCTTTCATCAACTGCTCTTCCGTACCGGGCATGATATCTTGGAGCATGCCTCTCCAACGCAATTCTTCTACAAAATTCTTCATATATATAGTGATTATCCTTTTTCTTGGGTCCCCGGAAATTTTAATCCGTTAATCTCCAAATCCGACGACAAAGGTACTGCTTTTTTTCGACATGTGCAAATTTATTTGCAAGTCACACGTTTTTTTTCCTGCCATCGAGTATCACGAGACAGATGGCGAGGAGCAAAAGATAGTAAATAATGACCATCTCCTGCCCGATGGAAACCTGCACGGTGCTTGCCGGCAGCGTCTCTATCCACGCAACTGCGTGGTTCATCGCCCAAGCAAGGCAGTGCGTCACTTGGGCTGCTATGACGCCGAGGCATGAACCACCCAAGACCATCGTTGCCAGTCCGCAGGGCACCAAGACCGTGGCAAGGGGAAGGACAATGAGGTTGGTGAGGAGGAAAAAGGTGCTTGTCTGACCGAAATAATACATCGTGAGCGGCAAGGTGCCCAGTTGGGCGGCAAGCGAGATGATGATGGTTCCTGCCAGCCAGCTGCAGAGGCGTCCGAGCCATCGGTTTTTCCATTTTTTAAGATGGAGGAACCGTTCTGCATATTGCGCAAAGAAGATAATGGCGAAAGTAGCGGCGAAGGACAGCTGGAAACTGACGCTCCAGAGGTCGAGCGGCCGCACCAAGAGGATGAGCACGGCAGCCGCAGCGACGGTGTTAAGCGAGAAAGCCCGGCGGTAAAGGATGCGTCCGACTTCAAAGACAGTGACCATCGTGACAGCGCGTACGACAGAGGGTGTCATGCCTGTGAGCCACGCATAGAACCACATGACGGCGATGAGGACAAGGCTAATCAGAGTCCGTCCGAGCCGGTTCTCGTATCTCGGACGGAAGCGCCCCCCGAGCGTCAGAAGCCATACCAAGAGTGCATAGATGATACCCGTATGGAGTCCGCTGACCGCCAGCACATGCGCGGCTCCGGAGGCTTGGAAATGCCTCTTGAGCTCCGGGTCAAGGTCCTCTTTATAGCCCAGTGTGAGTGCTCCGGCAAGCGCGAGTTCGTCGCCGCTCAGACCTGCATCAGCAAGGCGGTGATACAGTCTCTGGCGGAGAGGCATAGCCTTCGGCGGAAGAGATGAAGGGCGGCGCTGATAAGGAGGACGGACAAAAGCGGTTCCGATGATTCCCTGCCTGCGGAGATACGTGCCGTAGTCAAAGGTGCCTGTTGTTCCGCCTCGGCGGATACGGGTACGGGCGATGATGGTGTCACCGGGCTGCGGACAGGCGGCGGTGCTATCACGCAGGATGTAGAGCAAGACACGTTCCTGCGTCTCAAAACGCCGGCATTTCTTGGTGTCCCGCGGTTCGGAGGAGAGGACAAAACGGTACGCCTGAAGACTGTCCAAGGGTTCGTATTCCGTCTGGCAGAGCAGAAGCGAGGGGCAGAAACGGTTCAAAAGAAGTATTGCTGCCACCAACGGCAGCAGCAATACAACCATAGGATATGCGCGAAATGCTTTCAGCATTTTTTCATCTGCCGGATGGCAAGTTCGGGGTCCGGTGCCCCAAAGACAGCGCTGCCCGCCACGAGCACGTCGGCGCCTGCGGCGAACAGTTCCGGAGCATTGGAGGTGTTCACGCCGCCGTCTATCTCTATGAGCGTGGAGAGTCCGCGACGGTCTATCTCCGAACGGACGAAACGAATCTTATCCATCGTCTCAGGGATGAATTTCTGCCCGCCGAACCCCGCAAAGACGGACATGAGGAGCACCATATCCACTTGGCCGAGATACGGCAGAAGCCGGTTGACATCTATATCAGGGTTGATGGTCAGGCACGTGCGTACCCCTTTGGCTTTTATCAGACCGAGAACGGGCAGCGGGTCGTCCACCGCCTCCAGATGAAAGCCCACCGACCATGCGCCGGCATCGCAGAAACGCTCCACGTATTTCTCGGGATGGACAATCATCAGGTGTACATCCAAGGGCTTCGTGCAATACTGTTTGAAGGGTTTCATCAAAGGGAAACCGAACGATATATTCGGGACAAAGGTTCCATCCATGACATCTATATGAAGCCAGTCCGCTTCACTCCGGTTAATCATCTGCAGGTCCTGCTCCAGATGAGCGAAATCAGCCGAGAGAACACTGGGGGCAATGAGTCTGTTCATAGAATCGACAATTAGTTGTTATTGACAAGTTTGTAGCCTTTATAGCGCACAGCGACGACCGTGTATCCGGCAGGTGTGAGGAAATGCCGGAGGTGGTTGACATAAACCCCTAACGAGCGCGAAGTGAAGGCATTGTCCTCTTTCCACAGGGCGGAGAGGATACGGTGGCGGTCCACTATGTTGCCCTCGTTACGGCATAGCATAAGCAGCAGTTCGCTGGCTCGCGAAGGCATGTGCACGCCGTCGAAAGTCTGATGAAGCGCATCGAAGACATGACCGTTGAGGTCGAAGACTTTCTGCTTGCTCTCTTCGTACTCCCTGACACGCCGCAGGACTGCCTCTATGCGGCAGATCAGGATATCCATGGAAAAAGGCTTCGTCTGGTAATCATCGGCTCCGAGCTGGAAAGCACGCATCTGGTCCTCGCGGTCGCTGCGCGTGGTAAGGACGATGAGCGGGATACGCGGCAGGCGGTGGCGGATGTCACGCAGCAGCTCGTAGCCGTTCATGCCGATGCCCTGCAGCTCCGTCAACACCACATCCCAATGCGCCTCCCTGAGCGCTTCCAGCCCCTTCCTGCCGTCCGATGCGGTCTGTGCCTTGTAGCCGCGAGAGCTCAGGTAATCGCACAACACCGTGGAAAGGCTGATGTCGCCGTCTATTATCAGTATCCGTGTAGCCATATCATGAATTTGAGTGCAAAGGTAGTGATTTTTTTGCACATATGCAAGAAAAATCAGATAATTATTGCATATCTCTTGCATATGTCGTTAGACAATGACTATCGCGCTTGGGTGGAAAACATCAAATGCCGATACAAGCAGAGCCCCAAAAAACGGCCCTTGCAGGTCATTTTTTTATGTTTGGCACGGTGTTTGTATCGTGGAGAGTGAAGCGTAAAAAAACACTTCGTTTAACTGTTTTAGAAATCACTTGATTTTAACCAATTTAAGGAGGACAAAAAAATGAAAAAGTTATTTATTCTGGCACTTAGTGCCGTGATGGCGGTGAGCGTTGCCGCACAGGACAAGAGACATGACCATGCGCGCGGAGAGAAAGCGACCAAGGAGATACGCGCAGAGGAGCAGCGGGACGGACGTTTCGAGAAAGGTTGGAAAGACGGCAAGAAGCACATGACCCGCGAGGAACGCGTGGAGTTCGACATCAAACATTTCACCAAAGAGCTCTATCTCAGCGACAAGCAGGCGGAGAACTTCGCAAAGACCTACCGCGAGTACCGCGCCAAAGCGGATGAACTGTTTCCTCAAAAATGCTGCAAAGACGAATTCAAAGAAGGCGAAAAAAGCGACAAGAAAGAAGCACGCAAGGAGCTGTCGGACAAGGAGCTGGACAGATTAGCCAAAGAGCGGTTCGCGAAGAAGAGAGAGTTTATCAAACTGCAGGAAACCTATTACGACAAGTTCCGCAAAGACCTCAATCCACGGCAGGTGGAGAAAGTGCTGAAGCACAAGAAGTGAGGAAAAACGTCCTTCGGGGCGTTTTTTCTTGAATTACGAATTAAAAATTACGAATTACGAATGAATTTTTAATTTTTAATTTTGAATTTTGAATTATTTTTCGTACCTTTGCAGGCGGAAAAGGATGAACAAAGTACTATTGATATCAACCGGCGGAACGATTACCATGGTCCGCGACCGGAAAACCGGTGCATTGATTCCTGCTGATATGGAGACCTTCAAAGCCTATCTGCCGGAGTTGTTCGCCGGTGATATCGCCGTGGATATAGAAGCCTTCTATCCGCTGATTGATTCCTCTGACATCGGTCCTGAGAGCTGGCGGCGCGTAGCAGAGATGGTATATGAGAAATACGACGCGTACGACGGCTTCGTGGTGCTCCACGGCACCGACACAATGTCTTATTCCGCCTCGGCGCTGTCGTTCATGCTGGAGAACCTGAACAAACCGGTGGTATTCACGGGGTCGCAGTTGCCCGTCGGGGTGCTTCGGAGCGATGCGAAAGAGAACCTGCTGACGGCGATAGAGATAGCCGCAGCAAAGGACGAGGACGGCAATGCCATCGTGCCGGAAGTGACCATCTACTTCGAGGACCGTCTCTTCCGTGCAAACAGGACGACCAAACGCAATGCGGAACATTTCTCCGCCTTCAACAGTTACAACTACCCTGCCCTTGCAAAAGCAGGCGTGCACATCACCTATCAGCCGCATTTGGTGCGGTATAGCGACCCGCATCTGCCGCTGACACTCCACACGAAGTTCGACACCAACGTTGCCGTGCTGAAGCTCTTTCCGGGTATTCAGCAGAACATCGTCCACGCGCTCCTGCGTACGCACGGATTAAAAGGAGTGGTGTTAGAGACGTTCGGAGCCGGCAATGCACCCAGCGACCGGTGGCTGTACCGCGAGCTGAAAAGCGCCGTGGAACGCGGCGTCATCATCGTCAACAAGACCCAATGCAACACCGGTTCGGTAGAGATGGGGCTGTACGCCGTATCGCTCAACCTGATGAAAGCAGGCGTCATCTCCGGATATGACATCACCACGGAGGCGCTGCTGACCAAGATGATGCTGCTGTTAGGCGAGATGCCGGAACGAGCCAAAGAACTGTTAGGCAAAGACATCCGCGGAGAAATGACGGTCGCGGTCGACAATTGAGAATTGAGAATTAATTGAATGATAGTATGAAAAACTTGGAACCTAAAGGTTTGTGGAGCAGTTTCTACAGCCTTACACAGATTCCGCGTCCGAGCGGCAAACGCAAAGAGATAGCGGAGTTCTTGGTGAATTACGGCAAGGGGCTTGGTTTGGAGACCCTTCAGGACGAGATCGGCAATGTGCTGATCCGCAAGCCGGCGAGTGCAGGCATGGAGAACCATCCGGGCGTTATCCTGCAAGGTCACATGGACATGGTACCGCAGAAGAACAGCGACCGTGTGTTCGACTTTGAGAAAGACCCGATAGAGGCATACGTGGAGGACAACGGCGAATGGGTGACCGCCAACGGCACGACTCTGGGTGCAGACAACGGTATCGGCGTGGCAACAGCGATGGCTATCCTCGCCGACAAGAACGCCGTTCATCCGCCCTTGGAGGCATTCTTCACGATAGACGAAGAGACCGGCATGTACGGCGCGAACGATCTGAAACCGGGCTGGCTGAAAGGCAAGTATCTGCTGAATCTGGACAGCGAGACGGAAGGAGAGTTGTATGTAGGCTGCGCAGGAGGCGTGGACACGACTGCCACCTTCCGCTACCAGCCGGTAGAGACCGAGTCCGGCGACATCGCACTGCGTGTGTGCGTGAGCGGCTGCAAAGGCGGTCATTCGGGATGCGACATCCATCTGCAGCGTGCCAACGCCATCAAGCTGCTGTTCCGTTTCCTGAAAGACGCAGTAGCCAATTTCGAGGCACGCTTGGAAAGCGTGGAAGGCGGTTCGCTGCGCAACGCCATACCGCGTGAGGCGTCCGCCGTCATCACCATACCCGAAGAGAGTTATCAGGACGTGCAGGACCTTGTGGACCGCTACGAAGACTTGTGGCTGCGCGAGTACGACGGCGTGGACGGAGGTATCCATTTCACCGCCGAGGAGGTAGAATGCCCGAAGACGGAGATGCCGGAAGATGTGCAGGATTTCCTGATACATGCCGTGACCCTTTGTCCGCACGGCGTCTATCGCGTGATTGACGAGATGCCGGACATCGTGGAGACGAGCAACAACCTCGCGATGATCAAGACCGCCGCCGGAAAAGACGGTGAGATGACCGTGGAGGTCTGCTGCCTGACCCGTTCGAGCGTAGAGAGCCGCAAGGAGGAGCTGCAGTCCGTCATCCAGTCCGCCTTCTCGCTTGCAGGAGCCGAAGTGGAGTTCAGCGGCGCTTATCCGGGCTGGAAACCGAACTTCAAGAGCGGGCTGTTAGCCACGATGAAACGGGTTTATGAGCAGGAGTTCGGCAACACTCCGCGTATCGTGACCATCCACGCCGGTCTGGAGTGCGGAATCATCGGTGCCAAATATGACGGCATGGAGATGATTTCCTGCGGTCCGACCATCGAGCATCCCCATAGTCCGGACGAGCGTGTCAACATAGCCACCGTTCAAAAGTTCTACCACTACATTCAGGCGGCATTGAAGGCTCTGTAAGCCATTAAAAAGACTAAATCGCAGTTTTTTGGAAGAATTTTATTACTTTTCTTCCAAAAAATTTGCGTATGTCAAAAAATTGTTGTAATTTTGCATGCTTTTTCGCTGAGAAAGCTCAAATGGTGTCCACTCGTATATCGGTATTACACCGGATTTTGGTTCCGAGAAGCGAGGTTCGACTCCTCGGTGGACAACAAAAAGGCAACCCCCTCCCTACCCCTCCCCACAAGGGAGGGAATTTAATGAAAAGGGGTTCGTGTGATGAGATACACGGTATTAAGTAACACAAACCAATTAAAGAAATGAAAGAATTTGCATTAGCCGGTACTCCGCGTAGCGAGTACGGAAAGAAGGCTGCGAAAGCCCTTCGCGCAGAGGAGTTGATTCCCTGCAACCTCTATGGATGCGGTCAGTCATGCACGTTTACCGTAGCAGCCGCAGATGTCCGTAAACTGATTTACACTCCTGACACCCAGATTGTGGACCTGACCGTAGGTGAGTTCAAGACCAAAGCTGTGGTAAAAGAGCTGCAATATCACCCGATTGACGGCAAGACACTGCACATTGATTTCCTCGCCGTTGACGAGAAGAAGCCGGTAGTGGTGGAGATTCCTCTCCAGCTGAACGGTCTGGCAGAAGGTGTGAAAGCCGGTGGCAAGCTGGTTCAGAACATGCGCAAACTGAAAGTACAGGGTATCTACACCGCTTTCCCCGACCGCATCAATATCGATGTAACCGAGCTCGGTCTGGGCAAGAAGATTGCCGTAGCCGATGTGAAGGTTGAGGGTCTGAAGTTCATGAACCCTGCAGACGCTTGCGTAGCAGAGGTGAAAGCAACCCGTCAGAGCAAACAGGCTTAATCAGACCGCCCAACGGGCTGACCGAATACAGACCGTTTCACTGATAGACCGTCCTTTCGGACTGATAGACTGAATTAGTATCAATGATAGTAATCAGGTCTGTATTCTGTCAGCGAAGCGGTCTGTATTCTGTCAGTGAAGCGGTCAAAACATCAAAATCATGAAATTTCTTATAGTAGGTTTGGGCAATATCGGCGACGAGTACGCCGGAACGCGGCATAACATCGGTTTTATGATGATCGATGCTTTTGCCGCATCTGTTAACGCCTCATGGGAGGATCGGCGGTACGGTTTTATCGCCCGCTGCCGTGTAAAGAATGCAGAGATGGTGCTGCTCAAGCCGTCCACCTACATGAACCTGAGCGGCAACGCTGTGCGGTACTGGCTGGGGCAAGAGAAGATTCCTGTAGAGAACATGCTGGTGTTAGTGGATGACCTGAATCTGCCGTTCGGCACTATCCGCATCCGCAAACAAGGAAGCAACGGCGGGCATAACGGCTTGGGGAACATACAATCCGTATTAGGAACGGACGCATATGCGCGCGTGCGTTTCGGCATCGGGAACGAGTTCACCCGCGGCGCACAAATCAACTTCGTGCTGGGCAAATGGACTGAAGAGGAAGAGAAGATGATTGACGAGCGGCTGAAAGTGACCACGGAGATTATTCCGAGTTTCTGCCTGCAAGGCATCGACAGGACGATGAATCAGTATAATCACAAATAACCCCTCCCCTGCCCTCCCCTCAAGGGAGGGAGAAAATAATGGCAGAAGTCAGAGTCGATAAATATTTATGGGCGATGAGGATATATAAGACCCGAAGTATCGCCGCCGACGCCTGCAAGAACGGCAGAGTGACGATGAACGGGGTGCAACTCAAGCCCAGCCGGACATTCAAGGTCGGAGACCAGTTCAACGTGCGCAAGGGTCCTGTGACCTACACATTTAGCGTACTGCAACTGACCGAGAACCGCTTAGGCGCCAAGTTAGTGCCGGAATATATGCGCGACTGCACGCCTCCCGAGCAATTAGAGCTACTGGAGTTAGCCCGTATGGCAGGGAACGGTGCACGCGACCGGGGAACAGGACGTCCGACAAAGAAAGACAGAAGGGAGATAGAGACCTTCATGAGCGACAGTTACTTGGATGATATTGATTGGGAGGAAGATGAGGAGTAAGAAAGACAATATTGCGGAGTATATTCTCTGGCTATGGCAGATGGAAGATTACCTGCGTGCATTTCCCGAAGAAGCAGAGCGCACGCAGGAGTTGCACGAGTTGCATGAGATGATGCACCGCGAAGGAATCGCAGATGCCGGGCACACCAACTTGGCAAAGATAGCCCTTGGCGAGATGGAAGAACTGCACGGCCAGCAGATGGAGACCGATGCTGTCTATCGCGCCGCTATCATGAGGATTCATCCCAGCCTGAACCTGCTCAAAGCCAAAACCGACCACCCGACGATGTCCGACATAGAGGCATGCCTGCTTCTGCTATACCAGATTATGCTGCTGAGACTGCAGAAACGCGAGATAAGCGCCGAGACGAGGCAAGTGCAGCAACAGGCGACAGAGATACTGAGGTTTTTAAGCCGCGTTTACGCGACACTAAAGAACTAATAATGGTTTTGCATGACAGCCAAACGCTAAACAGTCCGCTATTTTATGACAACCAAGCAACGGTTTGAACATATCCTCGGGTGGTTTGAGACCAACATGCCTGTAGCCGAAAGCGAGTTGGAATACGAGAACCCGTTCCAACTGTTAGTGGCAGTGATGCTGTCCGCCCAATGCACCGACAAGAGGGTGAATATGGTGACCCCGGCGCTGTTTGCCGCCTACCCCACTGCGGAAGCCTTAGCCGAAGCAACCGGTGACGATGTGTTCGAATATGTCAAGAGCGTCAGTTATCCCCGTTCCAAGTCCGAGCATCTGGTGGCGATGGCAAAGCGGCTGACAGAAGTGTACGGCGGGCATGTGCCGGACAACATCGACGACCTGCAGACACTGCAAGGCGTGGGACGCAAGACCGCGAACGTGGTGTGCGCCGTGATATGGAACCAGCCGACGATGGCTGTAGATACGCATATCTTCCGTGTGAGCGAACGCCTCGGACTGACGACGGGCAGCAAGAACCCGCTGCAGACAGAGAGACAGTTAGTCAAATACATCCCCGAAAACATCATTCCAAAAGCTCACCACTGGTTATTACTGCACGGGCGGTACGTGTGCCAAGCCCGCAAACCCAAATGCGAGAAATGCGGATTACGGGAATATTGCAGATTTTTTGCAAAAAAATAAGCGCAACCTTGTGTATGTGCTTTTTTTTTAGTAATTTTGCACTCGGTTTAGAAGGAATCCGATATTATCCGAGATTATCCGAGATTATCCGATATAATCCGATATAATCAGAGGAATCCGAGGAGTCCGAAGGAACACCAATTAGAGAACAAATAAAACAATATACAATTATGGCAGAGAACAAACAACCATCGGAAGACAAACTGAAAGCCCTGAAGGCAGCGATGGCAAAGATTGACAAAGACTATGGCAAAGGCGCCATCATGAGACTGGGTGACGAGAAGATAGAAGATATCCCCGTAATCCCGACCGGCAGTCTGGGTCTGAACTATGCATTAGGCGTAGGCGGTTATCCTCGCGGCCGTATCATCGAGATTTATGGTCCTGAATCGTCAGGAAAGACCACCCTTGCTATTCATGCGATGGCAGAGGTTCAGAAACAAGGCGGCATTGCTGCCATCATAGACGCCGAGCATGCTTTCGACCGTTTCTACGCCGAGAAATTAGGTGTGGACATCGCCGAGTTGCTCATTGCCCAACCGGACTCCGGCGAGCAGGCACTGGACATAGCCGACGAGCTGATACGTTCCGCAGCAGTAGATCTGATTGTCATTGACTCGGTGGCAGCACTGACACCGAAAGCCGAGATAGCCGGTGACATGGGCGACAACAAAGTGGGTCTTCAGGCTCGTCTGATGTCCCAAGCACTGCGTAAGATGACCGCATCAGTGAACAAGACCGGTACCACAGTCATCTTCATCAACCAGCTGCGCGAGAAAATCGGTCTGATGTTCGGCAACCCGGAGACCACCACCGGCGGTAACGCCCTGAAGTTCTATGCGTCGGTACGTCTGGATATCCGCCGCGCCGGTCAGATTAAAGACGGCGAGCAGATTTTAGGTAACCAAGTGCGCGTCAAAGTGGTGAAGAACAAAGTGGCACCTCCGTTCAAGAAAGCCGAGTTCGACCTGATGTTCAACGAAGGCATCTCGAAGATTGGCGAGATTCTTGACTTTGCAGTAGCAACCGAGGTAATCAAAAAGAGCGGTTCGTTCTTCAGCTACGGCGACACGAAATTAGGACAGGGCCGTGACAACGTAAAAGGTGTGCTCAAAGACAACCCCGACCTGTGCGAGGAACTGGAGAACAAAATCAACGAGCGCGTGAAAGAGTTAGGTTTGGAAGCCGTGCTGACTAAGATAGGATAGAGTCAAAAGTCGAAAGTCGAAAGCAGGTGAACACGGTTCAGTATATCTTATCCCCGCGTGAAGCATGGGAAGCTGCACAGAAATGGCGGGTGGTAAAACGAAGTGTAGATGCACGTCAGCGAGAGCTGAAGGTGCATCTTACTGTTTTGACGGACAACGAGGGACAGCCCATAGCAAAGGACGATGTACGATGGGCGATGTACGAAAGCCCTGTTTTTCAGGATGTTCACAAGGCGGAGCGTGAGGCGGTGATTATCGGTTGCGGTCCGGCAGGGCTGTTTGCCGCGCTCACGCTGATAGAGCATGGTATCAAGCCTATTATCTATGAGCGGGGCAAGGAAGTAAGCGAGCGGAAGAAAGATATAGCCCTGCTGAACCGGAACGAAGGGCTGAACCCTGAGTCGAACTACTGTTTCGGCGAAGGCGGCGCCGGTACGTTCTCCGACGGCAAGCTGTTCTCCCGCTCCAAGAAACGGGGAAACATGCAACGGGTGATGGAGATTTTCCATTATTTCGGAGCACCGGACACCGTGCTTTACGAGACCCACGCGCATATCGGCTCAGACAAACTGCCGACCATCATCAAGCGGATGAGGGAGTGTATTATCGAGCACGGAGGAGAGATACATTTCGAGAGCTGCATCACAAGCCTCAAAGAAGTCGAAAGTCGAAAGACCGCTACGCTCAAAGACAAAAGCCATTTCCAGACTCCTATTATCTTAGCTATCGGGCACTCGGCACATGACACCTATCAGATGCTGGCAGCTGAGGGTGTAGCGATGGAGACCAAGGGTTTTGCAATGGGCGTTCGTGTGGAGCATCCGCAGGCGGTTATAAATCGCTTAATGTATCACCTCTCCCCAGCCCTCTCCCAAGGAGAGGGAGAAAAGGTAGAACTCATTAAATACGTCGGCAACGCTTCATACAGTTTGGTGACGCAGGTGAAAGGAAGGGGCGTGTATTCGTTCTGCATGTGTCCGGGTGGTCATATGGTTCCGGCAAGCAGCGAGAGAGGGCTGTGCGTCGTTAACGGTATGTCAGCAAGCCACCGCAACTCACCCTACGCCAACAGCGGTATCGTGGTGCAAATCAACCCTGAGGACATAGAGGGTGATGACCCGCTCAGGGGACTGCTGTATCAAGAAACCCTTGAGCGGCTTGCTTGGGAGCAGGCGTTTCTGATTACGAATTACGAATTACGAAACAATCGTACGAGCGAAAGCGAGATAAGAATTACGAATTCTGCAGTAGCACCTGCGCAAAGGTTGCGGGATTTTGTGGAGGGTAAAGCGAGTAAAGATCTGCCGCCATGCAGTTATCTGCCGGGCGTAGTTCCCAGCCGTCTGGACCAGTGGCTACCAGAAGGTATCGGCAAACGGCTGCAACAAGGTTTCCGTGATTTCAACAGGAAGTACCCGGGGTACCTGACCAATGACGCCATCATCGTTGGCGTAGAGAGCCGGAGCAGCAGCCCCGTACGTATCATCCGGAATCCTGAGACGATGGAATCTGTTTCAACACCGGGTCTGTACCCCTGCGGCGAGGGAGCGGGCTATGCAGGAGGAATAACGAGCAGTGCTTTGGATGGTATCAACGCCGCGATAGCAATAGCAGGTTCCAAGTAGTATCCAGTCAGGTAATCCCCCCGGCAATGTATAACCGATGACTAAGCATATACAAGAACAACCAACGTCGCGGTCGGCAAATGGATAGCAAGAGAAAGAAATTTGACATGGCAAAAGTGGCAAAAGTGGCAAAAAACAGAATGTCAGTATTGTCAGTTTTGCCACTTTTGCCACTTTTGCCAGAACAAAAAAAAGAGAAACTGACAAAACTGACACTGCAAAAAAACAACAAGGCTCGCGTGAATGCGAACCTTGTTTGTAATCAGCCAAGATTGCTGATGGTTGGATTATTAGAGCTTAGCACCCAGAGCGTTGTAACGAACGCCATTCTTGATGATAACGAGCTGACCGTTCTCGAAGGTCTTAACAGCCTTGGCAGCAGCGTTAACGTTCTCTACGCCTGCACCTTGGAGGTTCTCGATACGGATACCGAAGATGTTGCTGGTGTTGGTAATGAGTTTGATAACAACGTCACCTGCATCATAGGAACCGGCAGCCAATTCAATCTCACCAGCGTGAGCAGGACGGGTACCGTCAAGTTTCTTACCGTCACCGGTCAGGTTCTTACCAGTTACTGCTTCACCATAAACAGAGATTTCAACACCGCGCTCGCTATCACCGTTCGGCTGATAGTAAACAACGAGTTTGCCTGCAGCAGATGTCGTGAATGCACCGAGTGCGATAGTCGTACCGGAAGCAGCACGGAACATGGTACCGCACTTGAGCGAGTCAACGCCATCCCATGTCGGAGTAGGCAGTGTGGTGTTGTAGGTTTCCTTTACATTCCAAGAGTTGGCAGCCTCAGTACCATCGGATTTGAGGAAACCGATCAGTTGCGTACCATTAGCGAGGGTGTAAGGAGACGTACTGGTAACAGTCGAAGCAGTCATACCAGCGTCAGCCACACTGAGTGCCTGAAAATCAACGTAGTTAGCCACGTCAGAGAGGAGAACTACATTCTGAGCGTTAACCGTCAGAGCTGCAACAGCAGCAACAAAGAGGAAAAGTTTCTTCATAATGTTTTTGTTTTTAAAGTTAATAATATTTTGTTTAGTAAAAAGTCGAATGAATTCGAGTGCAAAGATACTACATTTTTCGGACATATGCAAGTACATATTGCCGAAAAATGTAGAATTTTTGATTTTTACTCTGCTGCGTCGGGGTCTTTGCCGTTATACAGGACGTTTTTAATCTTCTTATAGTCCGTAACCGGCATAGGCTTGGGGTTAATCTGGCAGTTGACGAAGTTGATGTCCTCCGCAAACTCGAGTTTGATTCCTTTCTTGTTTCCGAGAATAGTGACATTATCGAAGAGGATATTGTGCACCGGCTTGCCTTTGAGTCCCTGAATATCCACCGCCTGCTTGGAGCCGACACAGGTTATATTGCGGAAAGTAATATTCGACCAGTCGGGGAAGAAGGCGTCTTTGTTGTCAGAATCGGTAGCAGAGACTCCCGCTCCTTTGTCGGCATAGCCGGATGAGATGAGGAAAGCGGACTCGCGGATATCTTTCATGATGATGTCATAGCAGTAAATATCTTCGCACCATCCACCGCGTCCGGGAGCCGATTTGAAGCGGCAGCCGATGTCGGTTCCCTCGAAGCGGCAGTCCTTGACGACAAGGCGTTGCATGCCTCCGGAGAACTCCGAACCGATGACAAACCCGCCGTGTGCACGATAGACGGTGTCGTTGGTGATGAGAAAATCGCGCTGGGGACCTGCATCCACGCCTTTCTGCCCCACTCCGCCTTTCATACAGATACCGTCATCGCCGCAAGAGATATTACAGTTGACGATGAGCGCCACTTGTATATTTCCGGGATCCATGGCATCGCCGTTCTGCGCCCAGTGGGGGCAACGGATGGTGACACCGTCGATAATAAGGTTTTGCACGCGTGTGGGCACGAGGTGGAACTTCGGCGAGTTCAGCAGATGCACGTGCTCGACGAGGATGTTTTTGGAATCGGTGATGTTCACCAGATGGGGGCGCATCTTCTCCTGAATGACGGGGTCGGAAGCGATGTTCGGTACGTTATACTCTTTCTTGAGGTTGAAGGGGTACCAGATTTTCCAGTTCTTGCTGTTTCCGTCGGGTCTGAGCACCCCGCCCATGGCGTTCGCCTGCTCCCATACATCGCCATCCGCTGCAATGACCTCGGGGTTCTGCACTTTCTTCTGTTTGATAGGGCGCCAGAAGAACCCCTGTCCGTCTATCGTTCCGTTGCCGGTGATAGAGACGTTCTCCAGCTTGGAACCGTAAATCAGCGCGTGGCATTTCTTGGAGCCGTCACGCAGGGAATCGCTTTTCTGTACATAGAGTTCCTTGTTGGTCGAACCCAAGATAACCGCATTGTCCGCAAGATGGAGGTCAAGGTTGCTGACGAGTTTGACCGGTCCTGTGAGCCACTTGCCGTCAGGCACGACGAGATGTCCGCCGCCTTGCTTCTTGAGGTGCTTGAGCGCCTTGGCAAACGCCTCGGTATTATCGGTAACACCGTCTCCCACCGCTCCGAAATCAGTGAGAGTGACCGTATAGTCCGGGATTACCACCTCCTTCACTTCCTCTACCGCGCAGGGCAGATTCTGATAATAATGGGAATACTTTGTTTGCGCCATAGCCGCTACGCAGACGAGCGACAGAACAGAAAGAATTAGTTTTCTCATATTCAATTTATTAGTTTTAATCATCAGTACAAATTCCGTACCAAATGACACATATAGACATCCAAATTCGTATGTCCGGATACCAGTGTGACGGCACGTGCGTCGTCCGGGTCATCGGGGTCCAAGCCAAACTGCGTCTCCCAGTCATCGGGGATAAAGTCATAGTCCGTGTCCAGCGGACGTGCAGCCGCTTTGAGTGCGGGCCAACTCCCCACATCGGACTGCGTGTCTATGAGTCCGTTAGAGGAGCCGTTGGAGCCTTTATAGGTATAAGTACCGTTGCTGACTTCATCAATGATACGCGTGTCCACTTCGTCACGGACGAGAGAACAGCCGGCTTTTGCCAGCACCGTGGCGTATGCCTCCGCCGCCGTCTGCTCGTTTTTCAGCAGCGTCAATCCGTCCGTCCATCTGGCAGCAGCCATGACATTGGCACCGGTCTGGGTAGAGCCTTTCCAGTTATCAGCCGTGACAGCGTCCGAGCCGTGCATGATATTGCCCGTGAGGTAGAACTTGCCGGGAATGACCGTCCCTCCGGGATGGTCGGCACAGTTAGAGCAACTGACTGTAGGATCCAACAGGCGGGTCTTACGGCTGTTCGGAGTAGCAGGTCCGGGTTTATAGTAGTTTTTGACAAAATTGATATGCCTTCCGCCGGCACCCTTGGAAGAACCTTCACCGCCATAGGCAGAGTTGCCACCCCAGTTATAGACCACATTGTTGACATAGTCAATCGGTCCTGCACATGTAGCATTTACATAATCATGGTCGAAACGGGGATTTCGGCTGTCGTGATGCGCGAGGAGGTTATGATGGAAGGAAGCGTTCGTACCTCCCCAGATACCACCGTAACCATGCGAACCTTTGCCATGCACGGAATTCTTGAGGGATTCGGAGATGATGCAGTACTGCATGGTGAAATCCGTGTTACCGTAACAGCTGACGCACTCATCCACCGACCACGAACAAGAGAGGTGATCAAGTACTACCCCTGTGGAATTATTGACAGAAACCGCATCGCTCTCCGTATTGCTGACATCGCCCAGCCTGATACGGATAAAACGCACGATGACATTGGATGCATTGATAATCAACGGGTAGTCCGCGATACAAATGCCGTCACCGGGAGCCGATTGACCGTCAATGGTGAGATTTCCGGTTTTGATACGCAGTTCTTTGGTGAGGTGAATCGTTCCTGAGGTGGTAAAGACGACCCGTCTTGCACCTGACTGCGTAACGGCATAACGGAGCGTACCCGCCATAGGAAGTCCGGTGTTGGGGTCCGGCGCATCGTCCAAGCGGTTGACGCGATACACGGAGCCACCGTCACCACCCATGACACCCGCTCCGCCACCCTCTATATGGGCACAAGCGGCTACCAGCTCCTTGTTGGAGTCGATAGCCGGCAGTTCCGGAGTCTCAGGTGTGTTGCACGCCGCCAATAGAAATGACAGCGTGCAGCACATTGCTATAGTTTTCCAAATTTTCATTTAGCGGTTATTCAGCGCTGTTAGCGTAATCGTAGTCGTTCCAGAGGGCACCGTTGGACTGACCTACGTTCACTGCAAAGATGGGCCAGTACTGACGTCCGTTCAGACGCTCCGGGAAGTCGCGGTCGAACAACATATAGTTATCCGGAGCCAGCTCGCGACCGGACGAACCCTCATAGATACAGGTCTTGATCCAACCGTTCTCGGAGTTATAATACGACGGCGTTCCGAGCTCACCTTTCTCCAGACCATAGACGGAGTCAATGACAAAGCCCTTGATGTCCGGAGAGAAACTATATTGTGCTTCCACATATTTATACTTGAGATAAATAGTATCCTGCAGTTGCGCGAACTCGCCCGAATGGTTGTTCATGTTTGCTAAACGCTCGTGTGCGGCAATCAGCGTCTCTTTAAGGATACCCCAACGCATTAGGTCATATTTGCGGATATACTCACCGGTGAACTCCAGTTTGCGTTCCTCTTGGATATTCGCCATGGTAAGTTCTTTGGAACCTACGCCCGCACGCGCACGTACCTTATTAAAACATGCAGCACCGTCAATGCCGTACATATCCGAAGGCACATCTCCACCGATACCGCCGATAGAAGCTTCAGCCGCCATGAGGAGCACGTCGGCATAGCGGATAATCGGGAAGTTGATACCGTCATCGTTGCCCGTACGGTTACGGTTCATCCATTCCACACGGTATTTGTTGCCATACCAGTCACCAATCATCTGGTTCTTCTGATAGAGAATCTTGGCGTCCGTGCCTTTCTCCGGGAATGCAGCAGCGACTTTACCTTGGTCGGAGTTGAGTTTCGAACCATCGTCGTACACCCAGATATAACGCGCCATCGTTACATCGCGGCGTACATCATTCTTTTCAAAATCGTAATAGAGTGTGGGCACGATGGTTACAGACGAGTTGGATGAACCGCCTTCGTTATTTTTGAGACCGCCAACGGCATCCGACATCTTGGTGCAGTTGTACTGCAACACTTGTCCACGGCTGCCGTCTGCGAAAGGAATCTCCCAGAACACCTCGGAGTTGTAGTAATTGGTCTCGTCAGCACATATTTTCTTGAATATATCCTCGTAACTGGCTTGGAACTTACCCGCCTCGTTGCCGTTATTGATGATTTGAGCACATGCCCACATCACCTCGGTATTCAGTTCGCGGCGCAGGTCTGCGTCATCCACAAGGAAGACAGGACCGTTTTTCCATGAGTCAGGACGCACACCCTTACCGGCATACATCAGATCCATACGTGCCAGCAGGGCATACGCTGCTCCCTTGGAGGGGCGGCAGGTAGAGTTAGCCGCTGTACCCGGACATTCAGCGGACCAAGGCATCAGCTGGGCTGCTTTCTTGAGGTCGATACGCAGTTGCTTGAGCACATCGGTACGGTCGGACTTCTTGGTATTCATGCCGTTCTCGTCCTTAGAGATGGAGACAAAACGTGCAGGCACGTCTCCCCAGAGCTGCACCATCTGCAGATAGCAGAAAGAACGGAGGAAATATGCCTCGCCCAGCAGATATTTCATACGCGCGTTGGCTGCGGTGTCGCCGTATTGCTCAACTCCCTCGATGATATTGTTGCAACGCTCGATAGCGGTGTTGAGGTAACCCCACGGGTCTTTACCGTTAGCCGTAGAGAGGTCGCCGCTGCTCGGGGTCATGGCATAGATATTCCAGTCGGCACGGCCGGAGTTCTTGTTTCCGTGCTCCACATCGGTATTCATTCCCTGATAGCCACAGGCGAGACGGTTACGGAAAGACTTGTCCTGACCAAACTGGTCATACACTCCGGCAATCACTTGCTCCGTGCTGTTCACGTTGGAAAAGACGGTGGCGGCATCCATTGCGGAGGGCGATTCCGAATCAAAGAAATTGCAACCCGTCAGCACAGCGGCTACTGCTGCAATTGCTATATATTTATACGTTTTCATAATCATATGTTTTCGTTATATCGTTATATCGACTTGTTATTAGAAAGAAAGGTTGATACCAAAGTTGAACGCACGGCTCTTGGGGAATGCCGAGAAATCAACACCCGTCGCCAACGGATTAATCTTCGAACGGGTATCCACCTCAGGATCCGCACCCGAATACGGGGTAGCACAGAAGAGGTTGGAAGCCGTGAAGAAGATACGGGCGGTCTTGATGTACGCTTTGCTGATCCAACGGTCAGGCAGCGAATAGCCGATGGTGAGCGACGAGAGGCGGAGGAACGAAGCATTCTCCACATATTTGTCGGTCAGAGCGATGTTGTCGCTGATGGGGTTGGCGGTAGTAGCACCTGCGTTCTGACGGGCCAGTTCAGCAGCCATTGCAGCATAATCCTCGCCGCTGACTCTTCCGTCAGCACCTGCTCCGTAATTAGAAGGGATGAAGATATAGTCTTTGTCTCCTTCCATAAAGAGCGAGTAACGCATGCCGAAAGCGACATCAGAGGTGTTATTACGGAGTTTGGATTTGTCGAAGATGGTTCCGTAGTCCAGTGCAGAGAGGTTCAGCACCTCGTTGCCTACGCTGTAGGTGAACTGTGCGCTGAGGTCAACCTTACCCCATTTCTCTCCGCCGATATTGAAATTGACACCGAAACCGCCTTGGATATCCGCTTGGGTATTACCCAGCACTACGCGGTCTGCATCATCAATCACGCCGTCACCGTTCTGATCCACAATCTTCGTCATACCCGGACGGGCTTCGCCGAGGATGGTGGTGATAGCCTGCTGCTTCACCTCGGAATCCTGCTTGACACCGTCTTGGTTGGCATCCTCCCATACTTCGCCATACCAACGGCCGTTGCTCGATCCGTACGATACGAAATCTTCCGGTGTGTACCATCCGGCAGTTTGATAGCCGTAGATATTACCTACTTTGTCACCCGGACGGAGTTTGAATTCATAGTCGGTATTGGCGTAGTTGGACGAGAAGCACTGCGAAGAGATGAGGTACTCATCCATACCGCCGAGGTCAACCACTTTGTTGTAGTTATGTGAGATATTGGCGTTTACACTCAATCCATAGCTCAGACTCTTGGCGCGTTTGTCCAAGATGACGCCGTTCAAAGAGAGCTCGACACCCTTGTTGTCGGTAGAACCGATGTTACGATACTGGTAGTTATAACCACCGATTGCCATCTTGTATTTCAGAATCAGGTCCTTGGTGTTATTCCAATAGAGGTCGATAGTACCGGTGAAACGCTCATTCCAGAAGCCGAAGTCGATACCGAGGTCACGGGTCACTGTCGTCTCCCATTTCAGTTTGTTGTTGGCAGCAATCACGTCTGCACCGCCATCTACCAGCTTGGTGTCAAAGATACCTGTGTAAGCGGTTGCGGAAGCAAGGTACTCCGGACGGAGATAACCCAGATCCACATTGTTGTTACCTACCGAACCGTACGACAGACGCAGTTTGAAGTTAGACATCACGTCCTGTGCCGGAGCCATCCATTCCTCATCGATGATACGCCAAGCGATAGCAGCTGACGGGAAGAAACCCCATTGGTTGCCTTTGGCGAAACGCGTGGAAGCGTCAGCACGGAATGTGGCGGTCAGATAATAGCGGTTGAACAGCACATAGTTGGCACGGGCAAAGAATGATAGCATATTGTCCGTCGGGTTGACATACGACTTACTGGTATAGTCCTTGGCGGAACCGATGTAGTTGAATACCTGTTTGCCGGTCAGACTGGCATCATAGCCATAGCCGTTATAGGTACGGAGCTCGCCTTTCAGAATCTGCATTTCCTCACCAATCAGGATTCCAAGGTCGTGGTCATCACCCCATTTCTTCTTGAACTCAAGGGTGTTCGTGTTTTTGAAACGGCTGGACTTGTCGTCCGTCACTACGATATGTCCGTAGCCTGCGCCGCCTGCATACGTAAATCCGTCACCTGCGCGCGAGAAATAAGTAGTAGGACCATAGTAGCGGTCTTGTTTCTGGTAGCGTCCCTCATAACCCAGTTCGGTTTTGATGGTGAACATCTTCAGGAACTTATAGCTGGCATAACCTTGGAGGGTGAACTTGTCGTCCACTTTCTTGCGGTAGTTATGGTCAATCGTGGTAATCGGGTCATAGAGAGAACCGAAAGACTCATAGTCATCCAGACCGGCTACATTGTCTTTTGCGAACAACTCGATGGGCGAATAAGCGATGGCGTTACGCACACGGCTTTCGGTCTTGGAGCCTGCATCCTGTGCAGTATTGGTGCCCGAACCCAGAATCTGCGTATTGGAATAACGGGCTGTGAAGCTCAGGGTCAGGTCTTTAATGGGTTTGAATTTCGCTTTGAAACTCAGGTTGTTACGGTCATAATCCGAACCGTACATGATTCCTTCGTCGTCAATTCGGTTATACGAGAGCGAGAAATTAGCCGCTTTGTTACCGCCGCTGACAGTGAAACTGTGGTTGCTGTTCAGACCATGATGACCGAAGGTCTCGTCCTGCCAGTCTGTAACTTTCTGATCATGCCAGTAGTTCTGAATCTCAGGGATGGTCATCACCTGATCTTTGTCCTGTGTCTCCGCATAACGGGGGTCGAAATACTGGTTGAAATTGGTCGGGATAGTGGCGGTGTTGCCTTTGGCACGGTAATGCGCGTATTCATATTGCATCAGCACAAAGTCATCCACGCTGAGCATGTCATATTTCTTTGCCATCTGCTTCCAACCCATATAACCGGTATAGTCGAAATGAATCTGCATCTTGTCATCAACGCTGTTGTCAGCATCCTTGGTGGTGATAATGATGACACCATTGGCTCCCTGCGCACCATAGATAGCCGTTGCAGCGGCATCTTTCAGCACGTCCATCGAGGCGATGTCGCCCGGAGCTATATCAGAGATAGAACTTACTTGGAAACCATCCACGATGTAGAGAGGGTCGCTGCTCTGGGTCAGAGAGGTACCGCCACGCACACGGATTTTCACATCGGCATCAGGGCTTCCTTCCGTCGTCGTTACCGACACACCTGCCAGTTTGCCTTGCAGCGCCTCGCTGGCGGAAGCCACCGGGATATCCTTCAACTGGTCTGCGTTTACCGATGCCACTGAGGTCACCAAGTCGCGTTTCTTGGTCGTGCCGTAACCGGTCACCACCACTTCTTCCAGCACCTCGCTGTTCTCGGACAGAACGACATCCATCACATTGCCGGTGATGTTCAGCTCCTGCGTCTTCATGCCGATGTAGGAGAAAACAAGCACTTTGGCATCATCGGGAACATCGAGTGTGTAGTTTCCGTCGAAATCCGTTACTGTACCGATACTGGTACCTTTGACCACAACTGAAGCGGAGATAATCGTTTCTCCCGTCTGGTCTTTGACTGTTCCGCTAATCACACGGGCATCTGCCGCCATGCCCCAAAAAAGCACTGCGGAAAGCATCATGGTACGGAATACACTAAAATTCAGTTTCATACAGGGAATTTTGTTTGTGTTGATAGTATAATTTAAATTGGTTAATAAAAAGTCTTCTTTGTGTGCGTCTGCCGCACTTGTAAATACGGCTGCAAAATTACTTTTTTTTTGTCATTCCTATGTGTAAAAATTGACGCAAAAAGTACACATCTGTATTTTTTGTAACATTTAGTTGTCAAATGGTTCGGCATATGAACATCCTTCGCGCCATCTGGAGCAACCGTAGCGCGTATTGCCACGGATAATCCTGCCTTGCCGGCAGACCGGGCAGAGCATGCCCGCTTTGTTGGTCTTCACATCATGGACCACACCGGAGGTCATCTCTTTGAGCTCGTTCAGGAACTGTTGTGCCGTATATTCGCCGCGTTCTATCTCACGCAGTTTCTTCTCCCATAATCCTGTCAGCTCGGCGGACTTCAGCAGAGGGGAGATGATGGTATGAATCAGGTTGATTCCTACATCCGTGGCTCGGAGCGATTTGCCTTGTTTCTGGATATATTTGCGCTGGTATAGTTTCTCGATGATGGCGGCGCGGGTGGAAGGGCGGCCTATGCCGTTCTCTTTCATTGCCTCGCGCAGTTCTTCGTTCTCGACAGTCTTGCCTGCCGTCTCCATCGCACGCAGCAGCGTCGCCTCCGTGTAATATTTGGGCGGAGTGGTGGTCTTTTCTTTCAGTTGGGGGACATGCGGACCCGATTCGCCTTTCGTGAAAGCAGGCAGTGACTTGCTGTTCTCAGATTCATCCGAGCTCTCCGGATTCTCGGAGTTTTCCGTATCCTCTTCTTTGGTACTTGGTACTTGGTCACTTGGTGCTTTTTCAAACACCGTCCGCCATCCGGGTTTGAGCACCTCGCGCCCGGTCACTTTGAAATCGATGTCGCCTGCTTTTGCCAGCACGGTGGTGTTGCTTACTTCGCATTCGGGGTAGAACACCGCAATGAAATGCAGCGCCACAAGGTCATACACTTTCTTCTCCTCGGCCGTCAGTCCTTCAGGACGCTGCCCCGTAGGGATAATGGCATGGTGGTCGGTTACCTTCTTGTTGTCGAATACTTTCTTGGATTTGGGCAGTGAACCGGCACCTTTCTTGCCGTCCGCCTTGAGCCCTATCAGCGGAGCCGCTTGCGGGAAATAGTCTTTGATTCCCGCTAATGTGCCCGGTACTTTGGGGTAGATGTCATCGCTCAGATACGTCGTATCTACACGCGGATAAGTCGTCACGCGTTTCTCATACAGTGACTGGATGAGTTGGAGGGTCTTGTCTGCCGAATAACTGAATTTCTTGTTGCAGTCCACCTGCAGGGATGTCAGGTCATATAGTTTCGGGGCGTACTCCAGCGCTTTCTTCTTCTCCACGGACGTAATCGACAGCGGTTCGTCTTTGATAGCGTCCACCAGTGCCTGTCCCTGTTCTTCGGAGGTGATGGCGTATTCGTCTTCCTCCGCCGGCAGCTGTGCGCTGAAGAGGGTGTCGCGGTAGCTGGTCTTGAGTTCCCAGTAGGTCCGTGGCACGAAATGCTCTATCTCCGCCTGCCGCTTGACCACCAGTGCCAGCGTCGGTGTCTGCACGCGTCCCACCGACAGCACCTGACGGTTGCGTCCGCTCCCCTGCGCGTACCGTATAGTGTATGCGCGCGTGGCGTTCATGCCTAACAGCCAGTCGCCGATGGCGCGCATCAGACCCGCCTCATACAGGTGCTGGTATTCCGACTGGTCTTTCAACTGCCGGAAACCCTCACGCATCGCCTCTTCGGTCAGCGAATTGACCCACAGGCGTTTGACAGGACATTTGCAGCCCGCTTGCTGGTACACCCATCGCTGGATCAGTTCTCCTTCCTGACCGGCATCGCCGCAGTTGATGACCTCGTCGGCTTGGGCTATCAGGTTCTTGATGATGTTGAACTGCTTGTGTACGCCCTCGTCGCCGGACACTTTGATGGAGAAACGTGCAGGAATCATCGGCAGCGAACTCAGGCTCCATGCCTTCCATTGCTCCGTATATTCCTGAGGGTCCAGCAAGGCACAGAGATGTCCGAAGGTCCACGTCACTTGGTATCCGTTACCCTCGAAATAGCCGTCCTTGCGCTGTTTGGCGCCAAGGATATTGGCGATATACGCCCCTACCAGCGGTTTCTCTGCTACGCAAACTACCATCGCTAATCTTCTGTTTTCCCGTAACCGTATCCGTATCCGGCTGCCTTGACGCCGTTAAGCACGCAGGCGATATTCTTCATCCGCTTCTGCTCGATCACTTGGTTGATATAGTCAATCATCTCGCTTGGCGTGTATTTGTACCGGCTGACAAAAATCGTCATGTCCGCCACACGGTCCAGCAGATACGTATCGCTCACTAATGCCACAGGAGCTGTATCCACGATGATATAGTCATACCGCTTGCGCAACTCTGCAAACAGCCCGTCCAGACGGTCCGTCTGCAGTAACTCTGCCGGGTTGGGAGGAATGGTGCCGCATGGTATCAGGTCCAGATTACGGTGTTCGCCGCTCGGCACGATGATATCGTCCAAAGAGATGTCAGGCTCGGCAAGGTAGTCGGTCAGATGACCTTTCTCGCGCAGGTTGAAATAGGTAGCCAGCATCGGTTTGCGGATGTCCAGACCCACCAGCACCACTTTCTTCCCGAGGATGGCAAGAGACAGGGCGGTGTTGCTCGACACATAGGATTTGCCGTCTCCGTTGATGCACGAGGTCACAAGAATAACCGGCGACTTCGTCTCTTTCGGCAGCACGAACCGCAGGTTGGTCCGTATCAGGCGGAACAGCTCGGCGGAGACGGTCGATTCGCCCTCGTGGATAGCTATATGGGCATGGCGCGAGTTCTGTACCAGCTGGCCTAACAGCGGAGCCTTCACGCGCCGTTCGAACTCCTTGGGGTCGTCTATCTTGTCGTTCAGCAGCACATCCAGATACAGTGCTATCGCCGGAAGGATGATGCCAAGCAGGATGCACAGCAACAGCAGTTTGGGCAGTTTGGGGTTCTTGCTGCGCACATCGCGCTGGGGTACGTCCAGTATCTTCGCCGGCATGGCGGTGGCTGCCAGCATCAGGGCGTTCTCCTCGCGTTTCTCATAGAGGAACAGATACAGCCGTTCGCGTATCTGCTGCTGGCGCATCACGCGGATATATTCGCGTTCCTGTTCCGGAGCATTCTCTATCTGGCGGTTGTATTTGGAGTCCTGAGCCTGCATGTTGCGCTGGCGTATCTTCAGGCTCTCGCGGACGGAACCGATTGTCTCGAGGATATTCTGGCGGATGGATGCCATCTGCATGTTCATCTGCTCGATGACGGGGTTGTCTTCTGTCGCCGTACGCTGGATGCGCATCCGTTGCAGCAGAAGGGCGTTGTATTCGTTCAGACCGCTCGCAAGCGATGCGTCCGTCACGCCTATGTTGGACGGTATCAGACTGCTGCGTTTGGTCTCGTCGCGCAGGAACTCGTCGATATAATCCACCAGACTCAGCTGCGTCTCTATCTCCGCCATCTCGCGTTGTTCGATGCTGCTGGCGTGCAGGAACAGCTGTGCCTGCGTGCTGAGGTCGGCTATCTTGTTGTGCTCTTTGTAATCCGCCACGGCGTTCTCCGCCTCGCTCAGTTCGGCGGTGATGATGGCAAGCCGTTCCTCGATGAAAGCTGCCGTGTTGGTGGCTATCATGTTCTTATCGACCACGGCGTTCAGGTTATACTGCTCTATCATCTGGTTCAGCAGTGCTCTGTCGCGCTCGGGCAGACTCGACGATGTGGATATATAGATGATGTTCGACTCCTTGCTTTGAAGCGACACATGGATATTCTTCCTGTATCCGGCTACCACCAGTTCTTTGCGTGCATGAGCCACACGGTACGTCGTGTCCGGGCTCAGCGGACGGTTGGCATGGATGGCTATTGTGCCCACCTCCGTCTCTATCGGCTGGCCTAACTCGCTCACATGGCGTTTGGAATAATGGAAGAACCCGCGTTTGGTGCGTATCGTGTAACCCGAACGGGTCTTCTTGACCTTCACGGTGAAAGGGTCCGTCTGCGCATCTTCCGTCAGCCGGATATAGTCTATCGTCAGCGCTGGGTGGCGGAACTCGCCTTCCCATCGCAGACCGCCGCGTACCGAGGACGCCTCCCATAGGTTGAGGGCGTCGATGCTCTGGTGCAGCAAACCGCGTGAAGAGAGAACCAGCACCTCGTCCTCCGCGGCGTTATTGCCCGTCAGACCTAACAGAGAGAATGCCTCCATCTGGCTGCCGGCGCCGTCTTTCTGACGCAGGATGATACTCGCGTCGGTCGTCCATTTGGGTGCCTTGCGGAGATAATAGGCGATGCCCAACAGCGTGCATACGCCGATGCCGATGGCGAACCACCACCAGTGTTCCCACACCACGCGCACTATCTTGCGGATATCTATATCGTTCGTTTTTTCCATATGCTTTCTGCTTTTGTCTTTCGACTTTCTGCTTTCGTCACATCTTCCCTGCCATGTTCACCACCGTCACAATCACAGTGGCGGCACTCGCCACGGTGCCCACCATGCTCAGCCATAGACCGGCATTGGCGCTGCTGATGGCGCGCACTTTGTTCGGTGACACGTACACCACATCGTTCTGCTGCAGGTAATAGTACGGCGAGGTGTACAGGTCTGCGCTCCGCAGGTTGACACGCGCTATCTCTAACTTGCCGTCCACCTCACGGGTCACTAACACGTTGTCGCGGCGGCCGTAAGGGGTCATGTCGCCGGCTGCCGCTATTGCCTCTAATATCGTCATTCTGCCGGAGGTCATCGGCACTTGGCTGGGGGCGTTCACTTCGCCTAACACGGACACCTTCGCTCCCACCAGTTTCACTTGCACCAGGGGGTTCAGCACCTGCTGTTCCAGACGCTGTTTCACCAGCTGCTCCACCTCGGGACGTTTCAGACCGTCCACGTGAAGCTTGCCTAACACCGGCATCTCCACATCGCCGTTCTCGTCAACGATGTAGTACTGCAGCATCGGCGTCGTCTGAACGGAGCCGCTGCCGGGGGTGGCGGTCACGATGGTCGCCATGTTATAGGGCACCACCGCTTCTTTGTCCAGCGCATTGACCGTTATCGTCAGCGCATCGCCCTTGCGGATGACGGTCTCGCTCTGGGCGCGGAATACACGGTTGATGGAATCGGCTTTGGATGAATCGGCATCTTGCAGATACGTCATCTGTTTCTGCGTCACGCAGCCCGTTGCCATGACGGCGAACAGCCCGAGCGCAAATAGGTACTTTTTTGTTTGCATCGTAATTATGTCGTGGTTAAATCGGGGTTTTGTCGGTATTTTGTCGGATTCAGAATGCTTTTTCATCTTTCTTCTTTCGACTTTTGACTTTCGACTTTTGACTTTCTACTGACTTCCTCTCCCCCTTACAGAGGGGGCTGGGGGTGTCTTTTTTATGTTTTTCTTTTACTATCAACTCTAAGAGCGTGCAAAGATACAAAAAATTATTGACATGCGCAAGCACGCATGCAATTTCTTGTAATAAAAGTGTCTTTTTTCCATAAAAACACTGTTCTTTCAACTTT
>JAFSLP010000097.1 GCA_017448345.1 Paludibacteraceae bacterium | reverse complement strand
TCGCCTACGGATTATCATCCTTCATGAAACAGGCATCACGCCGTATTCGTCTCGCAGGACTCGACCCCGACCGCACCTACACGCTCCATGAGAAAAACATCCGCGTAGCCTACCATCATGACCGAAACGCTTGGGGAGAAGGCGAACCCTGCGAGTTAGACGGCAAGTCTTTCACCGGTGCCTACCTCATGTCTGTCGGACTGGACATACCCCTCTCTACGGAATATAACATCGATTACCCCTCCCGCATCTTTGAGTTGAAATAACTCAATAACTAAATAAATGTAAAAATGGAAAATGTTAAAATGGTAAATAAAGCATTATTGCTTCTGTTGGCATGCGCCCTCTGCGCGTGCCAACAGAAAAGCAAAATGCTTTTTGGTCACCAGGATGATGTCGTCTATGGCTCCGGCTGGCAGCGCCTCGCGGATAGTACCTATGCCGATACCCGTTCCGGCATCCATGATCTGACCGGCGAATGGCCCGACCTTATCGGCTTTGATATAGGAGGTATCGAACTGAACCACTCCCGTAACTTGGACTCCGTGCCTTTCTCTCGTATGTTAGAGGAATGCCAACGTCAGTTTAAGCGCGGCGGTAAAGTGACCCTCTCATGGCATGCCCGCAACCCCCTCACGGGCGGTAACTCGTGGGACACCACACCCTGCCTTGCGCAGATCATTGACCCCGACACGGAAGTCCATGACACCATGCAGGTGTGGGTCGAACGCGCAGCGGCTTTCGTGGCACAGATAGCTGCCCTGCAAAAGCAGCCTGACCAACTCATAATACGCCTCTGGCATGAGCAGTCTGGCAACTGGTTCTGGTGGGGACGCGAAGCCGGCTCGGCGGACGACTATATCGCCCTCTGGCGTTGGACACGTAACGTCATGGACAAGCAATTATCCCTTGTACATTGTACATTGTCCCATTGTACATTACTTTTTGCCTATTCGCCCGATAAACTGACGCTCTATGAAGATACGCCCGAAGGGGCATACCGCGAGACCGCAGAGTGGTACCCGGGCGACGAATATGTGGATATCATCGGTACCGACTGCTACCACCACGGCGGTGCAGAAGGCACGGAGGATTACCTCTATCGTGCCCACCGTCAACTGGATGCAGCGGCAAGACTGGCAAAGGAGCACGGCAAACGCTTCGCCTTTACAGAGACAGGATGTGAGTCTCTCCGTTGCCCTCACTGGTACACTACCGTCCTCTTGCCGCTCCTGCGTGAATACCCGGGCATCGAATACGTCCTCGTCTGGCGCAACGCTTGGGATATTCCTACCCATTACTTCCTCCCGCAACCCAACACCGCAGAGGCGGAAGACTTTAAGAAGTTCATCAACCAATTATAATCACCAATGACCAATTACCAATCTAAATTATCCTCTCTCCGCGCTGCACACGAAGCGCTCTTGACACGCAAAAACGAACCAATCACCATAGATAATTGGCTAAATGGTCAAATAAATGACCATATGGTAAATGACCAAATGGTAAATATAAATGGTATTTATACCAAATACAAATACCCGATTCTCACGGCGGAGCACACGCCGTTGGAGTGGCGGTACGACTTCAACGAGCAAGACAACCCCTTCCTGATGCAACGCATTATGATGAACGCGGTGCTCAATGCAGGAGCCATCCTTTTTGAAGGCAAGTACACCGTAGTAGCGCGTGTGGAAGGAGCCGACCGTAAGTCCTTCTTTGCGGTAGCGCAGTCTGATAACGGCATCGATAACTGGCGTTTCTGGCCGGAACCTGTCACCATGCCGGACGGCAATAACGCACCCGCAACGAACGTCTATGACATGCGCCTCACGCGCCACGAGGACGGATGGATATACGGTATCTTCTGTGTGGAGCGTCACGATGAGACCAAACCTTTCGACACCTCCGCTGCTACGGCTGCCGCAGGCATAGCCCGCACCAAAGACCTTATTCACTGGGAACGGCTTGACGACCTCAAATCGCTCTGTCAGCAGCGCAATGTGGTACTGCACCCGGAGTTCGTTAAATGTGAAAATGAGAAAATGGGTAAATGCTATGCCCTCTACACCCGTCCGCAGGACGGTTTTATCGAGACCGGCAAAGGCGGAGGTATAGGGTGGACTCTCTGCTCTGATATCACCCATGCCGAGGTACGCGACGAGCGGATCATCTTCGACCGGCAGTATCACACCGTGTATGAGGTCAAGAACGGCGAAGGCCCCGCACCCATTAAGACAGCCAAAGGCTGGCTCCACCTTGCTCACGGTGTACGTGCCACCGCTTCCGGACTGCGGTACGTACTCTATCTATACATGACCGCCCTGGATGACCCCACGCGTGTTATTGCCCGACCCGGAGGATGGTTCCTCGTGCCCGAAGGATACGAGTATACCGGCGATGTCATGAATGTCGCTTTCTCCAACGGCTGGATAGAACGCGACGGCAAGGTGTTTATCTACTACGCTTCGGCGGACACCCGTCTCCATGTGGCTACTACTACCGTGGACCAGCTCCTCGACTACTGCCTCAATACCCCCGAAGACGGACTCACCACCTCCGCCTCCGTGGAGAAAATCAAAGCCCTTGTACATAAGAACCAAATGTCTAAATGACTAAATAAATGCCCAAATGGTAAATGACCAAATCGTAAATAGCAAGTGGCTTCGCCACGTAGGCTACGGCTTCGGCGATATGTCCTCGTCGATGTTCTGGAAAGTCTTTTCCTACTACCTGCCGTTCTTCTATAGTAATATCTTCGGCCTCTCGCTCAAGGACGCAGGTATTATCCTGCTCGTCACGCGTATATGGGACGCTGTCTCGGATCCGATGATGGGTATTCTGGCAGACCGTACGCAAACACGTTGGGGCAAGTACCGCCCGTACCTGCTCTTTGTTGCGCCGCTCTTCTCCATCGCAGGTATCTTGCTTTTCACTACGCCGGACTGGGGGTACACCGCCAAACTTGTCTGGGCGTACGCCACCTATATCCTCATGATGACCGTCTATACGGGCATCAACGTGCCCTATGGGGCTATGCTGGGGGTGATGACGGAAGACTCACAAGAGAAAACGGTCTATTCGTCCTTCCGTATGTTCTTTGCTTACGGCGGTTCGTTCCTTGCCCTCTTTCTCTGGGAACCGCTCTGCAACGCCCTTGGCGGCTATAATACGCCTCAGGGCTGGTTCTGGGCGATGGTGGTCATTGCGTCTGCCTGTTTCGTCCTTTTTATCTGCTGTTTTGCGCTCACACGTGAAGAACTGAAAACAGTCTCTACCGTCTCTATCGGTTCGGATTTCAAGGCACTGCTTTCCAACAAACCCTGGTGGATACTCATCGGTGCAGCCCTTTGCTTTAATCTCTTCTGTACCGTCCGCGGTGCTACCGTAGCCTACTACTTCGCCGACATCATCCCCGCCGGAGCTACTCTCAACTTTCAACTAGGCGACTTCTTTCAACTTTCTACTTTCAACTTTCAACTCCTCTTCTACGCCGGCTTGTTCCTTGCTATAGGCGAGGTCTCTAATATGATAGGTGTCGCACTCTGCGTGCCTATCGCTGCGCGGTTCGGTAAGAAAACAACCTTCATTGCCGTCAATATCGCATTGTGTGTACTCTCGGTGTTGTTCTTCTTTATTCCTGTTTCGCAGACCGGCTTCTGGCTCATGCTCCTCGCTCAGATACTTATCTCTATGCTCACGGGCGTGATGTCTCCTCTGGTATGGTCGATGTACGCCGATGTGTCCGACTATGCCGAGCAGAAATACAAAACAGCCTCCACAGGACTGATCTTTTCCTCGTCCTCCATGGCGCAGAAGTTCGGCGGTGCTATCGGCGGTTCGGCTGCCCTGTGGCTTCTTGCTGCCTGCGGATATATTAGCAATCAGCCTTCAGCCATCAGCACCCAGCCGGATTCTGCGCTCCTCTGCCTGCGCTGTCTCATGTCCTTCATACCGGCTGCGGTGAGTATCATTGCCGTGCTGGTGGTATCGTTCTATCCCCTCACTACGGCACGCATGAAAGAGATTGATGCCCAACTCAAAATCCAAAGAAATGAAAAAATGTGAAAATGAGTAAATGTGTAAATCTTCGAGCCGAGGCGCAAGCCCTGCTAGAAACCAATATCCTGCGTTTTTGGCAGGAACGGATGGTGGACTACCAACAAGGTGGTTTCTACGGACGCATAGACGGGTATAATGTACTGCATCCGGATGCAGAGAAAGGAGCTGTTCTCAATGCGCGTATACTATGGACGTTTTCTGCGGCTGCGCGTGTGCTTCATAATACACCTTACCGCATACTGGCAGCGAGAGCTTATGACTACCTCATGCAGCGGTTTATGGACCGCGAACAAGGAGGTGTCTATTGGTCGCTCAACGCCGATGGTACTCTGCTTGACACCAAGAAGCAGACCTATGCGATCGCTTTTGCCATATACGGTCTGGCGGAGTACTATCATGCTACACAAGACCCCGAAGCCCTCAATGCCGCCATCCGCCTCTTCGAGGACATTGAGACACATGCGTTCCATGTCTCTCCCCTTGAAGGGGAGTCGGAGGGGGTTGGCTATGTGGAGGCTCTCACCCGCGACTGGCAGCCGATAGCTGACATGCGTCTCTCCGAAAAAGACGAGAACGGTGTCTTCACCATGAACACCCATCTCCATGTGCTCGAAGCATACACGAATCTCTACCGCGTCTTAAAGAATGTACAAAGGGACGATGTACAAGGTACAAAGGAGAGGGTAGAGCACCAACTCCGTACACTCATCGATATCTTTGCTACCCGTATCTTTGATCCCGCAACCGGTCACTTGATGCTTTTCTTTGACGAGAGCTGGCATCCCCTTTTTTCCTCCCTCTCCTTGGGAGAGGGTCGGGGTGAGGTGTCTCCCGGACATGACATAGAAGCGGCATGGCTGCTGCATGAGGCATTGGAGGTGTTTGGTGATGAAGAACTACTAAATCAAACACTGCCGGTCATTCATTCATTGGCACAAGCAGCGGAAGAAGGCATTATGGATGAAAAAGAATGGTGGTGTTATGCAGAGGCGGTGGTTGGATATATAGACAAATGGAAACTATATCAAGATGAAAAACCTATAGAAAGTAATATCAATCTTGAATTGGCAGAAGCAGCATTCCATTATATCCAAAACCATTTGGTAGACCGCGAGAACGGCGAGTGGTTCTGGTCCGTCCTCCCTGACGGCACCCCCGATCGCACCCACGACAAAGCCGGCTTCTGGAAATGCCCTTACCACAACTCTCGCATGTGTATCGAGCTTATCGAACGCCTTTGCTAAATGAAAAAATGAGTAAATGAAAAAATGAGAAAATGAGAAAATGAGAAAATGAATAGATGAAGCCCTATAAATTCCAACCTTATTTGAAGACCACCATCTGGGGTGGCTATCAGATTGCGCCCTTCAAGGGCATATATACCGCGCAGCCAAATATCGGCGAATCGTGGGAAATCAGTGCCGTACCGGGACATGAGTCCATAGCAGTTGAACGCGGCATCATCGGCGATGTGGATCTCGGTCTCAACCTCGCTCAGCTCATCGACAAATACAAAGGACTCCTTGTAGGCGAACGCGTCTATAAGAAGTTCGGCAATCAGTTCCCGCTTCTCGTCAAGTTCATTGATTCGCGTCAGGATCTGTCCGTACAAGTGCATCCCGATGACAAAATGGCGCAGAAAAGACATAAATGCCCGGGCAAAACAGAAATGTGGTATGTCGTCAAGGCTGACGTGGGAGCCAAGATATACTCGGGGCTCAAAAAATCTATTACTCCGGATGAATACGAACAGTTGGCAACGGCGGAGCCAGTCAATGGGCATTCGCCTATGCAGGATGTCATCGCTACGCATGAGTCCCACCAAGGAGACCTCTATTTCCTCCCTGCCGGACGATTGCATGCCATCGGAGCGGGTAATTTTCTTGTAGAGATCCAGCAGACCTCAGATATCACCTACCGCGTCTATGACTTCGGACGCAAGGATGTGCACGGCAATCCCCGTGAACTGCACATCGCCGAAGCCAAAGAGGCGATCGACTATCAGGTCTGGCCGGAGTACCGCACGTCCTATGATTCTACCAAACCCAACTCCGAACTTATCCACTGTCCTTATTTCACGGTAAATCGTGTTGTGGTGCAAGTGGCAGCCGAGATTGACCTGCACACGGATGCCTTTGTGGTGGTAGTCTGTTTGTGGGGTGAAGCGCATATCAATGGAATTCATGTCAAGCAAGGCGAAACGCTCCTCGTTCCGGCATCCGAAAATGTTCTCTACATCTTCGGCAACGCTACCTTCCTGACGGCTACGATGTAGCAAACTTTTACATATATGTCGCCCTTCGTCTTTGTGTCATGTTTTTGCACAAGGACACAAACGCCTAAGGTCTGCCCGACACGCGTTAAATGCGGGTGTAACCAAAGCCGGCCAACCTCGCGCTAATCGTATACCCCGGAGCGTCCTCCCGTTGTAGCGGGAGGAAGACCGTGTCCGCTCCGCCGAGGAGGGGTAATAATCGTATAGGGCTACTATACCCTTGCATTTATGAAGCGGCTATTTTTTTGTAGCGTTCGATAAGTTTGTCGTGGCGGATGAATCCATAGACGGCGACGAGGAGTGCGCCGACAAGATCAAGAATGAGGTCCTGCATCGAGTCACGCAGGGCGGCATGACCGCAGAGCGGTTCGTCTTCGGGGGTGATGATAGACCCCGTTGTAGTAGCCATGAATTGTTGCGAGTTAGTGCCCATAAGGCTGTCGTAACTGTATTCCATAATCTCCCAGCAGGCACCAAGACCGAGCGAGAACATGACCAGAAAAAGGCAGAGGAACCATTTGTTGAAATAGATATATTTGTCGTTCTCCGCCATAATCACATGAATAAGCCAGAGGGCAATCATCGAGAGCAGGAAACCACTCTCTGCGTGCAGCAGTTTATCCCACCACGGGACGCGTCCGTAGAGGTCGAGCCCGTCGCCCATGATAAGCGAGGAGAAACAGAAAACAACGATGAAGACCGACAGCAGCCACGGCACTTCGATACGGAAACGGCTGCGGAGCAGATGCGGCAGGTACATAATCAGCAGCATCGCCACATATTGCAGCCCGCGAAAGACAATCTCGTTCCATGTGCTTCTTGCAGCAATGAGCCATCCCACGTTTGCCACCGCCATCCCCGCAATCAGCCACGTGGCAATCCTGTTTAACTTATGAAGTCTGTCGTTATGCATGATTGTATTCTTGGTTTTCCATTTCCTCTATCGCTTCGCGGAACATCTGCTCACAGAGACGGACGGAAGTGTCGATGTCGTACTTTTTAGCGGCATCTGCGTACTCGCGTTCCATTTTCGCTTTTTCATCGGGATGATCCAACCACCAGTCGATAGCACGCGCTAGATCTTTCGGCCGACCGGGTGCAAAAAGACTGCGTCCGTCCAACGCAAACTGCGGCGTGGCGCTGTCTTCGCTGTTGGCGATAACAGGCACTAAGCCTGTAGCAAACGCCTCAATACAGGAGATGGCTTCACTCTCCATGTCTGAAGCATGCACGTAGAGGTCGGTCTGCGCCAGCAGGTGAATCAGTTCGT
>JAFSLP010000096.1 GCA_017448345.1 Paludibacteraceae bacterium | reverse complement strand
GCGCACTGCCATAAAACACAGCCCGCATTTCCGCAGGCTGTGTTTCTCTTCGTTCATTGCGTCCAAATTCTATTTGGACAAAGCGCCCTTGCGCTTCCGCATTATGCGCACTGCCATATATGCCATCGCCAGTAGCATCAGCGGCACCACCGCATCGCCGATAGGGGTAGCATATGGATCACCCGTTTCTCCCCATTCATCATCCTCGGTCTCCAAATCGCCATCTTCCCGTTTTTCCTTTTTTTAACGCTTCTTTATTTGCAGCAGCCCAAGCATTGTCCGTTTCTCCGGCATATAATGCCGGTATCAAAACACAGCCCGCGCACCCGCAGGCTGTGTTTCTCTTCGTTCATTGCGTCCAAATTCTATTTGGACAAAGCGCCCTTGCGCTTCCGTGCCACGCGCACTTCCATAAAACACAGCCCGCATTTCCGCAGGCTGTGTTTCTCTTCGTTCATTGCGTCCAAATTTTATTTGGACAAAGCGCCCCTGCGCTTCCGCATTATGCGCACTGCCATATACGCCATCGCCAGTAGCATCAGCGGCACCACCGCATCGCAGATGGGGGTTCCCCACACATCGTCAGGATTCGTCGGACCATCACCGCCGCCACTATTTCCTCCTCCTATTTTACGCGGACCCGAAGGGGTGTTGTCATAGGTTGTCACAACCCCTGTCTTTATTGCCGACGGCAGTGCCGAACCGGTCTGCATATATTCGCTATTGGTAGAACCCATCGTTGCTGTCGGCATATCCGAACCGGACTGTGCAGAGGCATAAACATACGCGTAGCCTTGACCTTTGTACAACGTGCCGTAGCGGGGCGTCTGGGCACTCACGCCCAGTACGCTCACTACTGCTATCATGCTCAATAAATATCTCAATGTCTTTTTCATAATTGATCTCCTTTCAACTTTCAATTATCAATTATCACTCATCAATTATTACTGACTTTCTTTCCCGTTGCGTCATAAATCACTCCGTTGCGCAGAATATACATCTTGTCGCGGTAGAGGAACTTGAGCGGACGGTCTTTGTCTCCGCCTCCTGTGGGCTCGATTCCGGTTGCCACTTCGTCCTCGTCCTTCAGCTCAATCCGCACGGTAAAGCGGGTGTCATTGAATGTATAAGGATTACTTGTGAACACATATTCATTGAGTAGCAGGTCGTAATCGGTCACTCCTTCTACATTGTCGTTCAGATAGACAGCCGCCACTCCGGCATACTTACTCGCATCGGCATCTATGGAGAGTGTGTATTCGCCTTCTTGCGGAGCACGATAACCAAGCGGAGTTGCATTAGCCGCACGTTCTTCGGTTACCGCCTCGAATGCCATACGCGTACCCTCATGCATCAGCCATATCTTGGGTTTCTCTGTACTGCGACCGAACATCTTCTCGTAATCATCCAAGTCCAGTTCATCGCTGTATCTGTCACTTACGAACATACCCGTTTGGTCAATCGCCTCATCGCACTCGATGTTTATTTGCACAAAAGCTTCGCGAGGCTCTTTATCGGCACGTAACATAGCCGGTGCTTTCTTCAGACGCGTACTTGCTGCAAAATTCAATGTACCGCTTGCTTCCGTCTCCTGTATATAGAACGGGAAGAACGGTTTCAACTCTGTCGTTGAGACTACATACTGGTCATAGTCGGTGCCGTCTTCCGGAGACATTACCGTGATGTACTTTGTCGCAGCATCCACCCATTTGTAACTGCCGTCCCAGTGTTCGTCATCCGGGCTCTTGACTAACTGTCTGTGACCAATATCGCCTTTCCATGTTGCCATAAACGGATTCCCCACAAAGTTCCATCCGACATTGTTGGCGGTCACTGTGCGCGGATTAGCGTTGTAACCGGCTACTCCGTGCCCCGTTGTGCTCACTTCCTTATCGGTTTCACCGGAGGAGGTATAGGCACTATTCCCTAACGGGAAACGGATGATAGACAACGGGCGTTCCTTGATACGGACATCATCGGCTACCGGAGAGGTCCGTTGTCGCGGCTTGGCTGCAATGATATAGCCGATGCCTGCCTCAAAATTATCTCCATTATACCATTCCCAACTTGTGGCATTGGCGTCTGCTGCGCGTAGTGCACCATTGTAATGCTTAACCCAGACAGGGAAATCATCTACTCCGGCTTCGTCTGTTACTCGCGATAATGCAACCGTATTCGGCAGGCAGAACTGATAGTACTTGTAGTTCTGGATATAGTAGTCATAAATGATTCCGGCACTGCCATTGAAGTTGATGGCTCCGTTCAGATAAATGTCAGGCAGTGCATACGTGCCTGTATGAAGCCAACTGTATCCGCCACGCACATACACTTTCTGCTTTACCCCAAGTGAATTGCCATCCAATATCAACTTACCACCCGGATAAACATAGATATTCGCGAAATCCGTATGGTCTGCACTTGTCTGATTGGCTGTCAGCCTGCCTCCATTGAGAATAACTATATCGCAACTTGCGCATGTCTCATCCGTCAGGTTCGTTCGGTAAGTGGAAGCACTACTTGAAGCGTTAACCAATATCGGTTTGCGTATCAATGTACCTTTCGTTGCATCCGAATGGTCGGTAATCTTTATCACTTTGCAATCATGGGCATTCAGCGTCAAACCTTCCACTTTGTAAATATCACTATTGTCGCTTGCGGACTTGATATTGGTCAGTGCTTTGTTCGACATGGTGGTATTACCCAATTGCACATCTACAGCCGAAGGAACAGTGTTGTTCACAAACCGTAGTGCCATGCTGCTTGTGCCCCATTCCATCACTTCTACTTCCATATCGGTCAATATGGTCTCGATAGGCAGCAACAACAGGTTCTGATTTACATTTGCTCCCGAACTGTACATTCCCCATTGACCCGTACCGGTACTGTAACCTAATACACGGTTGCTTGCCAAATCTCCGTTATCGTTACAGTTAGTCACCGTGTAATGGACAAGGTCTGTAGAAACCAGTTTCCACTCATAGTACAGACAATTCGGTGAATCTCCTGCTCCGTCACGGGATGCTCCTGTATTAATGTGAGTGGATGTCGCAGACGAAGTGCTCGGATTTAATACCTTTCCTGTCACATTGCTATACAGATGCACAGCCTCACTGTTGTTTTGGAAACGACTGTTAGCCATCGAGGGCCTGTTGTTCGGCAACTGGAACAAACTGTATTCACTGGTGTTCATCGCCACGGTAGCGGAAGTAGGATTGGTCTCATCATCCACTATTATTGGCACAGCTGCTTGCGTACCCATACCACTGACCTTAGCCGTCAATGCCAGCCACTGACTGCCTGCTTTGGCTGCTATCACAAACTGGCTCGGCAGGTGACGGACTTGCACCAGACTTGTAGTTTTTGTCACGTCATCATCGTCTGCTGCCGCTGTCACTACCAAATTCTCAATGCCGTCTTCCGTATCGCCTGCTGCAGGTGTGTAGAACACATAGATATCCGTTGCTGCCACTCCGCCGCTGCTGACGGGTATTTCCAGCGTTGCTACCGGAGCAGTCGTTGCGCTGGTGGCAAACTTGAGATTGGTACCCGTCAGCGTAATCTTCGTAGCACCTGCCAAGTGGCTACCGCTCAAGGTAAGAGGAGTAGCCGCACGCACTGTCTGACCGGCACTCGATGTCACCATCGGCTCGCCTGTCAGGTCGATAGTCGGTACAGGGCTCGGCTCGGATGAATAGATACGCTCTGTACAACTTCCTAAATAGACAGGCATGCATATACTCGGGTTAGCCGTTACACTGTAATCCATGAAGTTGTTTGCTGACGTGCTGAAAGTCAGATAACGTCCGTAGCCTTGACAAGAGGCGTCAAACTGATTACCATTCTTGATAGTAATCGTCCAGTCGTCGAGTTCTTCGCTTAGGTCGGCTGCTTGTTGCAAATCATCATTACTTTCACGACCCTTCAGATATTTGCCGGTTGTGTTGTCATAGATATGCCATACATCGCCGTCTTTGGTGAAGGTGAACAGTGTCGCGGTAGCGCAAGATGTGGTAGGTTTATACCGTTTGAGATCTTGGTAATCGCCGGCATAGACGCGGATAGGTGCCCCATACCCGTCATCCGTTCCGGGTTTCAGATAATACATATAGTACTCTCCTCCGTTCTCCATATCGAATGGCTCGTTCTCCGGGAAACGGGTGAAGACAGGATAGAGGTCTATGTTTCCGCCGCGCACGGTATAACTGTTGCCGTCGGTCTTGTAGATGATGGAGCCGTCCGGCTCGTCCGTACTGGCGTTCTCCTCCGCATAGTCGGTTACGTGTTTGCCGCTGTTGCTGTAGTCCTCCGTGCTCCAGCCGACGAACGTCCAGCCGTCATAACTTGCCGTCGGGAAATCCGTCACCTTGTCGCAGTTCTCCAAACCGCTCAGCACATTCGTCGTGCTGTTCCATGTACTGCCGTCCGGCGTCGTCGGCGTACCACTAATCGCACCTCCTCCGTCATGGAAGGTAATGCGGTTATCTCCACAAATAGCGGTGTTGAAGTAATAGGTCATCGCGGACTTCTGGAGAAGTAGCGTGCCGCCTGTATTAGCTGCGTAGAGTTGGAACTTATTGCCATCCGAAGATTTGAGCTGCTTTGTATATGCACTCGGCTCAGGAGTAATCACCCAGTTGGAACTGCTACCGCTTATCTTCCAATAATACGGAGTAGTATTGCCTTTTGTGAGTTCACTACCATCATGGTTCCATCCTAAATAACCTGCAGAAGTGCTAATCGTATAGCCGGTATGCGAAGGAGCATAAGCGATATAGAATACTTCTGCGGTTCCGCTTGTGGCACCGGTATAACTACCTGAAGTTCCGGCAGTAGTTGCATATGTCGAACCGTTATAATACATCGTATAAGCTCCGCTGACGCCTGCGGCGAAATCATCGCAGCCGTCTATCGTACTCGAATATACGGAGTACAGCGTAATATCGCCGGTCGGTGTGTAGGCTCCTGCGGCATGCAGAGTGGCAGGGCGTATCGGATCGGCATTCAACTGCACCGCACTCTCCGTCCAGCCCACGAAGGTAAACTCACTGCTTGGCGTGCAGTTGTTACCCTCCGGCAGAACCACGCCTGCACCGAAATACTCCTCTGTCAATTCATCGCGTTTTGTACCATTATCCATCAGCGTCACGGTATAAACCCGCTCCCACTGAGCATAGAGAGTTATCGTCTCCGTATAGCCGAAGGTCGTCACGCTTGCACCGGCAGCGTATGCATCGCCGCTTCCGTCTGCCGAAGTGTTCCAACCGGCGAAGTGATAACCCGTCGGATCTGTCGGTGCTGCACCTATCGTATAACTTGCGAAGTTCGGATAGGTAGTGAAGTCCAACGTTGTGCCGCTCGGCGTGCCACTAATGGTCTGATCACCCGCATGTGCCTTATTATCATTATAACTTACCGTGATCTCCGTCGGAACAGCACAACTTGCCGGAGCTGTCGCATAATACGTCGTTCCCGCTACGCGTTTGCGATAGAGGAATGACTTGTATTGAGTGCCTGTATATGCCCCGAAATACAAAGTTCCGCCGCTCTTTAGGAACTCAATATAGCGAGTGTCATGAGTCGTACTATGTATATAACCGTCACTCGTCAATTCCCACATACAAGCACTTGCCCCGTCTGTCACGGAATATTCGAAGTAAGTATCGCTTGTCGTGGTAATATATTTGGTGTCGCCACTCATTTTGATGTTAAAGAGATTGCCCTTCTTGTTAACTTTGAGTACAACACCGTTGCCCTTGCTGGCTATGACACCATCGGATATAGTTACTGCCTCATGTGTACCGCGTTTGTTTGCGTTCAGGCCGGTTAATATGGTATTCCCGTCTGGGCTTGCAATTACATATTCGCCACTCGGTGTTACTGAATTACTTGCAACTTTCTCATACGATACCGTTGCATCGCCTTCGTGTTTGGAATACAGAGCCTTGAACTCTTTGTCGCTGTTTCCGGCAACGAAGATGTCGCCCGGCTTGTAAACCGTCGCAGGCTCGGTGGTCGTCTCTGTTACATCGCTTTCCACCCATCCTTCGAAGGTCGTCCATAGACCGCAATCCACTGTCGTGTTCGGCATCACCACATTGCCGCCTTCCACCTGCCCGAGTGTCAATGTCCCATCCACCACGCCTTTCTTGCTGAAGGTAAACGTATAGGAAGCCGTCCATTTGGCGTAGAATGTCTTGACTCCTGTTGCAGTGGTACTAATGGTGGTTATCGGTGAACCGGTGCAATCGCTGTTATCGAACCAACCATCAAAGCGGAAGCCTTCCTTAACACCGTTCGGAAGCGAAGGAACACCTGTTCCGTAACTGTAGGTCGCAGGCAGCGAACTGCTATTGCTACCCGAATATGCTACATTCCCTTTATCTTTATAGGTTATAGAATAGCTATCCGCAGTCCAATGTGCGGTAAGAGTCAACGCGGATGCCGGCATGGTGAATGTAGCACCTGCATTAACATGGTCACTGTTATCGCTGCGAATCCAATAATCGAAGGTGTAGTGTTCGCGACTTGCAGGCGTACAAGCCGTTACGGAAGTACCTACATCTTTACTGCTTGTACCCGTACAGGTTCCCGTTGCATCGCCTGAATAAGTCAGGTCTGCTATAGCTACCCAATGCGCAAATATCTCTATATCGGCTGTCGGAGTATAACTTGCGCCGGCTGCTCCTATCGAGCTACCGCCACTGGCTAATGTCCACCAGCCATCGAAACGATGACCTGCATAAGCGCTCGGTGTCGGCAGAGTGGTCGAACTATGTGTACAATCGGTGGTGAACGAACCTGCCGCTTGTCCGCTTCCGTTATAGTTGAAGGTTACCGTCTTGGCTGCCTCTACCGGAGAAACGATAATCTCTAACGGTGCTGACATACAACCACCTTCAGGAGCTGCATAGACATTGAATGTATAATCTGTACAAGACGTCATCACATCCTCCGTAGTATAATATTTGTTGGTTGTAATGGCATCTATACTTAAATCTGTACATACAACGCGGTAACGATTGGTATTTTCTTCATCATCCCATGTCACTTTAGCTGACATTGTGCTGCCGGAGCCTGTCACATTGCTGTAACCTCCGTTTGTCGGGGCATCTGTGTCGCAGCAAGAGGTTACATAGTCATATGCAGGTGGTGTACAATTGATTTCTACAGTCTTGATATAGTGATTACCCCCATTCGTGCCTCCCCCACTAGTGGATAACCATTTAATGTAGATATTCCCACTAACGATTTTATTCGAAATTATAAACGTTTGAGATTCGTTGGTCGCAGTTGTGCTTTCGGTAAACGTATTTCCTACATTTGTATAATCAGAATTGTTTGTCGAATATGACATCTGATAAGTAAACTTATAGGAGTTGTTAGACACAGATACATTTCCCAATGTAATACTTATAGTGCTACCTGCTTCTATATTGCTGACGGGGATAGTAAATAGCCAATAGAAGCCGGAATTTTTTTTCTGCACATAGAAACCCTTTGTATCAGATTCTGAAATATCTCCTGAACTTGCGCTTACATAACTATGGGCATTATAACTCATATTAATAGGGAACCCTGCTGCTGAATTTTGCTTCGCAAATACTGCATAATATGTCTTGTTTGCCGTAATGGTTCCTGCGGGTACACTGGTGAACAAGTCGGCAGGGGCACTCTGACCTAAGTCGGAACCTAATTCGGTTGCACTCCATCCTTTGAATACAGATGTACAACTCAATGCGGAAGGTGCAGTTGGCAGGGTTGCGATGGTTCCTCCGTTTTCTACTTCCGTGGTAGGTCCACCGGTGGTGTAGTTGTCATAGGTATTGGTGCTTTCGTTCCATACCTTCCATGTGATTGTCCTTATCTGCGTCCATTTTGCCCAGTATTCTTTATCTCCTGTACTATTATTGGCAATGGTATATACGCGTTCTCCGCTGAAGTTGCTTGCCGCATACCATCCGTCAAAACGATAACCGTCTCTGGTAACATCTGTCGGCAGTGTGGCGCCCGCACCAAACGTATAAGTCGTCACATCTCCGGAATTGATGGTTCCGCTGTTTGCGTTCAATGTTACTGCATATACATTCGCGTTCCAGATGGCGGTCAGGGTCAAATCAGCATCCGGCATACTATAAGAACTTCCTGCCGTATAGTTGACGCTGTTGCTGCCGCTCCATCCGCCGAAATTGTATCCGGTCTTGTCTCCGGCACCGGTGCATGCCGTAAACGATTGACCCGTATAATAGGTCGTCGCGCCGTCGCAACTCGTTCCGTCGCCACCGTTCATATCGTATGTCAACGTATGGTTGGCTGCCCATTGCGCTGTAAGTGTCTTGTCCGCATCAATAGTCACCGTTGCACCGGTCGGAGCATATGTGTTCACACCGTCACTCCAGCCGATAAACGTGTAACCCGACTTGGTCGGAGGAGTAATCTCACTCGTGCTGAAACTCTCGTATGGCGATGTCCCTTTGCCGTAGCGGGGACTGATGGAGCCTTCGCCGCCATTCATTGCAAAGTCAACTTGGTAGTAGCGAATGAATGTGCAGTACCAGTTGGCATCGCATGAGTTGGAGTATATATGCCATTTACCCCACTTGCCGCCTAAATCGCTGCTGCTCAGACCGCTCACGCCGTTCATCGCATCTGTACTACTCTTGCTGTTGACAAACAGAATAGCGTCGCTACTATTGTTGATACCTACATAATATTTATAGGTATTATCGTTCTTGTATCCGCTTGGTACTTGGAATACGGGGCTCTCATATTCATAACCTGTGGTATTGCTGAATGTCAATGTACTCCATGCTTGGTCCTCTTTTCCGTAGGTCACCATGTATTTGTCCGGATAGAAAGCTACATAGCGGTTATTGTCGCCCGAATTGGTATATATACCCATCTTTCCATAGGCATTTTGTCCGGGATATGGATTACTTCCGCAACTGTAGCCTCCGCGTTGGATATCTGCAAAACCAAGGGTGTTGAACTCCACGTCTGTCTTCTTTGCATCCGGGTTGCTGGCTGCATTGTTGACATTGAACTTTTCTTCGCTGCTATTGCTCGGCAAAGAGATGTTGTTCGTGCGCCAGTCTGTGCCGCTATATTGATAGAAGCACTCGTCGCCGTTTGTCGAGTTGTTCCAGTGGTGCATATACCATGAATCGCAAGCTGGAGAGTTAACGGTAATAGTATAGGTGTTGCTTACGCCTCCTTCTGTCGTCGCAGTTATGGTTGCATTTCCCGCACTGACCGCTGTCACCAATCCGCTGTTGCTCACACTGAGTATCAGACTGTTACTGCTTGACCAAGTGCTGATGGCATTGTCGCATGTCGCATCTGCAGGCGTGTAAGTTACCAATAATTGGTTCGTACCGCCAATATCTAAATTCTGATGCCCGCCGGTCATACTAAGGCTGAGTGCGGAGACGGTCTTGCTGATAAAGGATGCATATACATCTACGGCATAGTCCGGCATAGTTAACGTATTTCCTGCTAACACAGAGGCGGTGACATCCGAATTGTCAGAGTGTTTCTTAATCGTCCAACTGCCGAATACATAGCATGCATCCGGTGTGGCTGTCAGCGTTACGGTATTGTCCTCACATGCCTTGGCTTTGCTTGCCGAAAAACTTCCTCCGGTCGTACTTCCGCTATTGTTCAACGCTATGTCATATTCCGTACAACAAACCGTACGATAATTCGTCAATGTCGAAGCGGCTGCAGCAAACGTACCTGCGCCATTATCGTTCTGCGCAAATTCATAAACAAACTCATACTTACCGGCGTTAAGTGTCGGACCACTTACCTTGGTCGGAGCGGCAGGTATCGTTCCGCTGCTCTTGGTCCAAGTCAACACATCTCCCGCTTTGAAGAGATATCCCGAAGTCGGCGTCACGGTAATAGTCACTCGCCTGCTCGCTGCATCACCACATGTCGCAGTACTTGCCGCCGAGAATGACATTGCCGATACATACGTACTTCCCGCTGAATTATAACTTACTGCTACAGCCTTGTCGCAGCAAGACGGATTACTCCAATAGGCAGGAGTTGTGGTCTCTTTGTATAGTAGTACCGTTCCGGAACCACGTATGAACACTTTGTCAGAGCCATCAAATGCAAGATCCTCATAAGCCCACCCTTTTGAGTGATTCCAGTTCCCCTGTAACGTCCAATTCGAGCTTGAAACAGTTATTGTAAATTGATCATCGGAATCTACTCCTTTTCCATACCAATCTTGATAAGCAATATCTATATAATTAGCATCACTACTATTTTTAACATCTCGAATGTAGTAATGCCCCGCTGTGCCTTCAATTGTATAACACCAATTCGCATTAACGGCAGCAGCATGATATTTATTGGATGACGTTTCATCTATCTGAACGCTTGCCATTTGCCCTTCAGATCCATTCAATGAATAACTATCCGTCATTACATAGTTTTTCGTGCTATTGGCAACAATAAGATATTTACTGCCGCTGGTAATAGCACTCGTTTCCTTTGTATATTCTCCTTGCGCATATACGGCATGTAATATTATGTCGTTGGTTGGATGATAAGTATCACCTGCTTTACCAACAATAGTTGGTGCAGTGGTAGTGGAAGAAGCTACCGCAGCGGTAGCCCATCCATAGAATGCCCATCCTTCGGATGCACATGCCGAACTCGGACTCGCAACTGGTAAAGTCACGCTTGTACCGGTTAAACTACTCGTTCCACATGTTCCTCCCTGCGCATTGAAAGTTACAGTATGAGGGTCAGCTGCTCCCTTTTTATAAAATACTATTTTTTCTCCGGCAGATTTGTAGAATGCAAAACGCGGATTACTTGTATTGTATTTGAGATATTTGTACTCGCCAGAGACACCAGCAGTTAATTTAAACTGATTATTTTCTTCGCTTGCCCATTCTGGTGTAAGATTAGTTTCGTTGGAATTACCGCTGGTATAAAGTCGTCCCTTATTGGAAGTTGTTCCTCCCGATGTTGCACCATAGTAGTTTCCGCTTGATGTTCCCATTTGTATATTTATCTTTCCACTTGTTGGCGAAGATATATATACCTCGTACTTTGTAGTAGTACCGGGATCTGACATGTCAATTGTTCCATTGGTCGAACTAGCATCGGTTGTTCCTGTATAGAAGTAGCCATTTGCGTTAGTCGTTGCATTACAATCATAACTTCGCAAAGGAATAATAACACCGGATTTGGCGGTTGCCTCATAACCCATGATGAAGGTTCCGCCGCCCGTTAATTCCGATATACTGGTAACACGAGTCCACGTGTCTCCCCACACCTGCAAACTACCCATTATAAGGGCAATACCTATCAGTCCTAGACTTTGTAACTTCCTCAATACGCTTAACGCACTGGTAAAATGAGAGTTACGAACATTTTTCTGTGTATTGAAATTTGTCTTCATAGTCGTTTCAATTTTAATCATTAAACATCCTTTTTCTCTCATTCTTTATTCCGTTGTATAATCCGCAAACACGGCATAGAACACTTGCGCTCCGCTTGCCGTCGGGAAACCGCTTGCTGTCGTATATAACGGTGACGTATTATGAACATAATTCTCGTCTGTCGTCCATCCCACAAACACATCTCCGCAATAACTTGCAGGACTTGGAGCTGTCGGCAGTGTGGCTATATGACTCCCATGATTGACACTCGCTGATCCCCCTGCTGAATAGGTTGTGTTATTCACCTTCCATGTCACAGTATAAGAATTTACTGTCCAAACGGGATAGAAAGTCTGTGCTGCATTGTCAGTATAACTACCTCCCACAGCGGCATACTGCGAACCACCATCGGTCTTGGACCAACCTGTCTGTGTATAACCGGTTGTGTGGAATGTCTCGCCGGGTAACGGCATACTTGTGCCGCAAGTCTTGGTGTCATTAGCCTGCGAACCTGTTATAGAACCTCCGCCAGAAGGAACAGTTCCCGCTGCATAACTAACGGTATAGGTAGTCTTTGTCGAGAGGCTGCAATTAAACGTCGCTGTTCCTGTCGCATTTTCAGCGAAACTATACACATAATCATAGTGACCGGCATTCAGCGTCGGACCACTAACCCATGTTGCAGTTGTTCCTGTGGAAGTCACACTTGCTTTAACTGGTGCAGCATAACAAGAGTTCGGCGTAACGCTTATCGTCACCTGCTTTGTCCCGCTACATGTAGAAACGCTCGCTGCACTCGCACTAATCGTGCAGTTTGTCGGACTGCCCGTTTCAATAGTGACACTATTGGTACAAACATCTTCTTTGGCTGTCACTGTTACAACAACATTGCCGGTAATGTTTTCCATATAAAATTCAGCCGTGTAATCATAACCAGAATAGCTATACTCATAATCCCAATAATAATTACTCGAACTAACCGGAGACCCACCCATTGTGACGCTAATACAACTCTCATCCAATATATAACCATCAGCGGGTTTGAAATATCCATAGAAATTACTCGTGCCGAGTACGTCAACCATATCGCTCATACAGGAATAGCTGAATTCATCATCTTTGGTGGCATTAGTCAAATTGTAGGTGATGGTATAAATAGTCGGTTTTGTGCTATAATAATAATAAGGGCTGCTTCCTACTCGGTAAAGAGCATATAAATCCGTTTTACCGGCAGGCCAACTTACATCTTTGAACCATATCTTATCGGTCGGATAATCACTTGATGCGTATTTCTCCTCCGAACACCAGCCATAAGGCTCAATCGCCCAATCGCATAAGGATGGTACTTCCTCTAATGTTGCTCCACCACTCGAAGTAGTAAAGGCACTGCTTCCATTCCATTCATGGTACGTTTTTGTTGCCGCAGCTTCTCCCCAAATTTCAATCTTAGTTATTTGTGTATTATATGCGTTTGTAACTTTAAATACATATATTGTACCTGCGGCTTGATAGGAACTATCGATATTATATGTGTTTGTTCCTGTCGCTCCTGTTGTGGATGTGCTCACAGCAGTTGATTCAACATAAATATTTTGTGTAACATTAGAAGATGCTCTGGATTTTCCTACTACAACAATTTTAGTCGTCGTAAAAGAGAAAGCAGGAAATGTCAGTGTAAAATTATTCTTTCCGGCAGCTAAATATCCAGAGGCGTTATATGAATAACCATTGCTAGAGCCACCACCTGCAAGAGTTATGGTTATGCCATTTGTGTAACTATTAGAACTTGTTGTTTTACTAGTTGGGAATCCCCAATTGGTGTTGTTTGTAAAGTCAAGTTCTAGCTGCTTTGTAGCCTCTCCCCATGCACTCCCAACTCCAATCCAGAGTAATACCAGTATAGTGGCTGCGAATCGTACACTTTTCCGCAACCCTTGCGCTACCCTTGCGCTACTTTTTTGCAGCCACTCTCGCACCACACTCGCGCCACTCTCGCACCACTCTTGCGCCACTCTTGCGCCACTCTCGTACCACTCTTGCGCCACTCTCGCGTCACTTGCTTTGCAATGACGTAGCACCGGGGTCATGTTTGCCCGTCGGTTGACCGCCGGTTGCCCGTCGTAATTGATAGTTTCCGCTCTCATTCCACTCATTGCAGACACCCTTTGCAACAAGTTTGATAAAAAGTTGAAATTTTTCATATTGTGTAGTTTTTTATATATTATATTCGTTTTATTGTATATTGTACGTGTGTGTATGTACGCATTTACATTCACTTTACTCATAATGTACTTCCATAAACAAATAGGAGCGACGGAAAAACCGCTGCTCCTATTGAAGAAACTTCCTTACGTTTAAGCAAAATCTACATGGCCACCTTGCCCAAGACATGAGGAGAGAATAATTCTCTAAACCATGAGATGGTATTTCTTACTTTTAAATCCAAAATAAGATGCTTCTGAATCTTTTGGCTTAACTTCTCATATTCTTTTGCAGACATTTGACCTTTGCTATTCTCTACATAGCCGAGGAATACCGCCGGAGTACGAATGCTCTGTAGCATTTTACCAATAGCTTCGCTCGGCATAACGCCATCCTCATACAAACGGTATTGGTTTGCTCCTAGTCCAAGAATCTCCGACATCTTCGAGGCGGATAAACCATATAACTCTCGCGTCTCCTTTATCTCTGCTGGAGAAGGAATCCCATATTTCGTGCGATATTGAACATATACACGCTCCATATTATCGAAGTCCATTTCGTCCGTAGTAAACTCTATACCGGTCTCTTCACAACGATAGTTGATATGCTCATAGGTATATTTCTCTCCTCGGAATACCATGGTTTCCGTCAAATGTTGCAGTCGAGCTTTAGCATTCTCTGCAAAAGGGCTTTCAATTACTTGTCTTGGTGTCATGATTTGCCTCCTTTCTTATATGGGTATGTCATTGGAAATTCCGCTAAATGGAAAGAAATGCATATAGCGCGTGCATTAGGTATGCCATAAGCAATCTTGATATACACCTCTTGACCTTTGATGTCTTTCCCGAAAACCCATAAATCGCCCCATTTGTTAAGGAGATTTGTAATTGGACCTTCAGAATAATCATTTACCGTCAAGGATTGAATCACTTGTTTACGCGCCCCCAGAACAATATCTAACTCGGGGATAGAATCCCGATTCTTCTCTCTATCATCTAGAAAGAAGATATCAAACACCTCCACTTTTTGGTGAAAGTCATTGAGGAACTTCTGGATTTCCGCTAATGTCGCTATCATAGCTTTGTGCTCTTTACTGAATTTCGCTGCAAAGTTACAACAAATTTTTGATATACGCAAGCATTTTCTCAACTTTTTCGTTGAAAAACGCATTTTTCTTCAATAGAAGTACACTATGTCAAAGATCTTTTCAATCGTTTTTGGAGTGCCGGCTGATGCACTATATTTCGCGGTATTTGTATCTTGTATTTAGTATCTTATATTATATGATTTATTTCATATTATTTCCATATTAATGATATGCGCGTGTATGAGTCTGCCTTCATTTTTGCGCGTATATGTTTATATAATGTGCGCACAAAAAACGGCAACTCCGTTTGATAGTGGAATTACCGTTTGTCTTACAATAAGGAGTTAATCAGAAGAGTATTCCTAATCCCTTCAACGCGTCTTTCAGAGCTAAAGGATTAAAATTGTCAGCTATCTGTTTGTAACTCTCGCCCCGCCTGATTTCTCTCAGAGCTCGAACGATTACTTTTATTACGAAATTTTTCGTAACGACATCCTTCGTAATCAAACTACAGTTTTGTTAGCAGCCATGCTTTGAAGAACGGGTCTTCAATCTCGTAACGGTCAGTATATATCACATGACCTGAGTGCTGCAACCGTTTGAGTGCGCTATAGATAGTACTTGTCCGATATTCACCTGTTTGTAGGTCAGATTGGGCTGCCAGCCGTTGCAATATCCACATATCGGTACGGTTGAAATTGAGCCAGATACGTTCGTAACTCAAATCATGCGTATTGACAATCTCTTGAATGGCGGTCTGCATAACCTCTGATTGAGATTCATTCAGGACTCCTACCTGCCACATTCGGGAAGCCAGTTCTTGTGTGTAATACGGGTGGCAGTCTGTATAGTCCAGCACTTGTCTGGTCAGCTCTTCCGATTGCTGGTGGAAGACAGGTTCAAACCGTGTTTTGAGATATTCCTCAAACTCCGCACGCGGCAATTTCTGCAACCGCATCAGTTCTCCAAAGTGGTAGAAAGGTGACTTAACATTCTCAAAGATGTCCGTCATCATACTCTCTTGACTCCCCAAAAGAATGTAGTTGACGTGTTTCTGTTCCTGCATGATTGCACGAAGCATTTTTTCCAGAACCGGCGAGATAGCACGTATCTCTTGGAACTCATCCAGAAGAACCACCAACCGGTCTTTCTCTGTGTGTGCGTTCTCGATAAGTGCGAACACATCTTCAAGAAGAATACGCTGGTCTTGCGTGGGTTGGAAACCTATCTCGATAGCACCCGTAACTTGGTTGTTCGTAATGGTAGGAATGATACGGAATCGCATCACTTGCTGCTTGATCTTCTCCCACGGATGTGTTTTATAGACCTCTGTCAGTAATTTGGCAGCAAAATCCGCAATCGAAGTAACCTTTTGCAGATTAAGGCGGACAAACGGACGATTTGTCTTTTTTACAGCTTTGAGCACAAGGCTGCTTTTGCCGAAACGACGCGGACTAATCAAGACAAGATGATTTCTGCTATTCAAGAAATTGCAGATGTACGCTGTCTCTTTTACACGGTCTGTAAAGAACTCACCCTCTACGATAGAACCAAACTTAAACGGATTTTCCATATACTTGTGTTATTACGAAACTTTTCGTTTATTAATTTTTCTAAACGATTAATTCATTACGAAACTTTTCGTAACGAAATTTTTCGCAAAGGTACAACAAATATTTGGAATACACAAGCATTTGAGCAAAAAACCTTTGTTTTTTCTGCCTTTTTCGGTAATTCCACTATGTCAATGTTCACTTCAATCCTTTTTTAAGTGCTGATTGCCGGCACTATTTATGCATTTTAAGTTCATGCGGGCTTTAGTTTGTCATTCCGCTTTTCAGATGATGCCACAGAGGGTCATAAAACCTGCGTTTGCAGGGATATTTGCCCTTTTTTGCTACCAACTCACCAAACCGTCCTATTTTGCAGATGGGTATAAATCAACAATAACACCCATTCATTCAATAGGTTACAGCTCTGCGAAACTCTTTTCAAACAGCCGTTTATACATCCTTGTCTATACTGACAATCAGACAGTTACGTCCACACTCATTCCACTCTGAGTACTGAATTCGTTCTGTCCGGTAAGAATCTTTGTTTTTGATGCTGCAGGCTCTTATGTCTCTGACTGCTTGTCTATCAGGTAGCTGGTGTTATGCCAATTTGCGAATACCTTTGTCATTGCCGTCCATAAAGAGCACGAGTTTTTAAAATTACTTATTTGCGGAAAAATATGTTATAAAACACTATTTTGTGAGATTGTTAAATTGCAGTGCAAAAATACGACTTTTTTTTGACATATGCAAATATAATTTATATTTTTTTCATTCTGCAACGTATATTATACATTTATGTGGATTATTTGTCACTTTCCGGCTGTTTTTGCTGTCAATCCGTCAATTTTTACACATTCCAGCCCGAATACTGGAAAATTGACAGAACGCATTTTCAGCCTTGTGGATATTTTGGCTAAACGGCGTACTTGCCCACGAAACAGGAAGCGTCAGAAAGGAAAAACAGCACAAGAGACATCCCGCCTTACATGCAGGATGAGGAAGATAATTTCCGAAAAAAGGGAAAAATATTTGCGTATGTGCAATTTTTGTTGTACTTTTGCATGCCCAAACGGAAGCAAAAGGCAACGATACGCCAAATAAGAACCAATATATCAATTCATTATGGAAGATTTCATCACCTCGTTACAAGACCTGTTTATTGGTCTTTTCGCCGGCATGTCAGGTCTGGCAGTAGGTCTGATAGGTATTTTCTGCGGTCTGATAGTTCTGTTAGCCGTTTATTTCATCCGCATCCACATCGCCTACCGGATGGCAGTGAACCGGCACCGTGACCCGCTGGGCTGGGCGCTGCTCTCTTTCTTCGTCTCGCCTCTGCTGACTTGGATTATCCTGCTGATTGCAGGTGACGGGCGGTAACAGACAAGTGAGTGTTATTGCCTTTTGCTGATTCGTTTGGCTGAGCCGATAGCCCCTGTCGGACATACCAGCCGGCACAAATGGCATCCTACGCATTTCGACCCGATAATCTTCGGTTCGCGTTGTTTCCTTGTGCCTCCTTCGTCCTTCGTACCTTGCGCATCGTCCCTTTGTACTTCGAAGCTGATGGCTTGGTGTCCGCCGTCCATGCATGACACGTAGCATCGTCCGCAACCGATACATTTCGTCTTGTCAATCTGCGGATAAACAATGGTCTCGCGGTCCAGATCGGAAGGCAGGACGACATCCGGCAGTTTCTCGCCTACCAGTTTCTTGAGTTCCGTCACGCCGCGCTCCGCCATGTAGTGCTGCAATCCGGTTTTCAGGTCGTCTATGATCCTGTAGCCGTACTGCATCACGGCGGTGCATACCTGTACGTTACGGCAGCCGAGCTGGATGAACTCCAGCGCATCGCGCCATGTCTCTATGCCGCCTATTCCGCTGATATCCACATGTTTCTCTATACCGGCTTGGTGAAGAACGGGATTGTCTGCCATTTCATAAACCATGCGCAGCGCAATAGGCTTGACGGCTTTGCCCGAATAGCCGCTCACGGTTATCTTGCCGCTCACTTCGGATTCGTGGCTCATCGTGATGGATTTGATGGTGTTGATGGCACTTATTCCTTTGGCGCCGCCGAAGAAACTTGCTAATGCCGGAGTAGTCAGCGTCTTTACGTTCGGCGTCATCTTCGGGATGACGGGTATCCTCACTGCCTCGGTTACGAAATGGGTGTAGAACAGCACCAACTCGGAGTTCTGACCGATGTCGCTTCCCAGACCGGTTAACTTCATCTGCGGACAGGAGAAATTGAGCTCCACGGCGTCGCAGCCTGCCGCCTCTGCCATCTTCGCCAACTCAATCCACTCCTCTTCCGTCTGCCCCATGATAGACGCGATGATACGTTTGGTCGGATAGTTCTCTTTGAGCCGGCGGAGAATATCGAAATCCTCGGTGTAGGGGTTCTCGCTCAGCTGCTCCATGTTCCGGAATCCGACGAAGGGCGTACCCTCTTTGCGCACGGCGTCAAAACGCGGCGACACTTCGCGGATATCCGTTTTGGTGATGGTCTTGTAGAACACCCCTGCCCAGCCGGCTTCCAGTGCCCGGGACACCATGTCATAGTTCGTGCAGATTGCCGAACTCGCCAAGAAGAACGGGTTCTCGCATACCAAGTCGCAGAAATTGATTTCCAGACTCGGCAATTCTTCCTTCGTACATTGTACATCGTCCTTCGTACATTGTACATCGTCCCTTTGTACTTTGCATACGGCTTCTTTCAAAGCCGCTATGCGAATAGGTTTGTCGTAATGGATACAGGCTTTCTCGCCCTGTACCAACTCTTCTTCACTCAGCTCATTGAACAGCTCAACGGCAGTCCATAGATTGTCAAAACGGGCTGCGCGGATAGCGCGTGCCACTTTCTCTCCGCACGGCGCATCGTAGCATAACAGGCACCGCGATGCTTCTTCTTGAATGTGTAACATAGTATTCTGATTCTGGTTTCGGCTGCAAATTTACTGCTTTTTTTTGAATTATGCAAAAAAAAATCGTCTCTTTACACAATTTTTTCGCTGCATCGTGCACCGATGCACGATTTCCCCGTCCTCTCCTTCGCCTTTCGTCCCTTCCCTGCCACCAGAAAAAACGGCAGCCTTCCGGTTGCCGTTCTTTCTACTTTGAAACTTTAGAACTTTAGAACTTTAAAACTACTCTAAACCCTAAACTCTCAACTCTCAACTCTACTTGATCTCAATCTGTTTCGTCGTCTTGCCTACTACTTTCTGGAGTTTCGGCAGTTCGATAGTCAGAATACCGTCTTCTACCTTGGCGTTGATTTCTTCTTCGTTCACATCATCCGGCAGACTGTATTTCTGCTCGTAGTTGGTGTACGAGAACTCGCGGCGCAGATAGTGCGAGTGTTTGTCTTCCTCTTTGTGTTCGAACTTGTTCTCGATGGCGACGCAGAGGTTGTGATCCTCGTCGATATGAACGCGGCAGTAGTCTTTCTTTACGCCCGGCGCTGCCAGTTCGACGATATACGCTTTCTCGGTTTCTTTGACGTTAACCGACGGAGCGGTTGTACTTACGCTGTTCATCAGATCCGAGTTCAGAAACTCATCAAATACTGTTGGGAACCAACTGTTTCTACGATACATTGCAGGTGTCATAATTAAATCTCCTAAATTAAGTTAAACAATCTTGCGTTGTTTGCGGTCTGTAGGAGTAGTTG